>CAZEZK010000008.1:10784-13807 GCA_964516935.1 uncultured bacterium
ACGCTGGTGGCTGGTAAGTGCTTGCAGATGGGCGACTGGCTACTAGAGCCGGGCGATGTCTTTCTCGAGCGCAATGTGAAAGCTGGACTGGCTGCAAGCAATGAGGGCGAGTTGACTTTGGCGCTCGACCTGACGTTAAATGAAGCGCTCATCCAAGAGGGATTTGCGCGCGAAATCATTAATAAGATTAATACCATGCGCCGCGAGCAGGGGTTTGAAGTGACAGATCGCATTGCGATCGCCATGCAGACAAGTTCGCGCGTACAAGAGGCATTTGAGCGCTATCGCGACTATGTGATGGGCGAAGTGCTGGCGAAAGAGATAGAATTCGGGCCGTGTGAAGGAGTTGCTGTCGATCTAAATGGGGAGTCGGCGACACTTCATGTAAAGCGGCTTTACATTTGAGGAAAATGATGAAAGTGCATGTGAATCAGAAGCACATTGAAGTTCTTGCAGGAGCCACTTTGAAATCCGTAGCAGATCAGCTACACATGACGGCTCCCGAGCAGGCAGTTACCGCTTCTGTCAATGGAGTGTTGAAGGATTTTTCATATCAGGTGCAAGAAGGCGACCAGATCCTCTTCTTTGGATTTGATGATGCGAAGGGCAAAGAGGTCTTTTGGCACACCTCCGCACACGTATTGGCGCAGGCCGTGATGCGTCTATTTCCTCAGGCGCAGCCGACCATTGGGCCTCCAATTGAGAATGGCTTCTATTATGACTTTGCCAACTTGACCCTTTCGGACGCAGATTTCGAGCGTCTTGAGAAGGAGGTTGATGCAATTTTGGCTGCGCAATATCTCCCAGAGCGAGTTGAATTTGCTAGCAAAGAGGCGGCGCTGAGCTCCTTTACACAGAATCCCTATAAGAAGGAGCTGATCGAAGGCTTTGAAGGTTCGATCTCCGGCTATCGCCAAGGAGAGTTCTTTGATCTCTGCCGCGGACCTCACTTGAGCTCGCTAGGTAAAATTAAGGCATTTAAAATTCTGAAGACCTCTGGTGCCTATTGGCGCGGAGACAAAGATCGCGAGATGCTCACTCGTATCTATGGGATCTCCTTCCCCGATAAGAAGCGGCTGAAAGAGTATGTGCACATGCTCGAAGAGGCCAAGAAGCGTGACCACAAGGTGCTCGGGCCGATGTTGAATCTCTTTTCATTCAAAGAGGAGGCTCCTGGGATGCCATTCATCCATCCGAAGGGGTTGATCATCTGGAATCGTCTGTTGGAGTTTCTGCGAGGCTGTTTGGCTGAAGGCAACTACATCGAGATCAAGACACCAATGCTTCTGACAAAAGAGCTGTGGGAGACTTCAGGCCATTGGGAGCACTATCGCGAGAACATGTATCTTTCGACAATTGAAGAGCGAGAGTTTGCAATTAAACCGATGAACTGCCCAGGTTGTATGCTCTATTACAAGGGTGTGACACATAGCTATCGCGAACTACCTCTGCGCATCGCAGAGATCGGCCACGTTCACCGCTATGAAGCTTCTGGTGCATTGAATGGGCTCTTCCGCGTACGCGGCTTTCATCAGGATGACGCGCACCTCTTCTTGCGACCAGATCAGATCCGCGATGAGATCAGCGCGATTCTACAGATGGCAGACAAGATCTACATGACATTTGGGCTTTCTTACAAGTTAGAACTCTCAACACGACCAAAGAAGAGTATCGGTACTGAGGAGCAGTGGGAACTGGCGACGAAGGGGTTGCAAGGCGCTCTAGATGATTGGGGCCACTCTTACCGCGTCAATGAGGGCGATGGTGCTTTCTATGGACCAAAGATCGACATCCACATCCGCGATGCTCTGGGACGCTACTGGCAGTGCGGTACTGTGCAGCTTGACTTCTCCTTGCCAGAGCGGTTTAAGTTAGAGTATGTCGATTCTGATGGCGAACATAAGCGACCGATCATGTTGCACCGCGCGCTATTTGGTTCGATTGAACGCTTCTTTGGAATTTTGGTGGAACATTTCGCCGGAAAATTCCCCTTCTGGATCAGCCCATATCAGGTGCGTGTGTTGACTGTTGCGGATCGACACATTCCTTACGCAACAGAAGTGCAGAAGCAGATTGCAAGTCGTGGAATTACTTGCGATCTAGATGCGAGCAACGAATCTGTAGGAAAGAAAATTCGCGAGGCACAGTTGATGAAGGTCAACTATATGCTGACAATTGGCGATCAAGAGGTCGAAAAGAAGGTAATTTCTCTAAGGACACGCGATGGTGTTGTGCACGGAGAGGTTGACATTTCCAGCTTTCTTGATAAAGTCGAACAAGAGCGCGATAGTCGCTCGTTGATGTCTCCATTCTCTACATCATAAGGAATAGTCATGCAGGTTATTTCGGTTAGCAGCTTTAAAGGCGGTACGGCCAAGACCTCTACTGCTCTCCATCTTGCCTCCGCTTTGTGTCTGTATCACCGAAAGAAAGTATTGTTAATTGATTTCGATGCGCAGGCTAATCTCACGACTGGTTTGGGTCTCGATCCTGATGAGCAAGATAGCATGGCTCCTGTGCTGCAGGGGGAAAAGAATATCAATGAGGTGATTGTTCCTACTTCTATTGAAGGGTTAGATCTTGTACCTGCCGATACATGGCTGGAGCGAGTAGAGGTTTCTGGGTCACTGGCCTCAGATCGCTATTCGCATGAACGGATGAAGGAAATTCTGCGTCCGCTTCCATACGATTTTGTTATTATTGATACACCGCCGTCACTCTGTTGGCTTACTGAATCGGCTCTGATTGCATCGGACCACTCTCTGGTCTGTGCAACACCCGAATTTTATAGCGTGAAGGGCCTGCAGCGCCTCGCTCTCTTCATCAATAATGTCTCGGAACGACATGGGGCAAAAGTCCTCGGTGTTGCGCTCTCTTTTTGGAATGCACGAGGGAAGAGTAATGATGCCTTCTTGAGCATTATTGATCAGACTTTCCCTGGAAAGCTCTTTAGGTCGCGTGTGCGCAGAGATGTCAAAGTCCCTGAAGCAGCAATTTACGGACATCCAATCTTTAAGACGGCT
>CAZEZK010000008.1:13817-21987 GCA_964516935.1 uncultured bacterium
TCCCAAGAGCCGCGCTTCTGAAGACTATCTCTCATTAACTCAAGAAATATTATCGAGGATCGAATGATGGGTAAATTCAATGATCTCTTAAATCTGCGTTTCAAGCAGAAAGAGGCCACCACACAACCGAAAATGACAGCTCTCGTCGAACGAACGAGCAGTGGAGAGCTCTCCAGCTTCTCCGGCGTCTTTCGCGTTGCAGCGTTGAGCCCCGCAGAGAGAGGCGCCATTGAAGAGATTTTGAAAAGTTTTGCTCTCGCTACGGAGGAAAATTTCGAAAGCGATCTGCGTTCGCTTCTAGCCATCACATCCGAAGTGAAGGCGATTACCAATCAAGCGGTCATTTTGCATGGTGAGAGAATCAAGCGCGCACAAGAGATCCTAAAAAAATATCGCGAAGGCGCTTTTACCGCGTGGCTCTACACTACTTACGGGAACCGTCAAACTCCCTACAACTTTTTGCAGTACTATGAATTCTACACGCTCATGCCCGCAGCGCTGCACACGAAGATCGATCAGATGCCGCGACAGGCGGTCTATACGCTAGCAAGCCGCGTAGGTGCTCCCGATAAAAAAGAGGCGATTGTCCAGTCCTACGAAGGACAGACAAAACAGGAGCTGCTCTCGCTCATCCGCAAAGAGTTCCCCCTCTCTGAAGAGGACAAGCGCATGCCGCAGTTTGCTCATCATGCAATTCTGTTCTTAAAACGCGCTCGCGAGATGCTTAAACATCCATCGAGCTCCCCAACTACAAAAGAGAAGGCGAGAATCCTCCACCTGCTGGGGCAACTAAATACCCTAATTAGCAAAACTAGTGATTGAAACAGAGTATGTCAGCCCCTTCTCTCTACGCTACAGCAGCCGCGAAATGGCTACGCTCTTCTCGCAACAATCTCGCATAGCAACCTTTCGCAAACTTTGGGTTGCCCTAGCCCGCGCACAGCAAGAGCTCGGATTAGAGATCTCCACTCATCAGATCCAGCAGATGGAGGCACATGTTGATAAAATCGACTTCCACCGCGCTGCAGAGTATGAGAAGCGCTTTCACCACGACGTGATGGCTCACATCTACGCATTTGGTGAGCAGTGTCCCGACGCAAAACCGATTATCCATCTAGGAGCTACCTCCTGCTACGTTACAGATAATGCTGATCTCATTCTGATGCGCCAAGGGCTACAGCTTATTGCTAACTCATTGCGCTTTCTCCTAAAAGAGGGGGCAGAGATTGCAAAGCGCTGGGCCGATCTGCCCTGCCTTGGCTATACGCACTTCCAGAGCGCACAGCCCACCACAATCGGCAAGCGCATCTGCCTTTGGCTCCAAGATTTTCTCTGGGATGTACAGGAGTGGGAGAGGCTCATTGCAGAGATCCCCCTTCTCGGCGCAAAAGGAGCCACAGGAACGCAAGCCTCTTTTCTAGCGCTCTTCCATGGTGACATGAGTAAAGTGTCGCGTCTTGAAGAGCTCATTGCACAAGAATTTGGCTTTATCAAAATCGTTCCCATTTCTGGTCAGACCTATTCGCGCAAACTCGATGTAACCGTACTTAATGCTCTCGCATCCTTTGCAGCGTCGGCTCATAAGATGGGAACCGATCTGCGGCTCTTAGCGCACACAAAGGAGATCCTCGAGCCTTTCGATGCGGAGCAGATAGGCTCTTCCGCGATGCCCTTTAAGAAAAATCCGATTCTCTCCGAGCGCATCTGTGGTCTCGCGCGCTTTGTCATCTCTTTGGCGCAAAATCCAGTCTATACAGCTGCAACGCAGTGGTTAGAGCGGTCACTAGATGACTCCTCCAATCGCCGTTTAGCGGTGCCTGAAGCCTTTTTGGGAGTGGATGCGATTTTACAGCTCTTGAAATCTCTTTTGCCGCGTCTCATGGTAAATACAGAGGAGATTGAGAGTCGCCTGCACGCTGAAACCCCACTCTTAGTGATGGAGAATATTCTGATGGCTGCCGTACAGCGCGGTGGTAACCGCCAATCGCTGCATGAAGAGCTGCGCCGCATAGCAATAGCTGCACAGAAACACGCCTCTCCGCTAGAATTCCTAATTTCTCAAATCGAGCGAGAGCGCGCCTTCGGTTTGACTCGAACCGATATCGTACCCCTCCTCGATATGCATGCATTAGTTGGATGCGCGCCAAATCAAGTGAGGGAGTTTCTTGAAACTATTTAAACATCGTGGCGTGCAGATCATCTGCCTCATTACGCTCTATCTCTTCATCGCCCCTTTCTGCGCTTCCTGGGTGCATCAAGGTCTCTACACGCTTAGTCTCCTGATCAAAGATCTTCTTCTTTGGATGCTTCCCATTACAGTTGGCCTCTTCATCGCTCACGCTGTTGCCTCCTTTGAGAAGCGCGCACCGCTCTTCGTGCTGGTTCTCTTCCTCTTTGAAGGGGTCTCCAACACCCTGAGTGTCTGGTACGCCTATAGCTGTGCCCAATTTGTTCAAGGACAGCTCCCTCTCGGCGCCTCTGTGCTCATCGACGACGCCTTTCAGCCCCTCTGGCGTTTGGCCTTCTCTAAACCGATCTGGTGGTCTGCCGATAAAGGGGCGATGGCCGGGATTGTCCTAGGTATGCTTAGCTCCTTTGTAATGCCTGCATTAAAGAACGGGTTGGGCAGAGGCAAGCAAGTAGCCGAATGGGTGCTGACACGTATCTTCTCGCGCCTCATCCCAATTTTCTTGCTCGGGTTCGTTGCCCGCATGGTCCAGACTCGGCTTTTTGACCAGATTATCAGCCACTACGCCGACCTCTGCCTCTGGCTAACGCTCTTCTTGACCGTCTACATTATCTTCCTGTTTGTCCTCGGCAGCGGTCGCGCCTTCGTGCAGAGCATTAAAAACATGCTCCCCGCTACAGGGATGTCGCTCAGCTCCGGGTGCAGCCTCTCTACCATGCCCTGGACGATCGAAGGCGCCTCAAAGAACCTACGTGATCCAGATCTAGCAAAAGCGGTCATCCCGGCCACGACTAATATTCAGCAGGTCGGCGATTGCGTCGCTAACTGCTTCCTTTGCTTCCTGATCTACTGCCAGTTCTATGGCCACGCTCCTGGCCTCGCCGTCTGGCTGCCTTTTAGCGTCACCTTCGTGCTGGCACGCTACGCTACAGCCGCTATCCTAGGCGGGGCGATCTTCATCATGCTGCCCATCTATGAGTCTTATCTGCACTTCACGCCTGAGATGACCGCCATGATCCTGGCATTTAACGTCATCCTCGATCCGCTAATCACCTCCGCCAACGTAACCGCCAACGGAGCTCTATGTAGGATCTTCGAGCGGGTGTGGGATCGGGTGCGCGGCGATCGTCAAATTTCGTCCAAAGAGTTAGTACATACCCGTTCCACCTCAATGGCACCCTAGCAGATTGAATTGAAAATTCTCGCGGTTCGATTATTTTTAGATGGGTAGTATTAAGTGCAATACAACCCATCTAAAAATAATCAAACCCCGAGATTTTGAATCAATCTGCTAGGGTGCCATTGAGGTGGAACGGGTATAAAGCGGTTTTATACTGACTCTTTGGCTAGGTCAGTGAACATCACACGACATTTTTGAACCAAGTGCCAGAAGGAGGTGATCTCGCGGCGGATTGTGGGAGTGTAAGGGACTTCTTGAATTAGCTCGACGTGGCGGAGATCCTTCATACGGAAAGCCGTTGCATATGGCTTGAAGGTGAGACCCTTTCTCTTCTCTACATATGTAAATACTTCTCTTGGTACCGGCTGGCGGGTCGCAAGGAGAAGCGCCGAGAAATAGAGTGTTTTATTCTCTGTATCTATTTTTATAGAGATTGAATTGTCATGAAATAGATCTCGAAACATAGCGTCGAAGATCTTATCATTTAGATCCCTTTTAAATCAAAGAAATTATCAATTTCTTTTACAGTAAACTTCTCGCCTTGAAATTCAAAGGTTTCTCCGCATGCACGTCCTCGCATTGCTTGAGCTAGTTTGGATTGAAAGGAAAGAATTCGCTTTTCAGGATCGGCATCCCAAGGTCCAAGGAGGATAAAGCGGAGCTGCTCGCCTTTCTGGTCTTGGCAGTGGACGACGGAGCCTACACCTACGCGGTCTGTGGAGACATCTGCAGGGGTAAGCACCTGGGCTCGATTCATCTGCTCCGCGAGGAGCTTGAGCTCGGATTGGAGGCGGTCGCGGCGCTCTAGGGCGGCTTTAAATTCGGCGTTCTCGCGGAGATCGCCCAGAGCGCGTGCCGCTTCGATCTCGCGTGCGTTGTGGACGGTCTCTACGCTGGCGATCTGCTGCATGCGCTGCTGAATTTTTTGATATCCCTCGAGTGTGGTCCAGAGAGTCTGGTCATCTTCTGGATCTGTCGTTTTCTTTGCGAGCGAAGGGTGAACCACTTCAGAGAGGGAGTGGAAAATTTTCACATCATGATCTGTGAGGGTTTCGCACTTGGTGGCGAGGAGTAGGAACTCTTTTGCCTCTGCGATGGAGGTCTCTTTTAAAATATCTCGTACGAGCTGATAGCGCTGTGCTGTGATAAGTTGACCGATCTTTTTTGCAAGATCGCGGTGCTGCGGTTTCTGTTCAATATTGTCGAGAAGGATGAGAAGGGCTTCAAAGAAGCGTTTTTTGCCTTCTGCATCGGAGAAGGGCAGAGTCGACTTGGGGGCGATGATCTTTTGGAAATACCAGAAGAAGATGTCGGGATAAGAGATAGAGTGGATCAGGAGATCGCCAAGCTTTGTTGTGAGAGACTCTTTTGTGCTGGATGTGTTGAGCTCTGCGAGAAGGAAATCTCTGATGAGATTTTGGTCGAGTACAAAGAGAGCGTCGAGATAGAGCGCAGTCCAGGTTTTGCGCACGGAGCGAGCGACCTGGAGGATGCGCTTTTGGAGAGGAGCAATCTGAATATGGGTCAGGATCTCTACGAGATTTTGTATGTCCTGAACATGATGAGCAATTTCTTCAGAGTGGCCGCCGAGATCTTCTATGAGAAGCATGAGTTGGAGCTTCTGCGCATCTGACGACTGCTTCTCAGCGAGGAGAGTCGTGAGGCGGTTGGTCAGGGAGGTGCGGAAATCGCTATTTTTAATGGTCTCGGGGAAATCTCTAAGAAATGCGTAGCTGGTCTGGATCGCGGCTTCAACTGTGGGTTGGTTATCGAACGCTTTGTAGAAGGCAGTCTCATGGGCTACCTCTGTAGTGCGCAGGATGAAGGGTTCTTTGAGCTCTTTTGGAGATTCGATCTTGGTATCTTTTTTCAGCTTTGCGCGCGCAGATTGCCACCAGCGATTCCAATCTTCTGGCGGGATCACTGTTTCGTAGAGTTCATCCTTAATTTCTGAAGCGGTCTTAGGTCCGAGGTCGCGGAGAAGAAGGCGGATAACCTCTGCGGGATGTTCTCTAGCTTCGGTTTCGAGAGCATCTGGATCGTGAAATCGGCGCGCATAGAAATGGTCTATGGGGATTGGCATGAGTGTGCGGAATGCTTTATCGAAGGAGATGTGCTGAATGCCCGCGACAGAATCAAATTCAAATGAGGCCTCTTCGCGAAGATAGGAGGTGTCCTGCACCTGTCCTGTGCCCCAGCCAGCTGTGTGAAATACGAAATTGCCTTTTTGAAGATGGCTGAGCAGCTCGAAATTGCGAATGGCGCCTTGGAACTTTTCGCGATTGCGAAGACCAACGATACGGAGCTTTTCTTGGAAGAGCGGATCGTTAGGATAGAGATTTTGAAGTGTTTCAATAGCGAGTTGCGATAGACTTTCGCTCTGGGTGGTCTGGAGATCAAAGATGAGGCGGAGGCTGTCAAGAGCGAGGCGAGAATCTTTGAGCTCTCCCCAAAGAGGAAGCAAGCGCTCTACATGGAGACCAAAGGATTTTGCTAAATCAGCGCGCTTTACGCTCTCTAGAATGGCAATCATTTCTTCGCCATCTGGTTGGTCGCCGAAGCAATACTCTTCCCAGATTTTTAAAAACCCTGGATAGTCATTATTCTGGATTCTTTCGCGAAAGACTTTGAGGTAGGTCATGCGTCTCCTTGCATCAGACGGGAGTATAAGCGGAGGAGAAGAAAAACTTCAACCAAATCTTTAAGAATCAGTGATTGCGGTCATTTTTTGGATCTTTTTTCCGTTTCTCTGGGTGGCTCTCCAAGCGGAGGTGCCTCTCTATGAGCGGCTTTTTGCCGATTTGGAACAGGTGGAGAAGATCGATGCAGAGATTAATGATCAGCTTCCTCTCTCGGTAAATTACTTATTGCAGGGAGGCTATTTGGCGATGCCATCGGCGAGAACATTTGATGCGGGGCTCTTCGATTTTGGATTTTCCTACCTGCCGCCCTACCGCGTTTGGAGCTTAGGATTGCAGTTTTTCGATCGGATCGAGACTACGGGGAACTATTGGATTTATAGTGGCATCGTCGACAGCACCTTCGGTCACCTTGGGTTTGGAGAGGAGGCGGATCGGGCGGCGAATGCCAAATTTATTTTACTGCGGCGCCAAGATGGCTTCTCCTTTCTACCAGACTTAGCGATGGGGTGGAACGATCTGATTGGGACATGCCGCTTCTCCTCTTTCTATGCAGTGGTGACGAAGGAGTGGCTCGATGCTAATCTAGAGACGACGCTGGGGTGGGGGAATGGGCGCATCCAGGGCTTTTTCGGCGGCGCAGCTTGGTCTCCGTGGCGCCGATCTTCCCATTTCTGGAGGGGGATCACCTTCAAGGCTGAGTATGACGCGAATAACTATAAACACCATGCGCCGGAACACCCGAGCGGACGAACGGTCAAGAGCCGTGTGAATGGGGGCGTCCAGGTCGATCTGTGGGACTGTGTGCGCGCCTCCGTGAGCACGCTGCGCGGGACAGACTGGGCTGCAGGCCTCTCCTTCCACTACAACTTGGGTCAGACAGATGGGATCTTTCCCAAATATCTGGATGTCTTGCCATATGTGGCGCCGGTCGATACGGAGCCATTGGGTTTGATGCGCACAGAACCGCTCTTTGGACAGGAGCTGCTCCATGCATTTAAGGAGCAGGGGTTTGATCTTTATACATTACGTCTTCAGGCGCAGCGTGGGGGGAACGATATTTTGTGGATGCGCGTTGTTAATTCGCGCTATCGCACGGAGGTAGATGTGCGCACGCGGATCGAACATATTTTGGCGTCGCTCAATCCATCGAATGTGAATGAGGCGGTGGTGGTGGTCGAGGCGGGAGGGGTACCGCTGCAGGAGTATGTGTTCCAGCGCAGGGACCTACAGCGTTATCGGAAGGGGCGACTTGGGGAGCCGGAGTTTACTGTTCTCTCTCCGATGCGAGAGGTCTCTGCAGTTCCAAGCAGTTACGACTCCTCGCTGCTCTACCAGAGAGAGCATATCCTCTGGATGTTGACCTTTCGCCCTTGGATGCGCAGCTACTTTGGGAGCAGTACTGGGAAGTTCAAATACCAGGCCGGCTTTGCAATGGGTTCAGAGGGCTATCTGTGGGATCTGATCTACTACACGATCTCGGGTAGCTACACCGCCTTCTCTAGCATCCAGAATGTCCAAGATAGCGATATTCTTAATCCTTCGCGTCTCATCAATGTGCGCACGGATACGATTCGCTACCATCAGGCCAACTCGTTTCACCTAGATACGGCTTTTTTGCAGAGGAGCTGGAATTTAGGTGGGGGCTGGTTTGGTCGACTTGCTGCCGGCTATTTTGAGACGGCCTATGCTGGTATCGCAACGGAGGCGCTCTATTACCCTGTTGATGCTAATTGGGCGGTTGGAGCGGAAGTGGCAACGGTTTTGAAGCGTCGCTACTCGGGGATCTGGTACAAACATAAAATTCGCAAGTTGACAACAGATGGAGCGCGCTACTTCCCATTCGTTGGATTGCAATATTTTGTCGATTTCTACTACGACTACAAACCTCTTCATGTCGATTTTCGTCTGACAGCGGGGCAGTTTCTGGCGCGCGATAAGGGAATTCGGATGGAGGCAGGACGACTTTTCCACAGCGGATTGCGGTTGGGACTTTGGTATGCGTTCACTAACGGGAATGATGTGGTGAATGAGAAGCGCTACTACGACAAGGGGTTTTCAATCACTATGCCTCTCGATATTTTCATGAATCAGTCCAGTCGTACGCGTATTGGTTATTCGATGGCTGCATGGCTCCGCGATTGTGGCGCCATCTCTGCAACA
>CAZEZK010000008.1:21997-28863 GCA_964516935.1 uncultured bacterium
TGGCTGCGCGACATCGATGCGCGGGCTGCAACAGGGAATCGTCTCTATCCGACGCTTTATGATGAACGATATAGTTACTAAGGGCTCGCACGGTCCAACTGGTTCAGTTGTAAAGCGGCTTTACATTTCGAATCAACATCTGTGTGGTGCAGAGATTTGTCTCTTGGGTGAGTTCGGCTAGGGCGTCGACCCAGTAGGGCTCGAGGTTGAGAGCGGGACAGCGGAGGGCGCGCATGCCGCGCTCAGCGAGGAGAGGGATATACTGCTGCTCGATCTCAACGAGGGTTTCGATGTGGTCTGAAGTGAAGGTAATGGGGACGATTACGGCGTTTTTCCGCGCGGGGATCTCTCTGCAAGCGACTTCGGTAGCGGGGGTGAGCCACTCTTCTCTGCCGACTTTGGATTGGTAGGCGAGATGGCCTTGTGTTTGGGGGAAGTGGCTCAGGAGGGTTCGGAAGGAGAGTTGACACTCGGTTTCGTAGGGGTCCCCCTCGTCGATGAACGATTTGGGGAGGCCGTGGGCAGAGCAGAGGAGCAGAGTCTCTTCTTCGAGGAAGTTGTGCTCTTGGAGGAAGGAGCGGACGCGCTGAGCGTAAGCGCGGATGAAGGCGGGGTGACCCGCATAGGACTTGAGCCAGAGCAGGCGGTTGGTGTGGCGGGCCAGAAGGCGGGCGATGCTGCCTGTGGTGGCGTAGCTGAACTGAGGAAAGAGCGGGAGGACGAGTGTGGGTTCGGTGATCGCGGCGATCGAAGCGGCATGGGTTTCGGGAAGGTAACGGTGGAAGGTGACCACCTTGCGGCCAGTTTTTTCAGCGAGGAGGTGAGCGAGTGCTTCGGTATTTTCGTAGATGGGCGATTTGCCGCCGAGGTGGGCATACTCGCTGCGGATGCGAAGCGCGCGCTTGTTGGCGACGCGGTTAAAGATCAGGCGGTGAATCCAGTCGGGGAATCGGGTGCGGATGACATCGCGGTCGGTGAATAGGGCTTGCAGAAAGGGCTTAACCTCATCAAGGGATCGGGGTCCGCCGAAGTTTGCGAGCAGGATCATGAGAGAATCACTTTGTTGATGAGTTTGGAGAGCGTTTGTATCCAGAGGATCGACTCTTGGCCGAGCACCTTTAGGATGAGGGCCCAGCTGACGCAGAGGATGAGGATAGCGACCCACGATTTAAGTGACATCCCTAGGAAGACGATCTGTACTTGTGGGGCGAGGCGGTTGGCGATCCCTAGGAAGAGGTCTGTGAAGAGGATGGAGATCAGGGCGGGCGCGGCGAGTTGGATGGCGAGAGCCATCATATATTGGAGCATCTGAAAAATTTGCTGCCAGAAGCTGCTGCTTTTATTAAAGAAGAGCGGGTTGATGAACTGATCGATGGGAATGAGCTGGTAGGAGAGGGCGACGCTGTCAAAAAAGAGGAAAGGGCCGTTCAGTAGGAAAAAGATGACGATCAGGATGCCGTTGTAGAGAACGCCGATGGAGCTAGTTTGTGACTGGGTGGAGGGGTCGGTGACTTGAAGCGAGGAGGAGCCGCGCTGCTGGTCAATCAGAGTGCCGGACATCTGCGCAACGTAGAAGGGAACGGTTACCAGTAGACCGAGGATTGCTCCTACAAACATCTCTTTTACGAAAATCCAGGTATATAGCTCTGCTGATACCCCACCTTTTACGAGGAGGAGGTTGGCGGGGAAAAAAAGGTAAGCAAGCGAGATGCAGAACATGATGCGTACTGGTGAGGGGACCACTTTTGCGCCAAGAAAGGGGGCAAAGACGACGATGGGTACGAGGCGTGCAAAGGTAAGTAGAAAGAGGCTCAGCAGATCGGACGGAGGGATAAGGGGATAGGCGTCGATAATTGCTGCATAACTGTCTAAAGCGGGCGCGGGCATGAGAAAATCCCTACGTGGTAGCGCCCCACTTGGGGATGTTGAGCAAGATTGTGTTGGCAAACTGCATGAGCTGTCCGCCGAGCCAGCCGCCCATGAAGACCACAGTAAGCACTACGGCAACCAGTTTGACCGTAAAGGAGAGAGTCTGTTCTTGAATCTGTGTGGCTGCCTGGAAAATCGCGACCATGAGCCCGAGCGCTGTACTGATCAGGATGGGAGGTCCTGATAAAATCAGAACGAGGAAGAGCGCCTGATAGGAGAGAGAGTAGAGTTCATTGTGCATCGCTACCTAAAGGTGAGTACCAGCCCCTGTAGGAGGACGGACCAGCCGTCGAGCATTACTAGGAGCAAGAGTTTAATGGGCAGAGCGATCGTCAGTGGGGAGAGCATCATCATTCCCATGGCGAGAAGAATATTGGATACGACAAGATCGATGACGAAAAAGGGTAGATAGATGAGCACCCCGACCTCGAAAGCGGCTTGCAGTTGACTTGTGATGAAGGAGGGGATAAGGATGATGAAGTCATTCGCCTTTAGTGCAGATTTAAATGGCTCGGGAAAGAGTCGGTTTGCTAACTGAAAAAAGCCATTCACATGTTTTGTGACGCAGTTTCTTCCTAAAAACTGTCGCAAGGGCTCTTTTGCTGCATCGGTGACTTTCAAAATGTATTGAGCCGCATCGCCTGAGACGAGATCTTGGGGGGGAGGGCCTACTACGGCATTTTCGGCGGCGGTATACATGGCGAGGCCGGTGGGAAACATCACATAGATCGTTAGTAGTAGGGCAATCCCGACGAGCACCTGGTTTGGGGGTGTATTCTGCACCCCGAGAGCCTGTCGAAGAAGAGAGAGGACGACGATGATCTTTGTGAAGGAGGTGAGGAGCATGATCGCATAGGGTAGGAGTGCAAGGGCGGCTAGCGCGGCAACCTTTGTTACGATAGAGGGGTTCCCCTCTCCGCCCATCAGGGGAAGCGTGTCGGTCGCTTGGGCGAAAAAGAGAAGCATGGACAAAATCATGTTTTTTTCATGAAGCCTTCAAAGGCCTGTTCTAATGCGCGCCACTGCGTTTCAAGCTGTGCATTGATAATACCCACCTCAGTTTCAATGATGCAGCCACCTGGTTCGATATCGTCTCGCTCTTGCAGAGAGAGGCTCTCCAGCTGTTCGAAAATTTTGCGAATTTTAGGTTTGTGGGCCTCTAGCTGCTCCAGGTCTGCTTTGTTTACGTAGATGGTAATTTTTTTATGCTGTGTGACCGGTTTTAGAGAGGTCAACACGATATCAACAATGCGATCGGGATGAAGGCGGAGCTCTTCACCAACGAGTTTACGAGCTGCTTTTAGAGCGAGAGGTAAAATCTTTTTCTGGACCTCTTCGCGAAGAGTTTTGAGCTCTGCATTGACTGCCAAGAGATGTTCATTGAGAGAGATGAGCCCCTCTTCGAAGCCCTCCTGGAAGCCACTCTCCTTAATTATCTCGCACTCTTTGAGGACCTCTTTTTTATATTCGAGCGCCTCTTTCTCAACTTTTTTTAGTAGAGCTGCCGCGTCGAGCGCCGTGCTAAATTCTGATGCGGGGATGATCTGCGCATCCGGAGCGATTTTAATTTTCTCACCAGACCAGAGAGTAAAACAGCCTTTGCCACTCATGCTGCTGTTACAATACCGAATTGGACACTATTGCGAAAGAGAAGCGAGAATTTCAGTGATTCGATTGGTCAAGATCTCTGCGTGGGGAGATGCGGCGTGCTCTTCGATTAGCTTGAGCAGAAGATGGCCGCGCCCGATATCCAGTTGATGGGCGATGTGCCATGCAAGGCCGGGATCTTGCACAGAGAGTGCGATCGCCAGCGCGGTCAATCCGCGGCGATGGAGCAGAAGATGGAGGCCGTCTGCTGTCCCATCCCAGCGTTCGAGCGAAAAACGACCAGTCGTTGTGAGATCGTGATGGGCTAAAACCTGTTTTAGGAAGTGCTGTTGATCTTTAGTGAGGGCAGTATAAATCTTTTTCATGGTGCGCGCTTCCACGATATGGCGGATCTCTAGGGCAAGGTCGTAGAGGGGTAGAAGGTCGATGAGGCGGATTAACCGCTGTTTAGAGCAATGAATTAGCTGTTTGAGCGGAGATTCGGGAAGCCAAGAAGCGGGGAGCCGATGTGGGTTGGAGTCGACGAGGCTCTGGGTTAAAACGCGGTGCAGAAAGGTGTGGCCTGCTGCTGAAGGGGTGCGCTTTTCAATGGGGACTTGCAGAGCTCGACCAAGGGCTGTGGCCAGCGCAGGGGGCAAAACAGAGAGGAACCACTGTTGGTCTTCATGGGAATAACTTTTTAGTGTGGGGACGAGCCACGACCAATGAATCTGGTCGAGGAGGGTCACTTCGCGCTCCTCTACGGCGCAGATAGGAAGGGTTCGCAGTCTATCGCGCTGCTCTAAGGGGAGAAAGCGCTCTAATTTCTCGCGCAGCGCGGGATCCGTGCGATCGAGAAGGGTGTGGAGGACTAGCTCAATTGGGTTCCTCACGGTGCTTTACGACTCCGATGAGGGAGGCTCTTTCTTTTTTAGAAAGGGTAGATTCGGGTATGCGCGATAGATTACCCATCCCAGAGCTCCTCCCATCAAGAGCACTAGAGAGATCAGCGAAAAGAAGATCCAGCGGAAGCGGCCTAAAGAGTTTTCAGTCATCGTGATCGACCAGATCTGTGCATAGGGCTGAGCAGCGCTCTTGCCGCCGATAAATTCGCCGCGTTGTGGAGAGAGTGCGATATCTGCAAGACGCGCTCGGTCGGAGATGACAGAGACGCTATCATAGTCAAGCCCAGGGATACTGCCCGCCATGAGGCGCTTAATTTTCTCTTCTAAATGGCTGTTGGGATCTTCTAGGACCCCCTGATGCTTCACATAGACAGAGGCTGTTACCCTTCCGGTTGGGGCTCCAGGAGTGGCGTTTTCAGTAGAGGGGTATGAGACCTGCACATCGGCATCGAGCACGCCATCCATTTTGCAAATGGTGTTTTTTAACTCTTCAGAGACACCGGCCTGATAGCGTACCGTCTCCTCTTTGTCCGAGGACATCAGTCCCGATTTTGCAAAAAGTTCTAGTAGAGTTGTTCCCTTCAGGCGGGGGAGTCCATACTGGTTTAACAGCGCCATAGCTCCAGTCGACTGGTGTTCGGGGACAGAGATACTAAATAGAAGAGCTGTGGAGTTCCCAGCACCGATATTGGAAACGGGCATCTGCATTTTTGTCGCCGCAATCCCGCGAGAGGCGAGGAAGACGACGATCTCGTTTGCCTCACGTTCATTGACGTTTGTAACGATTGATTGATTCGTGGCGCAAGCCGCGGCGAGAAATAGGAAACAGAGGGATAATAATCGTCTCATGAGCTCATTTCTCCTTATATCACAAATTCAGGTTTGCGAGAAAGCAGAGGATGTAGTAATACTTTTCTAAAAATTATGCACATACTCGTAACCGGCGGTGCCGGCCTCATAGGAAGCCACTTGGTCGACTTTCTCCTGCTGAAGGGGCATCGCGTGATTGTGGTTGATAATCTCTCGACCGGCTCATTAAAAAACCTGGCCCATGCACAGGAGTCGGAACGCTGCCGCTTTGTCTGTGCGGATATCCGCGACCCCTCTGCGTTAGAAGGGCTATTTGAAGGTATCGATTGGGTTTTTCACCTGGCTGCTCATACAGATTTTGAGACCAATGTGACGGGGACAAGAAATGTTTTGGAGGCAGCAAAGCGCGCCACTGTTCGTCGCTTCCTATACGCCGCCTCAGCCTCCTGTTACGGGATTGCGCAGCAGATCCCCACCCCGGAAAATGCTTCAATCTCTCCGCTAGACGCTGTTGCGCTTACCAAATATTTGGGCGAACAGCTCACCATGCATTGGGCGAGAATAGTCGGCCTCCCCGCTCTCTCCTTGCGCCTCTTCAGCATTTTTGGCCCTCGCATTCGAAGTAATGATGCCTTTAGCATTTTTTTATCGCAGAAGCTTCATAGAAAACCTTTCACTGTTGCTGGTGATGGGACGCAAACGAGAGATTTTGTCTATGTCTCTGATGTGGTTGAGGCCTTCTATACAGCTGCTCTATCGGATATTTCCGGAGAGGTTTTCAATGTTGGAAGTTCCGGTCACTATAGTATCAATCGACTTGTCGAACTGTTGCAGGGTCCTGTGATCCATATTTCAAAACCTGACGGCGTTCCCGACTGTAGCTTTGCGGATGTTTCAAAAATTCAATTCAGACTTGGTTGGAGAGCGAAAGTATCATTTGCAGAGGGAGTTCGCCGCTTACTGGATCAAATTGAATTGTTTCGAGATGCCGAGACAGTATCTCATCTTTAATCCAGTTGCGCTCGCGGGGATCCGTTGCGCGGATTGGATTCTCTCCTGGTTGCGCCGTCCTGGGGGAGTAGTGGCTACACCGAGACGGCTGCTTTTGAGTAACTTATCTCAGCTCGGGGATGTACTGCTTACAACAGCGTTGCTCTCCATGTTGAAGCGGGCCCTCCCCGATCTGCAGATAGGTATCATTGTCGGTAGGTGGGCTGAAAGTCTTGTCCATAACCACCCTTTAATAAATAAGGTCCATCTGCTTGACCACTGGAAGACTAACCGCTCCAAAGAGAGTATTTTTCAGCGGTGGAGATGCTACCGACGTATGTCTCGCACAGTTTTACAAGAGCTGGTAGCAGAGAATTATGATGTGGCGATCGAGTGTTCCCCCTACTTCCCTAATACAATAGCGTTGACCTACCGCGCTGGGATCCCAGTTAGGATCGGCTACTCTTCGGGAGGCTATGGTCCGTTATTAACTCATGAAGTGACCTGGACGGGAGGCGAGAGATCTATGGCCGAACATATGGCCGATTTGGCCGAGTTTGTCGTCAAGCGCTCATCCCTTAAAATGGTTTTGCCTCCACTTCCTGCAGTTCCGCTCTCTCTGCCAGAAGAATATATTGTTATTCA
>CAZEZK010000009.1:0-8066 GCA_964516935.1 uncultured bacterium
AGCTTAAAAACAATGAGTTGCGCTGCATGAACTTATTTTTTGTCCTGTACAGAGCACTCAAGGAGTAAAAATGAAAATTCTGTCGATGTTAAATACAAAAATTGAAAATACCGGGTATCTCTCTGCTATCGGTGATTTTGGGATGGCTCCTTGTCGAGCGCTCTGGAATGGAAAGACCGTGACGGTTGTCGATCAGACTGTTACCGATGTAACTCCAAGTACAATGATGAGCACAGCTTCAGCGATAGCCCTCCTGATTCCAGGTCTTTTTCTTGGTCTTATCTTTAAATTTTTGGCGCATTGTTTTGCAGATGTGAGAGAGAAGCATGCGTTTGCTCAGGTTGTTTCCGTAAATTTATCAGAATCGGATGAATCAACTAATACCAATTGCAATGAGAATGGAAATGTTAGTTCTATTTCTGTTGATAATGACGACATTACTAATATTGACCCGCTTACAGTCGTTCAATCGCAAGAATCTTCGCATGGCTTGAATCCCTTGGAGACCGGCCCTTTCCCAGAGAATAAAAATGTTAGTTCTGTTTCTGTTGATGAGAATCATAAGAAGAAAGGTTTTGAGACGGTAAATTATTTTTCCCAGCAGATTTCAAATAAGATCTTGAAAGATGTGTTCAGTGAGAAAACTCTTTCTAAAGAGGAGGAAATTTTCTTTTTAAACATTGAGGACGTTTTCTAGAAACTATCGAACACCTAATAAGCCCCTCTTGAACAGAGCATAACAAGTGGTGTGCGGACAATGAGCCTCAGGTCTAACCAGAAGTTACGCGTATCCACATATTGTTCATCTAGAGCGAGCCTCTCCTCGTAGGTCGTATTATTGCGGCCGGATACTTGCCAGAGGCCTGTGAGGCCTGGTTTGATGGAGAGAAGCTTGGCGGTGCGTGCACCGAAATACTGTCGCATCTCTTCGGGAACGACGGGTCGTGGTCCCACTACGCTGAGATCTCCCTTTAAGACATTCCAAAACTGAGGCAGCTCATCGAGAGAGGTCCTTCTGAGCCACTTACCGACGGGGGTGATGCGGGGATCTGACTTGAGTTTATGGGTAGCCTTCCATTCAGCGCGAAGCTGTCGATCGGTGGCGAGGAGTGCATGGAGCCGGCGGTCGGCATCGAGGAACATGGAGCGGAACTTGTAGCAGTAGAAGAGCTCGCCACCTAGCCCTACGCGCTGTTGGCGGTAGATGATCGGGCCGCGAGAGGTGCACTTGATCAGTAGGGCAATCGCCAAGAAGAGGGGAGCGCCGATAGTAAGAGCTGTGATGGTAAAGCAGAGATCGAAGAGCTGTTTGCCCCAATTTCTCTGAACCTTGAAAGCGACTCTCTCTAGGACGGCAGATGGCATGTGGGTCTGAGTTTATCAAAAGAGATATTTTCTAGTGAGCCGCTCTCCTAGCATTGTGAGTACTTCATGAGGGGCAGAGTCGAGCAGTTTGACGAGCTCCCAGAGGGAGATCTTCTCGTCGCCCTGTTGTCCAATCAGAACAGCCTCGTCGCCAACATAGGCTTCGCCATCTTGAAGATCGACCATCAGCTGATCCATACAGATCGTCCCAGCAACAGGGTAGCGTCGCCCTCGGATGATCGCAGAGCTACGGCTAGACAGGCTGCGTCTGTAGCCATCGCCATAGCCAATGGAGAGGGTGGCGATGCGGCTCTGATCTTTGGTGATATACCTATGGCCATAGCTGATCCCAGACCCTGGGGCTACTACTTTGAAGTAGGAGACCTTGCTCTTAAGCGTGAAGCAAGGATGTACTTCGTCGCTGGGGTTACCGTCGGGGCTATAGCCGTAGGCCAGGATGCCGGGGCGAACCATATTGAGGTCGCGGTAGGAGTCTGGGTAGAAGCAAAGTGCACCAGAGTTGGCGATATGCCAGAGGTAGGAGCCGGCGCCGATCTCTTGGCGCAGTTTCAGGAAGGTGTCGATCTGCTGGTTAGCGAAGGGGTGGTTGGGACTGTCAGTTGTAGCAAGATGCGAGTAGATGCCGACAAGTTCTAGAGAGGCCATTTTACAGGTGGCCTCATAGAGGGCTACAGCGCTGCTCGCGCGAACGCCGATGCGATTGAGACCGGTGTCGATTTTGAGGTGGACGCGGGCCCGTTTGCCGAGCTGGGTGCACGCCTCTGCGATGAGTTCGGCCTTCATCTTGGAGCTGATAGTGAGGTCGAGATTTAGGTCGACGCAGGGGCGGATCTGCTCCTCATGGATACCGCCGAACAGCAAAATAGGCATGGTAATCCCGGCCTGGCGGAGGGTAGCGCCCTCTTGGAGGCAAGAGATGCCCAAGAAGTCTACCCCCTCTTCCTGGGCGGTGCGGCCGATTTGGACTAGGCCATGCCCATAGCCGTTGGCTTTAACGGGGAGGCAGAAGTGGCGTTTGCCGATTTTGCGGCGGATTACAGCGAGGTTCTGTCGGAATTGGCGCAGGTCTACTTCAATCCAGGCTGGGTGAGGAATCATTGCTATTTTGAGCTCCCTTGCTTATACTGGAGCCCAGTTATACTACTTCCCGCAATTTTTATGCCGATGTGGCGAAATGGTAGACGCGGTAGACTCAAAATCTACTTCTAGCAATAGAGTGCTGGTTCGAGTCCGGTCATCGGCAAAAAGCAAAAGGGCTTCCGTGCGATAGCACAGGAAGCCCTTTTGCTTTTTTTGGCTTCTATACTCCTTCCAGCTCAAAGGCACCCAAAAGGATTGAATTGAAAGCTCTCGCGGTTGAATTAATCCTCTTGGGTGCCATTGAGGTGGAACGGGTATATCCAACCTCGAAAGCGAGGAGCTCGTGGGCTTGTTTTTGGAAGTAGCCATGGGTTACAGTAGGTTCATAGGAGATTCCAAATGACAAAAGAAAAAATGCAACACCAGAAAAACCAGAAGAAAAAGCCCTTACTGACTCCTAAAGAGAAAAAAGCTAAGAAGGCTGAGAAAAAACTGGGTAAATAAATCCTCTTGCCACGGGTGCATGCTCGTGGCTTTATATACTCCTTCCAGTTCAAAGGCACCCAAGAGGATTGAATTGAAAGCTCTTGCGGTTGAGTTACCGCTAATTGGAGTTGTATTAAACTCAATACCACCCCGCAAAATCGGCCATTCCTAGGCAACAGATTCGTGGACAATTCTTGCGATTGTTTTCAGAGTCGGATTGCCGTTTTTGGATAGTGCATGTTGCACAGTCGAACGGGAAATTTTTCCTCTTTTTGCAACGCGGGATCTATTGACCTGTAGATAACTATCTAGAATGTCAATAAATGCTTCGGTGTCATTCTCTATCAGGCTTTCTAGAAGAGCTGCGCCAACTTTATCGAAATCTTTAAAAAAAAGGTAGGGGTTATGTCTTCGCAGCTTTGCTTTTTTATTCACTTTGGTTGTGGCTATATCGTCTAAGGAGAAGGCGCGCTTTTTTGATGTCTTTCTCTTGAGCATTTTTATGTCCTCCAATCAGTAGAATAATCGTATTCTTATCTGTTTTCATAAAATAGATGCGCCAACCATTTTTCCAGCGCAGTTCTGCAAGCCCATCTTCAAGGCTTTTTGCATCGCCAAAATGACCTATGTTTTGAATTCTTTCCAGTCTGGCGTCAATCTGTCCTTGCTCTTTCCAAGTTAGGCTGGTCAGCCATTCCGTGAATTCAATAGTCTTTTTGAGTAAAATCACACTGTACAATATATCAGGCATCAGCGCAATGCTCAACTATTTTATTTATACACAAACAACCTGAAGATTTGGGTTGTTTGTGCTAGAGCTTCAGCCAGATTGCAAGTTGCTCGGCGACTTTAGGTGAGAAGAGAAGGGGGATGTGGCCTGTATCTTCTAAGATGCAGGAGTCTGATTGCTCTTCTGTGAGTAGGGAAGAGGGGAAGGGGACGATTGCGTCGCTTCTTGAGGCGATGCTGTGGAGGCGGAACTCGGTGTGTTTGGGTAGCTCTTCTCTGAGCTCTGTAAGGAAGGTGCTATTGGGGAGCATCTGGGTTGCATCTTTGCCGAAGGAGAGCTTTGCGAGGGATGTTCCGTGTAACGGAGAGCCGATCGTAATTAGCTCTGAGATTTTGATGTTATCTTGGATAGCTAAGTGAGTCGCGTAATAGGAGGCGACGAGTCCGCCTCTGGAGTGGCCTACGAGGGCAATGTCATTGCGGTTCGTCTCCTTTTGGATCTCTAGCACCTTTTGCTGAACTTGCTCTGCGTACTCTGTTAAGGAGCTAAAGCAGCTGCCTAGGTTGATGACGTAGATAGGACCGAGACCTGCTTCGGCGAGCTTCTGGCGCTGGTAGTGCCAGCTGGAGGCGTAACTAAGATGTCCATGAATCAGGAGAATTGGTTGGCCGTTGAGATTGCCTCTGGGCGCGAGATAGCTGCTCGAAAAGGTAACGGGGAATAGAGCGAGGCAGGCGATCTTGGAATTGATGGCGATGGTTGTGGTATGGAGCCAATGGACAACCTTGTCAAAGGGGCCGTTGGTTGCGCTGCGATCGAGGAGGGCTAGTCCGGCGCTCCAAGCGAGCCAGATGGCCACAGAACCAAGGGCGATAGCGAGTGGAGGGCAGACGCAGCTGAAGAGAGCGGCGGAGAGACCAAAAAGCGCGGCAGAGGCGAGGCAACGAAGAGCAACCTTCTGAGTCTGCCCCTCTATGCCGGGGATCTCAGGAAAAGAAAATATTTTATCAGAGAGGTCGGTTGCGTACTGCTTTATTGCCTGCATTGCGGGTATTGTAGAATAAAATTAATTTAAAAGTAAATCGATCTTATTTCTTTGAATGGTCTTCTTCTTCGATTTCGCGATTAAGTTCTTCGTCGCGCTCCTCTTCTGTTTCATCTTCGGCTTCGAGCCATTCGCGGGCGAAGACATAGAGAGCGCCTAGGGAGAAGAGGGCAGGGAGGAGAATTTTCCAAGAGAGGTCATACTCTACAGTGACGTAGGTACCGACGAAGACAAGTAGTGTAACTCCCATATCATAGGTGCGTCCGAAGAAGTACTGTTTGACAGCAAGAGGAAGACCGATGGCGAGCATAATGCCGGGCCACCACTTATCTGTGATTGCGCAGACGGCGAGCAGCGCTAAGAAGAGCGCTGTGGAGAGGAGGCTAATTTTTCTTCGCGACTTGAGAGGATGTGACATTATTTGGATTGTTTTCGGTGGGAGGCTTGTTTGTCAAGATGTATGACATGGCCAGATAGGGCGATGAGTGCGGGATGGGGATCTATGTAGATGAGTTTGTGGCCTGCATCGGCGAGGCGCTGGAAGAGAGAGATGATACGAAGGATATCCTCTTCAGGGAGTCCGGAGGAGGGGTTGTCAAAGAGGTAGAGAGTCGGATCTGGCATCCACTTCGCTAGCTGAGTGAAGAGGCGCAGCCGTTGGCCTTCGCTGATGGAGAGGGTGGAGGTCTCTTGGTTGAGATGGAGATGGGAGAGGCCAAGATCAATCAGGAGCTGTAGACGGCGGTGGAAGCGAGGAATGGCATCAAAAAGAGGGGCGAGTTCGGCGATGGGGAGTTGAGAGAGTTGCCCGAGATGTTTCCCTTTATAATGGATGGTAAGGGAGACGGGGTTGAGGCTTGAGCCGTGGCAGGCGTCGCAAGGGATGTCGCTGGGTGGCTGGAGGTGGAGGCGGAGTGGGATGTAGCCGAGGCCACGACATTGAGTGCACATTCCGCGTGGATGGTTGGAGCTGAAATGGCTGGCGCTCCAGCCGCGGCTCTTCGCTGCGGGAAGGGATGCGAAGAGGGTGCGGAAGAGTGGGAGCAGTTCTGAGTAGGTGCCGACATCGGAACGGAGGTTGTGGTGGATCGGCTGGTCATCGAGATAGAGCGTGTGTTCGAAAGTAGACTCGTCGCGCATGCGCTGGAGAAGTTGCGATTTGCCGGAACCAGTGGGACCTGTAATACAGGTGATGGCGTCGAAGCTTTTTTGGGGGAGAGGAATGGGTTTAGTGAGATGGCCACCGATGATGAGATCTGCGGCGTGAGTGGTATCTAGGTTCTGGTCGATGACAAGGAGAGTGTTCCCTCGATCGCGGATGCGTCGGAGAAGGTCGAAGAGCTTTTTGCGCTCTGTTTTATCAAAGCCGCGGCTGGGCTCTTCGAGGATGTAGAGACAGGAGGAGAGTCCAGAAAAGAGGGGCTGAGCGAGGCGGAGGAGTTGCAGCTCTCCAGTGCTGAACCCGGGTTGGTCGATAGTGAGGGCGCCGAGATCGAGGGAGCAGAGGAGATCAGTGCGGTCGATGAGTTGACTACAAAGTTCGGGAAGGGGGAAGTTCTTGAGCGCGCGCTTGAGTTGTGTGAGGGGGAGTGCGCAGAGGCTATCGACGGAGTAAGCGTGGATGGTCTTCTCTTCAGGGGGCGAGAACTCTTGACCGGAGACGAGAATGAGAAGAGGTCCGCAAGAGTGGCGGTCGCTCAGTTCGAGTGCTTCGCGGAGTCGCTGACTCTGGTGCCCTTCGACTTGATCGATGACGAGCTCAACGCGTTCTGCATTTGCAAAAGGTGGATCTTCATCGAGTTCGTAGATGGTGCCATTGAGGCGTACACGGAGAAAGCCGAGTTTGCGCAGTAGATCGGGGAGCTCTGGAAGGGGGGTGAGGGTTGCAAGGATGGAGATGAGCTTTTTGGGGAAGCGCTCCTTAAGGAGTTCAGTGAGTGTAACGGGTGTCCATTTGCGGCGCGCAGTCTCATGGGCGAAGATGCGGCGGATGAGATCGCGCATCTCTGTGAGGAGTGTAGGGCGCTCATTGGTGGGGCGGATGGCGATCGTGAGAGGGAGTCCCTGAATGTTGATATTGGATCTGATGGGTTGTGGGAGCGCCTTCCGGAAATATGCGGGCAGCGTCTCTAAGTAGCGGTACTGGCTGTCGGCGTAGATGGCATCGGCTGGGCCGGTAAATGCGATCCAGCGGTTGTAGGGGATATGGAGATGATCTACCTGGATGTCAGCCGGTGCGGCGTAGACAGTTTGGGGAGCGGAGCGCTCGGTATGTAGTTCGCCACGAAGCGCGCGACCGGTGAGTGTGTTGAGGCGCGCGATCTGGTCTGGCGGGCCTTCGCCAACGATTCGCCCGCCTGAGGCGCCGGCACCGGGACCGAGATCGATGACCCAGTCTGCAGCGCGGATCAGATCGAGATTGTGTTCGATAACAAGTACAGTATGGCCAGCATCGACGCGCTCTTGGAGGATGGCGAGGAGGCGACGGATGTCGTGGAAGTGAAGACCTGAAGTGGGTTCATCAAAGAGATAGAGCAGCTTCTCTTTAGTGGGGCGCAGGAGATCGATGGCAAGTTTAAGCCGTTGCGCCTCTCCCCCGGAGAATGTGGGTGCAGTCTGCCCCAGAGGAAGATAGCCAAGGCCGATCTCGCAGAGGAGGTCGAATTTTTTGCAGAGCGAGGTGTGGCCATGGAGCGCTTCGCGGGCGCGGCGGATTGTCATTGCGAGGATGTCGGCAATCGAGTGGCCGCGGTAAAGGATCGCGAGGATTTCTGAGCGGAACCTGTGCCCTTCGCAAACGGGGCAAGGAAGTGCGAGCTCCTCTTCGATGACGCCGAGCCCTTTGCAGTGAGGGCAAGCGCCTTCGGGGGCGTTGAAGCTGAACTGTGCACTTGTCCAGCCGCGTAATTTTGTCTCTGGGAGTGCAGCAAAGATCTCGCGGATCTCATCGAAGAGTTTGAGGTAGGTGGCGCAGGTCGATCGCGGCGATCTGCCGATCGGCGACTGGTCAACAGAGAGGATGCGGAGTGGGCTCTTTGCGCGGAAGAGTTCAGAAACGAGGGAGCTCTTGCCGGAACCAGAGACGCCGGTAATGCAGGTGAGCAGCCCGAGCGGGATTGAGGTGGATAGGTTCTGGAGGTTGTGGGCGGTGGCGCTGCGGATTTCGATCTGTTCGCTCGTAGGTTTGCGGCGTTTGCGAGGCGGGGCAATCTTTTCGCGTCCAGAGAGGTAGGCGCCTGTGAGCGAGTCGGACGACTGGAGGATCTCGTCGAGCGTTCCTTGAGCAACAACGGTGCCTCCCTCTTCGCCAGCGCCGGGGCCAATATCGATGATGGTGTC
>CAZEZK010000009.1:8076-26746 GCA_964516935.1 uncultured bacterium
CGCGCGTGGTCACGGGGATGGAGCCCGATGGATGGCTCATCGAGGATATAGGTGGCGCCGACCAGTCCGCTGCTGAGCTGCTGGGCGAGGCGAGCGCGCTGCAGCTCTCCGCCACTTAGCGTTGAGATGGGGCGGTCGAGTGTCAGGTAACCGAGTCCGATATCGAGCAGGAACTGAAACTGTGGGCGTAGCTCGTGGAGGAAGATTGCAGCCTCTTTGATCGAGAGTTCGGTGACCTCAGCGATCCGCTTACCGCGAAGGCGACTTGCAGCAGGGTAGGGTTTGAGGCGGCTACCGCGGCACACTTCGCAGCCGAGGCCGCTGCAGCTGTCGCACATGCCATCGGGGTGGTTGAAGGAGAAGTGGCGCGGCTCAAGCGATCCATGGGCGAGGTTGCGCGAGAAGAGGCGCTCGCTATTGGTTTTGGGGAAGTAGATGATCACCTGACCATTGCCGATATCGAGCGCGTGGGAGAGCGCTTCGGCAAGGCGTCCATGTTGGCTTGTTCGCACGCGATCGATGACCAGCTCGACGCGGGTAGCGGCGGCGATATCAGTCGAACTCTCTTCGAGATCAACCCAATCGCCATCGACGCGTAGGCGCAGGAAGCCTTCAGCGCGCAGCTTGTCGCTGCCGAGATGTTTATCAGCATAGGGAGCTAGAACGAAGATCTGCTCATCGGCAAGATCTTTGAGGATGGCGAAGATCTGCTCTAGACTGTGTGAGACGAGAGGTTCATCGGTGATGGGATCATGGGGAACAGCGGAGCGTGCAAAGAGGGTGCGTAGAGAGTCGTAGATGCCGGTGAGGGTGGCGACGGTGGAGCGCGGATTATGGCCGGCGCGGCGCTGGTCGATGGCAACCGAGGGGGTGAGTCCATCGATCTGATCGGCCTCTGGCGCCTCGGGTACTTGGATGAAGCGGCGCGAGGCTTGGGGGAGCGACTCGAGGGTGCGGCGCTGCCCCTCGCGGTAGATCGTGTCGAGCGCGAGGGAGCTCTTCCCAGACCCGGAAACCCCAGTGAAGGCGATCAGCTTTCCCGGCTCCAGAGTGAGGTCTACACCTTTTAGGTTGTGGACACGAACATTTTTTAGGATAATCATTTGAAAGAGATTATAGCATAGGAAGGCATGGGGATCCGCACAAAAATTGTCTGTACGATGGGGCCAGCCGTCGAGGGTTTTGAAAAAATTTATGAGTTGATTCGGAGCGGCATGAATGTTGCTCGCCTCAATTTTGCACATGGCACACATGAAGAGCATGCACAGGTGATTCGTCACATTCAGCGCGCGCGCAAAGAGCTCGATATTCCTGTAGCTATCATGGCTGATATCAAAGGGCCGGAGATCCGTGTGGGACAGCTTCTTAACGGCTCTCTCAAGATCGAGTCTGGACTGCGTCTGAAAATCCCTCAAGAGATTCCGATGCATCCGCTCGAGGCGCTCGATTTTATCCAGGTGGGGATGCAGGTGCTTTTTGATGACGGCTCCCTTATTTCACATGTGGTGGAGAAATATAGCGATAGTATTGTTGTAGAGTTTCAGAATAGCGGCACATTAAAGAGCGGGAAGAGCATGAACATTCCTGGCGCAAATATCCCTCTGCCTGCGCTGACTGCGAAAGATCTCTCTGACCTTAAGTTCAGCTGTTCGCATGGGGTGGAGATGATCGCCGCATCGTTCATTCGCTCGTCGCACCATGTGCTGTCGATCAAGGAGCTGCTCGCAAAAGAGGGGCGCCCCGACACTCTGATTATTTCCAAAATTGAGAGCCAGGAGGGAGTGGAGCGATTTGACCAGATCGTACAAGTCTCCGATGGCATCATGATCGCGCGAGGAGATCTCGGCGTTGAGCTCGATCTCGCCCTAGTTCCTCGTTTACAGAAGCGGATGATCCGCAGCTCATTCCTTGCTTGCAAACCGTCGATCACGGCGACGCAGATGTTAGAGTCGATGATCCACTGTCCTCGTCCGACGCGCGCAGAGGTCTCTGATGTGGCCAACGCGATCTACGACTGTACCTCGGCAATCATGCTCTCTGGAGAGACCGCTGTGGGAAAATACCCATTTGAGACGGTGCGCCGCATGTGCAGTATTGCGAAGGAGGCGGAGAGCGATTTTGACTATCGTCAGTTCTTTGAGAAACATTCGGAGCGCGGCTATCATGATGTCTCTTCAGCTGTGGTCCTCGCTGCGGTGAAGACCGCTTATAGCGCCAACGCCAAGGCGATCTTTGCCTTTACTAGCAGCGGGATGACAGCGCGGCTTCTCTCGCGGCTCATGCCGAAGATGCCAATCGTGGCGTTGACTGCAAATCCGGTCACCTACCAGCAGCTTGCTCTCTACTGGGGTGTTATCCCGGTCTTCACGGAGAGATGTAGCAATGTGCAGGAGGCCTTCTCGATCACTAGTAAATTTTCTTTAGAAAAGAAGATCATCGAGTTTGGCGATCTGGTTGTTGTCACCTCCGGCGCCCCCTTCGGCAAGCGTGGCTCGACCAACATGATGCGTGTCGAGAGTATCGGGGAGATCCTTGTCCGAGGTCACCACGGCTTTGGTCAACAGACCAGTGCGCCGGTCCATTTCCTCCTCTCGCTTGAGGGAAAAAATCCCAAAGTGGCTCGTGGCAAATTTGTCGTCATCTCTCATTGCGATGATGCCTTCTATCCCTTCCTTAAAGAGGCTGCGGGACTGATTCTCCAAAACTCAATTGTAGATACTGCTTCAGAGCGCTATGCGGTGACTGTGGCCAAGAGTTTGGGTATCCCGGTGATCACCCGTGCTGATGGGGCAATGGCAGTTTTGACGGAGGGTAGCGTGGTTACACTGGACCCGCAGAAGGGGTTGGTGTATCACTCTAGTTGAGGTTGTTTATGTATATAGTACTTTCACCTGAAAGGCACCCAAGAGGCAGGGCTTCAGGCACTTTTTCTTGGGCCAACACGAGTTTTTGTTCCGCGGCAAACAGTTCCACAAGATGTACCAGATGATCTTCCGTTGAGGCGTCTTTTAAGCGCTTGCCGTCAATGACAAGCAGTTGATCTCGAAGCTGCTGAGGAACGTTGGCAAACCACTTTTTGAGCAATTGTTTGAAAGTTATCGGAGATAACCTTGCAAGCAACCCCCAAAACGTGTCGTAGGACGGCGCTGCGAATGTCTGCCCAACCAACTTGTTGATCCAGTCGATATTGAGTTCTGCATAAACTGTTAGGTCAGATACGGTATCCGCTCCGCCAAGGTACTCGCTGAGGAAAAGTAGCATAAGAAACCAGAAGGGGTATTTTGTTTTAGCGAGTTGTCGTGGGTCATCAGCGTCTGGGAACGCCCCTTTGACTGAGTGTGCGAATTGTTCCCCATCGATGTCTTGTTTTAGTTCAGAAAATTTTGGGTCTCTGGTTTTGCGGCTTGGCATTTTCATTCTCCTTTGTGGGAAACATGAAAATACAAATCTTCAATTCAATCCTCTTGGGTGCCTTTGAGGTGGAACGGGTATAGATTCTTTTCGAAACTTCTCGAAATATTCAAGCCGCTTCTTTAGTTCGCGCTCGAAGCCGCGCTCTACGGGATGATAGAGGTGCGCATGTTCCATCGCATCGGGGAAATACTCCTGGCCGGAGCAGCCTTCGGGAGTGTCATGGTCATACTGGTATCCATCGCCGTACCCCATTTCCTTCATAAGTTTGGTGGGGGCATTGAGGATAGTTTTTGGCGGAGCGAGATGGCCTGTCTTCTCTGCCAATTCTCGGAACTCTCCGTATGCTTTATAGACGCTGTTGGTTTTTGGGGCTAGCGCTAGGTAGACGACCACTTCGGCAATGGCGAGTTCGCCTTCTGGGGAGCCGAGGATCTGATAGGTCTGGTAGGCGGAGACTGCGAGGGGGAGGGCTTGTGGATCTGCGAGGCCGATATCTTCGGAGGCCATGCGGATAACGCGGCGGGCGATAAAGAGGGGATCTTCGCCGCCGTGGAACATGCGGCAGAGCCAGTAGAGTGCGGCGTTGGGGTCGGAGCCGCGGACAGATTTATGGAGCGCGGAGATGAGGTTGTAGTGGCCTTCGCCGGTCTGATCGTAGGAGGGGAGGCGGCGCTGGAGAATTTCGGAGAGGTCGGCGACGTCGTAGGTCTTGTTGGGAAGCTGCTGGAGCGTTTCAAGGAGATTCATCAGGTGGCGGCCATCGCCTTGAGATAAAAGACAGATCTGTTTGCGGGCACCATCGGTGAGCGGGAGGGGGCCGTTGAGCATTTCGACGCGTTTAACGATTGACTCGAGTGCCTCTTCGGTGAGGGGATTTACGGGGAGTACGCGGAGGCGGGAGAGGAGCGCCTGATTGAGCACAAAGGAGGGGTTATTGGTTGTGGCGCCGACAAGGATGAGGGAGCCCTCTTCGAGGTAGGGGAGGAAGATGTCCTGTTGGGCGCGGTTGAGTCGGTGGATCTCATCGACGAAAAAGAGAATCTGTTGGCGAAAGAGGGGGTGGTTCTCTGCATCTTGGAGGAGCTTCTTGAGTTCAGCAACAGTCTGGTGAACACCGCTAAAGGAGTAGAAGGGGAGCTTGAAAGCCTGGGCGTAGAGGCGCGCCATGGTGGTCTTACCGGAGCCTGGAGGGCCGTAGAGGAGGAGAGAGACCGGTTTTTGGGTGCGGATGATGTGAGCGAGTGCGCCGCGTTCTCCAGTGAGATGTTCTTGGCCAGCAATGTCGGCAAGTGTTTGGGGGCGGAGCCGCTCATAGAGGGGTTTATTCATGCCACTCCAGAATATCGCTCTCGGCAAATGGGGTCTTGATATCTTTCGGGATCAGCAACCAGCGGTAGCGGTGGCCTGGAATTAATTTGGTCTTGAGCTCCTCTTTTTCTACATCGATCTGGAGTGTAGCGCCCTTGGTTTTTGTTACGGTGCAGGGCATTGGGATGATCTCTTTCTCGTCGGAGGTGATGTCGATGGCGACGAGTTCGAAGGAGGTGTGGGCTCGTAGACCTTGGAGGCAAAAACGCAGCTGCTCATCGGTTAGTTCTGGTGTTCCGATAAATTGGGGCTCCCTGGTTGGAGGGCCGCTGTAGAAGGTTGGAAGGTTGGAGCCGCTGTCGAGGATCTGAATTGATGTGGAGAGGTAGCCGGTCTCTACCTGAATCCAACAGGGAAAGGGGCTGCGCTTCTCACCATCAAAATAGAGAACAACCGTTTGCCCTGCAAGATCGGATTGGTCATTAGGCCAAGTGGCTTCATAGATGTCGCACTGTTTTAGTGGAGATGTGTGGCCATTACGGAAAAAGGGGGGCATCCAGATTTTGCGGAAGTCAGTATCTCCAGCGAGTGGCGGCGCGCCGATGCGTTGATGGCGATGGGATGGTTGTTGTGTTAGCGGGAGTTTCAGGAGTGTTGCTAAGAAACTTTCTTGAGGGGAGACATCTACCCATCCATTGCGAGAAAAGGAGAAGCACTCAATAGGCTCACCGGTTTTGGGATCGATTTCGAGAAGGGACCAGGAGGTGTGGCCGGGAGCTTTGTGTTGAATCCAGCTGGCCCACGATTCTGGTTGGCGAAAGAGCCCAGAGGGGGCGCTGATCTCCTCTACGATAAGCCTGTCGGGAGAGATGGCGCGCAGGACGACAAGGGTAGTAGTCCGATGCCACTGGGTAGCGATATAGTCATTCGGCTTCGCATCAGCCAACCTCTCTTGGAGGGATGTAAAAGAGATCGCTAAGAGGAGTATGGCAAGCATAGCGCTGAGGATAACCGATTTGAGCAACTTTGGGAAGCCCGTCTGTTGCTCGGTTTAAAATGTTATTTATATTGACTTTATAATAATTTTCATTTACATTCATTTTATGAATTTTAATATTAATGGTATATATCAATGTAAAGATGTTCAAAAATATTTGAAGATGGCGGTTGTTTCACACCTAGATTACGAGAGACGTTCCCTATGACTCTTCGTTTGAATACATTTAAAACAGTACATGAAGCTCCATTGCAACCTCTCGTTGAGGAGTGGCAGATGGTAGTCTCATCGCATCTCGATTATAAATCGTTTCCCTCTACAACTGATTATCAAGAGAGTTCGCTGATTGGAAGAGTTCTTTTAATGGATGCGACAGCGCTACTGGATTTTATGGAACGTATTGTTCAAAGACCATTTGCTGGAAGTGAATGGCTCTTTGACGAGGCCTTCGAACGTTTTAACGCGCTGCATAACAATATTTTTTTGGACATGGGGTGGATACGGAGTAGTAACGATACTATTCATGCAGAAAATCGGATCACAGCAGAAGGTGCAGCATGGATTTTTAATGGGATTACGCGATCGGAAAATCCCGCAGTTAATGTAAGGCTCGAGAATATTCAAGATGTTTTCCGAGAATTTTTAAGAGGCACTGTGAGGGATTGCTATCTCTTCTTACAGAATGGCTCGCATACGATGCCTATCTATATGGAGAGACGGGGAAAGATGCAGATTCGTCTGATAGCTACGGATGCATCGGGAGGAGGCGAGAAAGAGGAATATTACAAAGGTCTTGTTAACGCATTAAGGCGATGCGGCTTTCAAGGAGAGGTTTATTTGAGTGAGCAATCTCGTCAATTTACAGCGATTAATTGCGCAGTTTTTGGCGTATGCGATTTATTGAAAATATTTAAGAGACAGCAGCTTGTATTAAGTGGAGTGATGGATATCTTTGAGTGGGCCCAAATTCATAAGACAGAGAGACGGGAGCGTTGTAACCGATTTTTAGTTTATGGAATAGATAGATTGCCTACAGAGATGGTGAAATCGATTCAATCTTGTAGCCGGTTATATCTGTTTTTCTTATCAATGCCAGAAATATACCAGGGACGGCCTCAAACTTGGGAGCTTTCGCATGGCTTAAATTCCAAGTTTGAGACCGGCCCTGGTATAGCTGAGAACCATCCGCTGCCTATTTACAAATCTACCGGAGAGCCAGAAGATTATTTCACCTTATTCAGGTGTGTACAGAAACATATTCGTTCTATTTCGATTCTTTTGAAAGATGGTAGCGGCAAAGAGAAATTGATGAATTGTCTGATTCAGGATCGGGCGATGAAATATAAACTCAAGATGTGTCGTTTTTTATACACAAACAACCCCAATCCTTGGGAGCTTTCGCTTTATGTCCAGGGCCAGTCTCTTTTTTAAGGCTGTCCTTGTTGCACCATCTGCTCTTGGGGTTGCGTTGCAGTTGGGGCGGGTACTGCTGTTCGCAGGTCTGAGACCGACATTCTTTGATAGGAGAATGTGTCATCTAACTTCCCTTTATAGAGAATGGCAACGCGCTTGCGGTTCCCGCGGGCGAACCAGTTGTTAGAGATGCTGAGGAACTCTGCGTAGGAGAGGGCTTTGACGGCATTGATGCGTTTGTTGACGAAATCGAAGTCAGCTCCCTTCTCAGCGGCAAGATGGTCCCAGAGCGCGCTCTTATCGGAGAGGTTGCGATAACGGTTTGCTAGGAACTCTACGAGGTTGTTTTGTAGGAGTTGGAACCGTTCTGGAGAGACGTTATGGGAGAGCTCTTGATTGAATCCTTCGAGGAACTGCTCAAAGCGGTAGAGGAGATCTTCAGGTTGGTGGGTATTCGACTGCACAACGAGTATTTGATAGAGCTGGTCTTGCGCTTCTAGACCGGCGGCTTGGGCAATATAGCCGGTCTTTTGCTTGGTGCGCAGTTCTGTGAAGAAATCCTGTTTTAGGATAGAGGTGAGGATTTCTTGAGCAGCTCTCTGTTTAAAATCGAAAGCTCCTTGATCAATGACGAGAATCGTTGCATGGCCTTGCGCTTTTGTGGCTCGAGCGAGGGAGAATGGACCGCCTGCAGGGAGCTGGAGGGGGCGATTCTTGATCTGCTCTGGAGTGTAGGGAGAGCGGACGAGGTTGGTCTGGAGAGAGCTCCAGAGGGTTTCGGCATCGGCTTGAGAGATGTTCCCTGAGAAGAGGGCCTGGAGATGGCTGCGGTCGCAGAGGGTTTCAGTAAAGGTGAGGAACTCTTCGTAGGAGACACCTTTAAGAGCCTCCAGTTTGTCGAGGGAGCTAATGTTGTAGGGGTCGAGAAGAGACTGCATCAGCTCTTTAGCTTGCATTACTGCGAGTTCTTTTTGGGTGTTGCGATAGGCGCGGGCGTGGCGGTTAGTGTAGAGTACGAACTGATTGCGAGAAGGCATGGGAGTGCGGGCAATGGTTCGGGAGATCTCTTCAAGTAGGCGTGGTGCTTTATCGCTAAAACCATTTAGAGCAACGTGGATGGTTGCTCGGTCAATCGAGAAGGAGGCGTGGAGTCCGGCGCGATTGGCCTCTTCCAGCGTGGGCTGGAGAAGATCAGTTAGATGGTCGAGGTAGAGCTCAGTGAGCGCGGCGCTCTTAGGTGTGGCGAGGAGTGTTGGAGCGGAGAGGCGGAAATGGACTGCTGTTTGAGGGAGCTGGAACTCGGGAGAGCGGGTGTAGTAGGCAACTCCATTCGCTGTTTTGGAGAGGATTGTGGGCTGCTCTTGGCTGGGTTCGGTGGGGAGCATCGAGAGGGTTGCGGGAATGAATCGGTTAGGAGCGGGCGCGGAGAGGAGCATGCTGGGTCTTGCGCGGTTCCAGAGGGTCTCCCAGTCATTGGGGATGGGGCGGATGGCATACTCGACGCCCATCCAGCGCTCTTTATGGTCTGGGGTGACCTTGGTCTCTTCTGAGGGTGCAAGGCAGTAAAAGAGGCAGGTTTCTGGGGTGAGATGGGCAAGGGTTGCTTTCACGCTCTGGGCGTTAAGACGGGTGGCGAGGAGCTGGTTGCGTGGGTAGGTCTCTAGAGGCTCTGAGGAGAGGGTATTTGCTAGGCTGTAGGCCAACTGGAAGGCGTCTTGACGGCTCTGATATTGATAGGAGAGTTCGGCAAGTCGGTTTTTCTCATCGAAGAGGTAAGACGGAATCCCCTCGCTGCGTAGCCCAGCAAGAGCTTCAAAGCAGAGAAGAACTGCTTGATCAAGGTGGTTCCAGCCTTTCTTGGTAAGAGAGAGAGTAATATCGAGAAGGCGGTTCTGTGGGCCGCCCAGATCGTCTACGCTGATAGAGAGTGAGTCAATCCATTCCTGTTTCTTGAGGACAGTTTTTAGGTTGCCAGATTCAAGTACATAGGCGATGAGTTGAGCGGGTTGGGATGTATCGATAGCGAGATCGGAGGGAAGTTCCCAGCGGAGGGTGAAATCTCTGCGTTGCATGATGGGCTGGATATAGGTGATCTGGCCGCGCTGTTGCGCAGAGGTAATGGGGAGTTGAGGGATTGGAGCTACGGAGGTGGTGGGGATTTCAGAGAAGGTTTCAACAACTTGTGTGCGTAGTGTGTCAAGAGAGAGTGGGGAGTAGATCGCAAGGTGCATGCAGTTTGCGCTATAGTGGGCCTGATGCCAATCTCTCAGGGCGCTATCAGGGATTGAGCCGAGTGTAGAGGCGTTCCCTGTAGAGAAGAGGCAGTTTGGATGGTCTTGATTGCTGGTCTCTTTGAAGACTTGATATTGGCGCCAAGCATCATTTTCTATGTTCTTAGCGAACTCCTGATCGACGGCGTGCATCTCTCGAGAGATGCTGGAGCGGGAGAAGAGAGGGTCGATGAAGAAGTGGGCAAAGCGGTCCAAAAGAGGTAGGAAGCCATTCGTTTGTGCAGAGAACATATAGGCGGTTTGATGAGGTGCAGTATAGGCGTTGGTCTGTCCTTTTTGGTCAGAAACTTGAGAATGGAATGCGTTCTCATCGGGATATTTTTTTGTCCCCATGAAGAGCATATGTTCGCAGAAGTGGGCCATGCCGGGATATGCCACAGGATCGCTCCAGGAGCCAGCATCTACAGAGAGCATTGCGCAGGACTGGTCCATTGCAGGGTCGGAGACTAAGTAGACTTCTAGGCCATTTGCAAGACGGAGTTTAGCAATTTTGCGCTGGTTAAATTCGGGGTTGAGGATTGAGAGCCCGGAGTGGTCTTCAATTTCCTGCCATGAAGAGGTAATGACTGAGGACGTGGGGGTTGCTGAGCTGCAGGCGCAAATCAGGGCTGATAAACAAATATAGGCTCGCATGGCAGAATACTCCTTATTTAGGCAGTATAGCTATTTTCCCGAAGAGAGCAAGGTGCTATTTTTCTACGCCTATGGAATAGGTGGGTACAGAATCGCCGTCATCAGATATCCAGATGGCGAGGATCTTATTTGAAGGGGGATATATACTTAAGGTGACATCTCCTAGTACCCTAGAGTCTAGGGATATCGCTTTGGGGGCGGCCCATCTAGTGCTCACCAGTTTTGTATAGGTCGGAATAGATTCGAGTGCAGTTCCCCAGGAGGCCCAAATTTCATTGGCAGTGGGATTACCGGCTAATAGAGTATTTAGTTGTATCTCGAGAGAGTTCGGAATGGGACGTTGAAACACACGCCAAAAACCGTTCTGATAAATGGCATATGTAGGGCTACTCTGGTTGTGGGAATCTCCCCATGTGATTATCGTTCGCTGTCTTTGATTGTCGTAAACTAGAGCGCAGTTATGGATGACTTCCGAGTTTGATGTAATGGTATTTGGGCTGCTCCAGCTCTTTCCATTATAAATGGCATACTGAGGGTAGGTAGTGTGGAGGTTTCCCCAGACAGCGAGAAGCGTTTTACAAATTGGGTCATAACAGGACATAACGCTTCCCTGGACTTGGAAATCGGGATCGTTAGTAATTTCTTCAGTTGCGCCCCACTTTCCGTCGTGATAGATAGCATAGAGGGGAGCGGAGCTATTGTTGTGATTTACCCATGTAGCCACGATAGTATCTCTGACGGTAGAGAGGCTTAGCAGTACGGAGCTCTGTTCGCTATTTGAAATTGGCTGAGGTGAGCTCCAACCAGAGGCGATTTGTCGACTATACATGGGGAATCCAGTGGTCAGATCGGTCCAAGCAAGGAGTACCTCTTCATTGATTGGATTATAGCATAGAGCGGGAGGAATCCGAGAAGTTGCAGATGGGTCAATAATAGATGGTGCGCTCCATTGATTTTCGTCAGTGTAGACAGCGTAGGTAATCTGATTTTTTTCAAGGGTTATCCAAGAGGCAAGGATCCCCTTTATTTTAGGGTTGTACAATTGAGCGATACAAAAAGGGGAGCTGGTACAAAGGGGATCATTAGTGATAGGGGTAGGAGTAGACCAGATAATGGCATGTAGACGCACTGCCATCATCAACAATAGAGCCGTCCTAAACATCGGTTGTTTGTGTATATAGTGCTTCCACCTGAAAGGCACCCAAGGAGTTTTGCAACTGGTTTGTACTCATTTTTCAATCAGCTTTTGATATAGCGGATCATTTACAGTGAGTTTTGTCTCCACAATTCGAATAGGTTTTCCCGGGATGCGCGAGACAGAGACGGGACGGAAGGTAATCGCATAGTCGTGAATGAGAGCCGGAACCAGGCTATAGTTCGAGAGTGGATGAATGAGAATATCGAACTCAAACAGAGAAAAAAAATCTTCTAATACATTCGAGGTAGGGCCGTTGGAAGTTTGTCTGTAGTCAATCGTAAAAGAGTATCCTGGAAGGGCGTCTCGGATTTTTTGTGCCAGAACTTCAGGGGATTGCGCATCAGTGAAGAGGTAGCAGTATGGAGTTTTCCCTGGGAGAAGATCTAAGATAGTTTGGAGCCCTTCAATGTAGAACTCAAGAGGAGGTAGCTTAAAGGGGGCCCACCGTCTTGTATAGTCGTCATCATATCCTCCACCCTCTCGAATATGGATGGCAATGCTGATCAACTCTCTGGGGGGCGTGGTAAGTTCGAGGGGAGATTTTGGTTGTATCAGATTTTGTACCGAGCGACGGAATTCTGGATTTTCCCAATCTATAGGAAAGGAGACGGTATATGGTGTTGGCTTATGTGCATCTTCTATACTGAAGTCCTCTCGGAGATTGTAGGGAAAGTAGGGGCAGACATAAATAATGGATGGAAGAAAAGAGGGGGCGAATGGCCATTTCTCAATTGATGTGCGGTAGCGAAAGGAGAAAGAGCTAGCGTAGGGGATCTCCTCATCATCTAGTTTTAGACCAGATGAATAGCAGAATGGTCGATAGAGGAGCGGAATCTGATGCTCGAAAGAGAACCACTTCGCATGGAGATATGCTAGTAGATTGTCTCCAAATCTCCCTCCGCTAAAATTATAAGTTACAAACTCTTCAATAGCATATAATTGGATAGAGAAGAGGGTGATAAAGAGAATAAGAAGTTGGTTCACTTTTTCCTAATGGTTACAGTGGTAGAAGGACTCTCGTGACCAAGGTTGTCAAATGCAGTTACCATATAAGTAATTGAGGCTCCCTTTTTTTGATTGTGATCTTGATATTTAAGGATATCAAATGGAATTGAGGCAATTCGAATTTTATTTCGGTAAATATGGTATCCAATAATCTGAGGAGATGGACTGGCTGTCCAACAGAGCGTGTTGTATCGTTCGGTTACAAAACCAAAGTGATGTTTTTGCTGTTTGCAGGTCAGATTTGTAACGCCTAGCAAAGAAGAGCTGGTTTCAATGTGGTAAATTATAGGAGGAGCCTCTGATATCTTCTCAATAAAGTATGTCGGAGCTGTGGGGGTGTCATTAGAGTATGTCAGAGCTGTGGTGGTGTCATTGGCAATCCATATGGCCAAAGAACTATTGGTGAGGCTATTAAAGCAGAGAGAGGGTGAGCCTATAACACCACTCTTTGAGGTAATCGTTCTTGGAGGGCTCCAGTGGGATTTCTTAAAAATTGCATAGGTGGGAGCGAATGAGAGGTAGTCTCCCCAAGAGGCAAATACAGTTTTTGAGTTGGAGTTATAGAGAAGTTGGACATCTGATTCTGCACTGGAGGCTCCGGTAATAGGGCGATGTGTCGTAGTCCAAGAGCTTCCGTTATAAATCGCATAGGTTGGTAGCTGTCTATCATTGGCATCACTCCATGCGGCCAAGGTTTGTGCCGCCTCCTCATCATAGACGAGCGAGCAGCCGTTAGTTACTTGGGAAAAGGGGGTGATATCTTCTGGAATGGTCCAACCATCCTTAGTATAAATCGCATATTGAGGGAAGGAGGTGGAATAATTTCCCCAGACAGTAACAACTATTTTACGAGCCTTATCATAGCTAGATAAAACGCTACCATGGGCCCGAAATCTTAGATCTGTAGAGATCTCTAAAGCGCTGTTCCAGTTTTCATCCGTATAGACGGCATAAATGGGCAAAAATTGGTTGCGATTGTTCATCCAGGTTGCGACGATTTCTCTGTCGGTTACACATAGACCAATTGGCACACAGCACTGTTGCGTTATCGAAATCCTTTGAGGCTTAGTCCAGCATCCTTGCGCATAAACGCTATACATCGGAAAGCCGCTTTTCAGGTCGGCCCAAGCGAGTAACATCGTATTATTGGAGGGGTCATAGCAGAGCGCAGGAGAAGTTGAGGAGGTTGCCTCGGGATCAACTATCGATGGTTCGCTCCACTGTGAACTATCTTCATAGATTGCGTAGAGGACTAGGTGCGTATCTGCATCTACCCAAGCGGTAAAGATTCTATTCAAGTAGAGGTTGTAGACTTGAGGAATATAAATGGAGGAGCTGCTTTGTGAGATCGCACTTGGAGCAGACCACTCCGTACTATTTAGTTGAAATGTAAAAAAAAGAAAAATAAATATTTGCTTCATGAGCGGGGCTCATTCTGAATGATCGTGCTCTTTTTTTTCAATAACGCGATATTCGTCGCAGACCTGTTGCCAGACCGCATCTGTGCGCAGAGCTCGCCGCTGCTTTTTATCTAGGGAATCGGAGCCGGGGAATTGCTCCATGTCGCACTCTTTGCCAAAGGAGATGGCGACAGGCGTGTGGTGCGCGCGTCGTACTTCACCGAGTTCCCGTTGGATTGCATCGGGCGGGGGGAGTAGGTTGTAGGTCGACAGAGCCAGTGGGTAAAAGTGAGTTGGTTTCTGCGCTTTTTGTGCCATGAGGTAGAATAGCTCGACGCTATTGGGATCGAAAGGAGCTACTTCAATGTCCCCTTGGCTGTTTTTGCGATCGCGACCACCACTAGGCGCCACATAGATGATCTTGCCTCCTTCCTGTAAGAGTTGGCGCATCTGGTCGAGGGTTCGGCGGTTGTGGTGAAGCTTCTCCTCTTTCTCTTCAGGAGGGTGGTCGATATATCGCTTAGAATAGATGCAAAGGAGGTCGCAACCCATGCTGAAGGGGATCGCGAGAGGGTCGGTGACGACTCGTTCTCCGGCTACGTAGATGATCTGCTCAGCCAGTTTTGGATGGGTGGGGTCAAGAAGGATGCTGATCACCTGAGGGTCACCCTCTGTCTGATGGTTGGCTAAGAGAATCACATTTTCTCCAGCATGCAGCTGCTTTTGAATGGTGTTGAGGCGAGAGAGGTGACGGACTTCAGAATGGGGAAAGTCGATTAAGGGACGAAGAAAGTCGAGTCCAAAGTGGTAGTAGTCAAAGGGGGTGCGGATCTTCTGATGGTAGGGGGCAAAGATATAAGGACTGTGCAACTGCTCTGCAGTGAGTTTTAGGAATGTAGAGAAGAGCTTTTCCTGAAATTGACTCCCAGCAGCAGCACGATAGGATTCGTAAAAGTCGAGGAGAATATCTCGGACTTTTTGAGGAAGAGCGCCCTCAGCCTGAAGGCGCTCTAGCTGTTGTTTAAGAATCGAGTTTTTGTCCATTGAGTGAGGAGTGAAAACAAAATTCGTTTAGATGGAAGAGGTGGTTTGTCGCAAATTCGAGGCGAGCATTAGACTTATTAGCCAGACGGATGAAATAGTCCTTATCCGCTGCATCAAGATAGCGATCCAGCTCAGGGTGAGTAATGAGTTTAAGCCCAAACTGGTTTTGACCAATGATGAGTTTTTTCAAGCTGCGCTCAATTTCAATCGAGACACTCTCATGGCTCTTAATGAGGCCATTCCCCGCACAGTAGGGGCAGTGGATGAAGAGCGTCTGCGAGAGTGATTCGCGGTTGCGCTGGCGAGTCATCTCGACCAGACCAAACTCGCTCATGCCTAGAATGGTGCACTTTGCAGAGTCCTCTTTCATGCACTCTTTCAGATGCTCGAGAACCCGCTTTTGGCTCTTACGTAGGCGCATATCGATAAAGTCGCAGATGATTAGCCCTCCGACATTGCGTAGACGCAATTGGCGAGCGATCTCTTCAGCCGCCTCCAGATTGATGCGGACGAGAGCCTCTTCGAGGTCGCCGCTTGAGGAGTTTTGTGTGCTACGTCCAGAGTTGACGTCGATTGTGTGCATCGCTTCAGTGCGGTCGAAGAAGAGGTAACCACCGGAACGCAGCCAGATTTTTCGGCGTACGGCTCGATCAATCTCCTTCTCGACATTGAACCGCTCGAACATAGGTGTCTTATCTCGATAGAACTCAATTTTCAGAGGATGTTCAGAGGCATACTTTTCATAGAGCCGCTTACAGTGTTGATAGGTGGAGTAGTCGTCGATCAGGAGGCGGTCGAACTTTTTGTCGACACAGGTGACGACGGAGCGCTTGAGCAGGTCGGACTCTTCGTAGAGAAGCGTCGGATGGACTGAGTTGTTGAACTTTTCAACGATTGAGTGCCAGGAGGCTAGGAGCTCGGTGGCTTCATCGACGAGCATCTCAGTGGAGGCCTCAGAACTAGCAGTTCGACAGATGAGACCCATATCTTGAGGCATTTCGAAGGAGCGGATGAGCTTCTTGAGACGCTCTCGCGATGCGCCATCTTCGATCTTGCGGGAGACGCCGCAGTGAGGATGGTTAGGCAGCAAGACGAGGTAACGTCCTGCAATCGACAGGTTCGAAGTAAGGCGAGCTCCCTTCGAGCCGATCGGCTCTTTAACCACCTGGACTAGGACCGGCTGGTCTGCTTTTAGCAGCTGTGCGATATCCTTAGATTTTGGTGCCGATTCAGATCGTTTTACATCGAAATCCATATCGAACATCTCTTCAAACTTCTTACGGTTTTCGATGATGTCGCTAATGTGGATAAATCCATTATCTCCTTCGTTGATGTCAACAAAAGCAGACTGGATGTTGTGTAGGATATTGGTAACGCGCCCGCGGTAGATATTTCCGGTAAGCTGGCGAGTTTTTTTGCGGTCGATGAGGAGATCATAGAGAGAGCCTTGATCTAGATAGGCGCAGCGCGTCTCTTTCGACTCGACGTTGATTAGTAGTTCATGCATATGGGGTTTCTGCGTTAGAGCCAATTGGTTTGTTAGATAGTTCTTGGAGGATCCGCCGTAGAAATTGCTTCTCGGCAAGACCAATAGCTCCTTGGATCGTCTGGATAAATGAGCGCGGCGAGGCGGCGCCGTGACACTTCACGACGAGGCCATGCACGCCAATCAAAAGGGCTCCTACAAATTCAACATGTTTGGGAGGGGTAGCCGATAATAGGTCTAACACCCCTTCTGCTGTTTTGAGGAAGACATTTCCTGTAAATCCATCCGTGACAAGGACGTTCACCGTCCCTTCGAAAGCTGACTGGCCTTCGATATTGCCTATAAAAGAGGGAAGGTTCTTAAGTGTTTTATATGCCTGCTTTTGCTCCGGGGCTCCTTTTGTCGCTTCAGAGCCGATATTGAGAAGACCGATTGCTGGAGCTGCGATGCCGCGTGCTCGCTGGTAGGCGGCGCCCAGATGGGCAAACTGTACTAAATGGTCAGCAGTGGCGGATACGTTGGCTCCAACATCTAGGACAGCAATGGGCTGCTGTTTGGTAGGCATAAGCGCTAATAAAGCAGGTCTTTGAATTCCAGAAAAGGTGGATAAAATAACCTTCGCGCCGCTCACGAGAGCGCCCGTGTTTCCAGCGGAGACGAAGGCGTCTACTACTCCCTCTTTCAGCATGCGAAGGCCGATGAGGAGGGATGACTGTTTTTTGCGTCGCAGTGCGAGAAGAGGGGGGTCCTCCATCTCGATACTTTCCGGAGCGGAATGAAAAAAGAGGGGGGAGCGAGTGAGCGGTTTGAGACGAGGGTGTCCAATCCCGTGCAGCTCGACAGATGGCGATACAGTGGGCGCCCACTCAGCCAGGGCAGAGAGTAGGTGCTCGGGAGGATTGTCTCCTCCCATTAGATCGATTGCGACCTTAGTCACTACTTACGATTGAACGCTTGTTATAGTGTCCACAACCAGGGCAGACGCAATGGGAAATACGCGCATGTCCGCAGTTGGGGCAGTTTGCGAATTGTTTTGGTTTTTTAGCATGATGCGACCGACGCGAGTTCTTTTTCGCGTTGGAAGTGCGGTTTCTTGGGACGGCCATAATCTCTTCTCCTTGAGGAATAAAATTTTTACATCTTTGCAAACGGGAAATTGTGGGACGGAGGCTCTTTTTTGTCCGAGGAGGCGAAATAGGCAGCAATTGCTGCTCGCTCTGGACACTTCCCTTGATTACATTCCAGAATCTTTGGCAGTTCGAGAAGCAGCGCTTCTCTCAATAAAAGATTCACATCAAGGTGAGGACCGGCAATCGCCTCTAGTGGCTCCGCATAGCGGAAATCCACTGTCCGAACCACACAGGGCGTCATTTCGTTACAGATGGCGCAGGGCATGTGTGCCTTGGTAGAGGCGTTGAGGTGAACGACGACATGTCCATCGCTCAGGGAAACTTCCCCATTCACTTCAATTGGGTCCAAAAAAGAGAGGTCCGGCTCGTTAGCTTCTAAACAGGAAGGGTCAAAAGATCCCTGGATCTTCTGGACATGGTCCTCCTGTAGCAGCGCGAGTTCTATCCTCAAATCCTTTTGCATCCCCTCGAGGATAGGACATTTCCTCCTAAATGACAAGGGGGAGAATGGATTAAAAAAATCACTGTAATTTACGATCTCTCAACCCCGGCGATTTGACGCACTCAAAAACCAAATCTTCAGGTTGTTTGTGTATACCCGTTCCACCTCAATCCTCTTGGGTGCCTTTCAGGTGGAAGTACTATATACCTGATGCTCAGATAGCGTAAAATTAGATTGTGTTAAATATCATTTTTTTGAAAAGATATGGCAAACGCAATGGTTGGGAGGTGGTAATGTTATCATTAGTCGCTGCAGCAAGCCTACTCTGGATCTCAGATCGAGCCAATTTTTGGAGTGAAGATGACATCGGGAGGGTGACTCAGATGATGGTGGAGGAGCGGCAGGTTCCTGTCGATTTTCAGCAGCTTGCTGGAAAGCGAGTCCTGCTTCTCGTTCATGGCTTTAATAACAGCGCCTCAGAGGCTCAGACTACCTATCGTGAGATCTTCAGTTATCTGGATGAATTGGATCTTTATGATGTAGTCATCGGATACTTCTGGCCAGGGTATGACAATCCTCTGGCCTACTATTTTGCCAAGAACAATGCGGAAAGGCTTTCTTCGCGTATGACGACCAATCTGCATGCTCTGGCTGAACATGCTCAAAAGGTCGATGTGATGGCTCATAGTATGGGCAATCTGATTATGCTGCGGGCGCTCAGTAAAACTTCGACGGTGCCTGTACAGAACTTCTATTCTTTGGCGGCGGCGGTAGATGATGATTCGATTGAGAAGAGACATATCTATTATGCAGCAACGCAGCAATGCAAGGATCTCTATATATTTCATTCAGATGAGGATGATGCACTGGGAATCGCTGGCAACCGGTCCAAGCCTCGCTAATAGATTG
>CAZEZK010000009.1:26756-28392 GCA_964516935.1 uncultured bacterium
TAAAATTGTGGAATTTGACGAAGCTTTAGGAGAGGATGAGAGTATCAATCTTTCCAAAATGCCAAGGAATGTGCAATTTATTGACTGCACCTCTTTTGTTGACGGACATTCTGGCTATTTTAAGAAGAAGGCAGCACCAGTTTATCGATTCATCCAGAATCAGCAAGCTGCAAATACGCCTGCTCCCACCGCAATGCAGAAGGCCAAGTTATTAGCGGATGGATCGCTTACTTCGCAGTAGAGAGGAGGGTGATGAGATTGTCTCAATCTCTATTATCAAAAAGCGATGGAGGTAGTATTGAGTTTATATAAGTGCTTGTCTGAAGTCCTCTAGGGCACATTCTTCGAGAAGAGTCTTGGCTCGTTCTATCTCCTTCCGGAGGGTTAGCACCTTCTGCTGGTGGGGGGTGCCCAACCGATAGATCCAGGCTTCAATGACTTCGGTGGAGAAATCCATTGTCGGCGCATAGAGGTATAGCCAGCAGCCTATGCTCATCGTGACCCGTGAGTAGAGAGCCATTTTAGGTTGGTTTGGGAAGAGCTCTCCAGAGATGACCCAGGTCGAGACATTTGATGTGAGGGCGCAGAGTCCTGTGAGGCCGGAGGCAGCTCGGGTCCATTTGGGGTGGACTTGAGCTGCGAAAGAGAGGTGCCCCTTACAGGTGAGTGCCCGAGCAACTCGTCTTCCGGAATCGATAATTAGAAGGGTGACAAGATAGGCGATTACAATGGTGGATACACCTCCAACCAGCTCGGCAACTACTTCCTGCTTGGAGAAATATTTTTTTGTCTCGACCTCTGTATATAGCCAGGACCATCCCAAGAAGTGAAGTGCGGCGACTATTGAGATGCACTCTCCGATCTTTTCTGCGCAAGATTTGGGGGTAGTGAGAGTGGACCCAATTGGATTAAGAAGAGCCTGTATATATTCGGATCCAGTCGACTTCGAGTGGTTTACCTGTTCTATGAAGCGCTGCTGTATTTCTGGATTGCTCTGACTAAAGGCGATCTGTTGAGTAACTAGTTTTGCCACGATCTCTTCTCGTATTTTATCGGGCTCATTTCGGTATCGACGCGTCAGCGATTGGAATAGTAGTACGAGGGACAGCATTGGGAAGGGGGTCTCTACCGACATCGTTAAGAGAAAGGAGAGGAGTCCCCACTTGCCGGCATAATCAAGCAGTGGAAAGGAGTTAGGAAGCTGGACAAAGAGTGCCAAGACAAGGGCAGCTACTCGAATCGTTGTTCTAAGGCAGAGGCTTTCGCTGCCGCGATTGAGAAGGAGCGTTTCATGGGGGCCGCGTGTTTGGAATGCCTCATCGATGAGTTTGTTGGCGGACCAGCAGTCTAGTAGCCAGTATGCGATGATATCGGTTAGCGCAAATGACCATGCAACAGCTCGTGGGGCATTGAGGTTGAGGTCGACATAGATATAGAAATACTCCGCTACCAGAAAGGAGGTGAAGGTAGTGATTTTTAGGGCCAATTTTAGGTATCGAGCACTTGCCGGTGAAACTGTTTTTTCAAGGAGGGCCTTGGAAAGAAGATCTCTATCTGTAAGGGAGATGTAGTTGGTCATTATCTCTGTACTGGACAAAAAATAAGTTGATGCAAGGAACTCGCTGAAGAGCGATCA
>CAZEZK010000010.1:0-3137 GCA_964516935.1 uncultured bacterium
CGGCGAGTTTCTTTTTACTCATAAGCGCCTCTGAGTTAGTGTAAAGCGCTATTTTTGCAAAAATCTGTTATCTATTAAATCTTTTTAATGAAAAGCCCCTGAGAGGATTGATTTAAAATCTCGGGGTTTGATTATTTTTAGATGGGTTGTATTGCACTTAATACTACCCATCTAAAAATAATCGAACCGCGAGAATTTTCAATTCAATCCTCTTGGGTGCCTTTGAACTGGAAGGAGTATATTTGGTATTAGTAGAAAACGATCTCTGAAGAGTCGAGCGAGCCTTTGTCCAGGCAGGCAGGGTCATACTTGAACCAGCCTTGGCTTGTCTCTACGCGGCGGTAGATCCACTCCTCTTCATTCTCGCGGAGGAGGCGGTCGCAACCCATGATGAACCCCTTTAAAAAGCCATAGCGATACATCGCCACCTTCATATATTGCGAGGAGGAGGGGCGGAAGTGGCTGCGCGGTCCGTCGACTGCTGTGAGGACGCGTTGGTGGAAATGGATCACTGCCTCGGCGAGGCGTGTGCCAAGAGAGAGCTCTTGAGGAGCTGAGGGAGGGGGAGGAGCGAGTAGATCGCTATCCTTCCCCCAAGGGATTTGGAAGGGGGAGCCAACGAGTGCAAGAAGCGTCAGCCCTTTAAAAATCATATTGCAGCATTAGGGTTGGGAAGAGTTTGCGCTGGTTGAGAAGGATACTCGCATCTTTCTCATAGATGTGTTCGTTGTAATACTTCGTCTCTTCGCCGGCGCCGTAGATCCCACCAAAGTACCAGCCAGACTCAAACACGGTCGTAATGATGCCGGCGGCCAAGTGGTCGTGGCTAAAAAATTGCCAGGCGGCAGCGATAAAGAGGCCGTTGAGGAGGAAGGCGGTCATGGCCGATTGACGTTGGCCGAGGTAGAGATAGCCAGCACCTGGGATAAGGGCATTGAAGAATTGCGCCTTGCCAATTGACTTCTTCTGGGAGTAATAGTTGGTCAGGAGCTGGGAGACATCGGGATCATCCTGGGAGAAACAGTCGAGCTGGTCGAGATTGCCCTCGCGCAGGGCTTCAGAGAGTAAGAGCTGGTGGGCGGTCTCTGGGAAGGATTGATCCATGAGCTCTATAATGCGGGAGCGCCGTTCAAAATTTTCGGTCTCTCCATAGCATTCGTAGAGGATGAGGAGGAGATCTCTATAGGGACGGAAACTTTTATCGACATGACAGAGGCCACTATGCTCGAAGGTGTCGATCACATCGTTGTATTTCTTTCCGAAGAAGTAGCAGAGAAGGATCTCATACTCTATCTCGCGGCGGCGCACATGTTCGCAACTAATCAAGATCTCAGCGCGCTTAAAGGCGGTAATGGCGCGGTAGAGATCGAGCTGGTGCGCAAAGGCGCGTCCAATAGTCCACTCGCGGCCCCACTCTTCATGCTGCTCAGTCGGAGAGAGGGGAGGGAATGCGTTTGTCAGTTGATGTAGATGTTCCTGTTGAATGCAGAGATCTACATGGGGAGCAATTTGGTCGGGCACACGGTAGCAGGAGGTGAGAATCCCCAGGGAAAGGAAAAAAATAAAATGTCTAATCATCATCGACAGTTTTAATATACTCCATTCCCTCTTGAAATTGGTATCGGGAACTTGGAGTGCCCTGCTGATCGAGGAAGAATTGCTCCTGTTCGGCACTGATGCGCTGCATATCTTCAATAGAATTCAAGATATGGGGACGTAGGAAGATAACGAGGCTGTCATAGGTGAAGGTATCATCGTTCTCTGAGAAGGCAGCGCCAATAACTGGTAGCCCGCCGAGGCAGGGGATGCCTGCCTTTGTCTTTGTATCGGCATTATCGATAAAGCCGCTCAAGATGAGAAATTTGTTGTCAGGGACATGCACTGTAGTGTCGATTGTTAGGAGAGAGGTAGTGATCCCCGTTGCAGTAGTCGTCTCATCACTAAAGGTAAATGTTCCTGTAGTTCCGCTAGTGATCGTTGAGGTGTCGAGATGGACTGTTAAGGTGACAACATCGGAATTGCCGAGTACAGGTGTGATCGTAAGTGTCACGCCGACGTTGCGGTATTCGATGTTGGAGGTCTGGATCGTATTAGCGCTCGTATTGTTAATAAAGGAGCCCATAAATGGAACGTTGCTTCCTACAAAGAGGCTCGCAGGTTTCCCATCTTGCATGATGAGCTTTGGTGTCATGATAACTGATGATTCTAAATCAGTCTGGAGGGCATTCATGAGCGAGCCGAGGGAGAGGAATGTATTGCCATTATGGCGGATCACCTCACCAATTACACCGAGAGAGAAGTCCTGTCCAAAGGGGATGTCGGAGGGAACAGGTGTATTGGAGGCGTCGATGCCCGCGAGATTGGTGCTGAAGGTATCGGCAGTTGTATTTGCAGGGCTAAAGTTACCCATGGTGGCCGAGAATTTATTGCGATACTTATAGCCAGCGCCCCATTCAAGACCAAACGCGAGGGAGTTGGAGAGCGTCGTCTGGATGATGAGCATCTCGACAAAGACCTGTTTGAGAGGAACATCGAGATTTTTAATCAGTTCTTTGAGGCGAGTAAGAGTGTCTTGATCGCCAGAGCAGAGAAGCGAGTTGGTGATTTCAATCCACTGTACAGAGTTGACGGAATTGAGAAGAGTCTGGCTGATCGGTGCATTATTTGTGATGAGATCTTTTGCGATCTGGCGCAGAGCTCCTTGGATTTCATCGCCTTTATGGTACTGTAGCTTATAGACGAGAAAGCTCACATTGTCGATCGCCTGAATGGATGAATCGGTCCCTGGAGCCCCTTCAGGAAGGTTTGTAGGGATGTCGAAGGTGACTAGCAGTGCTTTAATGCGGGCCAGAGAGGTCTCATCGCCGGCGAAGATCAGTGATTGAGACTTTTCGACCCAGCGCATGGAGGCTACAGCTTGGAAAAATTGGGGGTCTTGGAGACCGCTGAGGCGCAGATTTTGGGCGAAATCTTGCATCACCTGCTCTAGATCGGGTCCGGAGAGGGATTGAGGTTTGTAGACGAAGAAGTTTTTGCTAGGCCCTACTTCAGCAGCCGATGCAGCAATTTCTAGGGCACCGGGAGCACTGGTATTTAGGGAGGAGATGTCAAACTTTTCAACGAGCATCTCCACCTTT
>CAZEZK010000010.1:3147-28287 GCA_964516935.1 uncultured bacterium
CAAGAATGGTTTATCTGGATTGGTCGATTTTTTTAGATCGTTAGCAATGGCTTGCAGAGAGGAGAGGAGTTGTGGACCGCTAGCCTGTTTTAGATTGTATAAGAGGAAGGAGGTAGGGCCAATAGCTCCCTTTGCAGAAGTTTGACGAGGGATATCATATTTCGCAATGAGCTCTTTCACCTCTTCAACTGATGCTTCGTCGCCGGTGATTAGGAGCGAGTTGGTCTCCTTGACGTAGCGGATCTGATGGATTACCTTGAGAATATTTTTGTCGTGGAATCCCGCAGAGCTAAAGCTCTTTGCCAATTGATCGAGATCCTCCTCCACAACATCTCCAGGCACATTCTGGAGGCGATAGAGAAAATAGGTCGGTTTGGCTGCCTTTTCAAGAGCGCTTAAAGAGGTAGTGGCAAGAAGCTCTTGGAGTTTAGCGAGGGCCTGCTGAAAACCGGTGAACATGAAGGAGTCGGACTCTTTAATCCATTGGCGTGACTGGATCGCCTGGATTAATTCCGAGTTTCCTTTGGCTTTTTTCAGATTGTGAGCGACCTGTTCGAGATAGTTCTCGACCATATCTTTAGAGGCGCCATTGAGCGGATAGAGGATGAACTCTTTGCCAGGTTCTGGGAGCGGAGCAGGGTGAGGAATATCAATTGGAACAAGAAGCTCCTGAACTCGCGTGAGGTTCTCTTGCGAACCATGGAACATAAAGGAGCGGGAGGGGGCGATCCAGTGTGCAGAGCGGATTGTCTGGATTAGTTCGGCATCGTCCTTCTTGTTCAGATTATTTGAGATCTGGTGAAGATAGGTCTCGACAATTTCGCGGTCGGCATGCTGCAGCTGATAGAGAACAAAGGTTTGCGATTGCTGACTTGCATTTTTGCTGTTCATTGGAGCATCGACGGTAGCGAGGAGGTCGGTGAGCCGTTTAATGGAAGCGGCATCCCCAGTAAATAAGATCGAGTTGGTTGACTTGACCCATTTTGCGCTATCAATTGTATCTAAGAAACCGGGATCGGAGAGTTGGTTGGCGCGGAGGTTTTCGGCAATATCCTTTAAGGAGCGCAAGATCTGCTCGCCTGTTTTTTGGATTGGCTTATAGATGAAAAACTGAGCGCGAGTGGTTCCAGTTTTTCCATCTTCGGCCTGATCTACGGCAGCGAGAAGCTCTTTGAGTTTAGGACTGATCTCTGGAGGAGCGACAAAGAGAATGGCGTTTGATTCGGGAATCCACTGTGCACTTGCTAGGGCTGCATCGAGTGCAGGTGAAGCGCTGCCGGTCTGTCGGAGATTTTCCAGAAGAGCATGGAGTCCTTGGAGAATCTCATTTCCTGGGCGGCTTACAGGTGTGTAGAGGAAGAAATTATCTGTCCCATTCCCCATCGATGTCATGCGTAGTTGCGCTTGTGAAGGGGCGACATCGAGGCTGGTGAGAACGGAGATCGCCTGTTCGGTCAGTTCAGGTGTTGTGACGATAAAAATTTTATTCGCAGCAACCTGAGGCACGAGGAGGAATGGGGTGCCTTTTGTGAGCGGGGTCATGATCAGCGTAGCCAGCTCGACTAAAGAGATTGGAGGATAGTGTTGCGCAGAAAAGGTGTTGATCTGGAGAAGAGTTTGTGGAGCATCGAGATTTTCGATCAGAGTGGCAACGGTATCGACGCTTGCAGAGATGTCTGTGAGGATGATCTGGTGTGTTTCTGGGGAGATCTCCAGCAGGGCTGTATCGGAGATCATCGGACGAATGATGGCGAAGATTGACTCTGTATTGGCATTTTTAATGCGGAAGATGCGAGTGACAATAGGAGATGTACCTGCCTGGCCCTTCTCTGTGGTGATCGGACCGGTCTGCCTCACTCCGGGATTCTTGTGGATGACCAAACTATTGTCCTGTTCTAGCAAGAAGAGGCCGTGGATGCGCAGGATCTGCAACAGTGTCGACATGACATTGGCAGGTGTGATTGGTTCTTCAGAGACCACGGTGACATTGAATGCGAGATCTTCGTCATTAAAAAGAAAATTGGCGTTACAGATTTTGCTAACGAAGCGGAGATACTCAGTGATGGCGACATCTTGGTAGTTGATTGTGTAACCATTTGTGGGTGGAGCCATCTCTTCGTCAGGAGTTTTTGAAGGGAAGAGTGAAAATGCGAGTTCTTCTTGAGAAAATAGGGTAACGGGAAGCAGTGCCGAGAGCAGGATCTGATGTACGAGTCGGGTTATTTTCATCAATCTTCTTAACGTATGCCAGCTAGCATAGCATATTCCCCTACATTTTTGGATCGTAAAATAGCACTTCTATTAATGCAAACGCATTACGCATCAGCTCCACTATTTTTTTACACGACAGAGCCAGTTGCAAAACTCCCGGACCTCGCAAAATCGGCCCTTTTGCGGGGTCCGGGAGTTTTGCAACTGGCTCGACAGATGATGTGAAAGGTTTTTAGGTGCGCAAGATTGTTAGCGCTACTGGAGTTTCGGAAGAGTTGGAGGGTTGTGTTGGGAAAATTGTGTGGAGAATGCGCTCCGCTTGCAATTGTGGAGTGAGAATGCGCACGCGCAGAAGTTCTTCGTCAGAAAAGCGTGTCGGATCAGAGGGGTGAAGTAGCAAAAGATCTCCTTGATTCCAACTGTCAGAAATTTCTAGAAGAGAGGCATTGGGATCGGATCCTAAAGCGGGATTTGGTGTTGAGAGGCGTCGCACCGTGCGACTGCCATCGGGAATATGAATGAGTGTTCCAGAACGGCACGATACAAAAAAGAGCTGGTCGCGATCTGGATAGAGCATGAGAAGGGATAATTTAAATGAGCCTTGCATTGGATCGTCATAGAGTGCGCGATTGAGGGCGTGGAGCATTTGAATTGGGTGAGGCTCCTTTTTTGTGTAGAGATATTGTGTCATACTCATGCGGATCATGCCGCGAAAGATCGGTGGGTGGAATAGAGAGCTTTTGCCGATCGATTCGGCAAGGACAATTGCAAGGCGATTTTCAGAGAGGCGGAAAAAATCGAGATAGAGGCGGTTGAGTACCATTCCCTGCGCCACAGCAAGGCCGATCTGGATCGAGGGCCAGTTGGGCGGCTGCTTGGGGAGCATGAGGGGGCGTGCCTCTTGGAGCATATCGAGCAGCTCCTCTTCGCCGCTGGAGGCGTCGATAAGCGGGGCTTTGAGATATTGGGAGATATCGGTGATCAGATCCACGATATCTGGATAGCGCTCCTTGGGATCCGATTTGAGCGCTTTTTCGAGAATGGCCTGAATGGGTTTGGGGAGTAGAGTGAGCTGGATCACTCCATGGCTGAGACGCCCTAAGAGGAGTTCGTAGGCGATGATGCCGAGCGCATAGATGTCGGAGGAGTAGAAGATGCGCGGGGGGAGCTCCTTCTGTTCAGGGCTCATATAGACTGGTGTCCCCATAAATCCCTCCACGGGGTAGGGGCGATCCTCTTGCAGCTGCGCAATCCCAAAGTCGATCACCTTCACTTCACCACTTTCCGTGATCAAGATATTTTCAGGTTTTAGATCGCGGTGGATGACTCCATGAGTGTGGAGATGGCAGAGGGCGTAGGCGACTTGAAGTACGATTTCAAGGGCGCGTTTATGGGAGAGCGATTTCTGCTGGATAAACTGGCGCAGGGAGATGCCGCGGATGAACTCCATGGCGATATAGAGTCCCTGCTCCCACTGCCCTTCGCCGTAGAGTTTTACAATGTTGGGATGGTTGGTGATCCCGATGATGTGTGCCTCTTTTAGGAAGCGGTTCGTGGTCTCTCGATTTTTGCCATACTTGGGGAGGAGTACTTTGATAACAATCGGTTGAGCAGATCTAGGTTGCACACCAAGATATAGAAGACTCATTCCCCCACGATTAAGTAGGCTTTCGATTTTATAGGGGCCTATTTGGGAAGGAATGGGAGGGGGGGGAGATGCGCGAGCGCGTTCCGCAATTGTCTTCTGTTTATAAAACTCTGGCATGACTTGAATCTATCCGAATTTAGGGGGCAATATACTTCTGTCGATATTGCCCCCTAAATTTGGATGGTAAAGCAGTCAAAAGAATCCGAAAATCGACCAAAACTTTTTATTCGGATAGGTTCTTAAGACTCTACTGCGCGGGAGAACTAATTTTTATAACTCGCAGTCCAAGAGTGTCTCCGAGGGAGACCAGCTCTGCATAACCAATGGTCTGTCCATGCACAGTTAGAGAAACTGTAGACGGTGTAGAGATTGGTAACTCCATAGTTTTTCCTGGTGCGAGAGTCATGAGCTGCTCTAAAGGAATGCGTAATTTTGCTAGTTCTACGGAAACAGTGACGGGAAGCTCTTTTAGAGAAGAGAGAAGCGTCTCTTCAGATTCTGCTTTCATGACTGTAGCATAGTTCAGAATCTCCATTTTCCGCTCCTGAATTCTGACTTTAAATAGAGGAGTCTCCTCTACGTAGAGTAGAGAGTTGGTGTGGGAGTTTCTGAGAGGGAGAAAATCGCCAGAGCGAATGGTTCCCAGCTGGTGGATGGAGAGAGAGAGTTGATCCAGAACCACAGGACAATGAAGAGCGAAAGAGCGCGCCTGAGAGAGGGTGGTCCAGTGGGGCGGTGTATGGGCGAGCTGGCGATAGAGCTCCTGCGAGAAGATAAGCCGTCCGCGGGTGGTGTCGCTGCCGCACTGCAGAGTGACGTCAATTGCGCAGCCTCCTTCTTCAGGGAGAGGAATCTGGTCATTGAGGTGAAACGAATATTGCCGGAAGGCGGCCAGTTCGTGAAGAGAATCGAGACATTCTAGGGCCGTGTAGCGGTAAAATCCTTCTTGGAGGCTCTCTGCGGAGAGAGGGGGTTCTTGTCTCCAGAGCCAGGAGGTCCAGATCTCTGCGTCGCTTCGGGACATGAGCCAGAAAAGGGGGCCAGTCAGGGGGGCGATCTCTAGCCCTAATAGAAAGGGGTTCTCACCTGCACCTGCTTGCAGTGCGCTAGTGGGGATCCATTGAGGCGCGCTGGCATGAAGAGAAAATTGGTCTAGCTCAAAGCGGGTCGCTAAATGTTTTGCAATCTGGTGCCAATCGACGTGCAGTGCGGCGAGAGGTTCAAATAGAGCGGGTGGGAGAGGGATCTTTTTAGCCCAGTCTCGGAGGGAGATAATTTCAGTGTTCATTCAGTGGATTCTCCTGCCTCTTCTTTAGGTTGGATGGTTTCTCGATAGTGGGCCTCCATGCGGCCGATGCGGAAGGGGAATCGCCCCCTCTTAAATGCTTCAGTCAAGCTGGGGAGGTTGTTTCTGAAAATTTCTACGGCTGCGTTGGGGCCGGTGAGGATGATGTTCATCGCATTAGCCGCGGAGGCGTAGCGGTCGATGATCAGAGTCGATCCGTAAAAAATAGAGTGTTCAAACGCTGGCTGGTCTAGAACGATTTCGATGTGGAGGATATTTGAGGAGGTGACCATACCCATCAGTGTGCCCACCATTTTTTGAAAGAGGGGAAGCAACTCTTTGCTCAAATAGGGAGCTAGTCGTTTTGTTGCCTGGATGGCGAAAGCTTCCGCCTCAACGAAAGTCTGCGCTGGCGCAGCAGTGAGGGTGCGGTGCTCCTGCTTCTGTTTTTTAGATTTCGACTCCTCTTCAATCGGACGGAAGGCTTTTTTACGCTTCTTTTCGTCAGCCCTTTTCTGTATGGGTTCGTGTCTATGAGGCGGCTCCTCTTCCGGCTCTCCTCGCAGGTCGCTGTCAGCCGCTTCTGATTTGTCTGCATCAGTAGTCGATATGGAGAAGGGGGAGGGAGGGAGTCCGACGGGAAGGGACGCGCTGGTAGGGACACCGCCCTCTTGCATATTTTTTTTTGCTTGGAGCAAAGAGTCTACATCGCTGGCCTTCTGACGTCGGCTCGCTTCATCAGGGTCGACCTCTTGTACCTTCTCGACCTGCTGCATCGTCTCTTGGAAGTTTTTGGGGGAGGCTGCAGATGCGCGGGATGAAGAGGCGGGATTACCAGGCCCAACACGATCAACGTTGCTCATCTTTTTTCTTCCGCATGTGAGAGATTGTCCCCTGCTCATCATGCTCAACTTCCTCTTTTCGCTCAATCCAGGTACGAACCTCTTTACTCCACTCCTCTTTATGGAGAGTCAGCTTTTCCAGATCGATCCGTTTTTGGCGGACCTCTTCGGCGGCCAGGTCGACCTGTTTCTGCGCCAATGTGACCTGTTTCTGCTGTTCCTGGACCTTCTTCTCCTTCTCTGTCAGCTGTCCGTCAACTAATTTTAAATAGGCTTTCATCTGCTGGATCTTGTCTGTCGAGGCTCCCTCATCGAGAGTCTCGCGCAGCTGCTGCAGCTTCGCAACCTTATGAGCGCGCACCTGGTCGCGCTGCTGTGTTGCGGCTCTGAGCTGGTCTTGTGCCTTTTGTAGAAGTAATTTTTTCTCATCCAAAATTTTGATCGCCTGATCTAAGCGATTTTTTTTGATAGAGAGGAGCTGTTCGAGAGGGTAGGTTAATGCCATGAATCTATCGCGCTATTCGAAAAGCGATCGTTTCGAATAGCGCGATAGGTTCATCACCGGCGCTGGCATAGACTGTATGGAAACGTTTTTATTTAAGTAAAGAGAGTTTTGAGCATCTGCATGGTCTGCGCGTAGGTGATTTTTTCGTCGACACCTTGTTTTAGGAAGCGATTTACTTTGTCGAGATATTTGAGCGCGAAATCTACGTTGCGGTCGGAACCAGGTTTATACTCACCGATACGAATCAGAAGCTCATTCTTTTTGTAGTTGGAGAGAACCTCTCGCACCTTGCCGATAAGATCTAGGTGGGGGCGGTCGACGATGGAGGGGAGTACCCTGCTTACGGAAGTGAGCACATCGATCGCTGGATAGTGGTACTGACGCGCTAGGTCGGAGGAGAGGATGATGTGGCCGTCAAGAATGGAGCGCACTTCGTCAGAGACCGGTTCGTTGAGGTCGTCTCCGGCGACCAGAATGGTGTAAAAGGCTGTGATAGAGCCTTTGTCAGAGTTTCCAGATCGCTCAAGTAGTCGGGGGAGGATTGAGAAGACGGAAGGGGTAAAGCCGGCACGGGCGGGGGGCTCTCCAGCTGCTAATCCTACCTCGCGAAGCGCTCTGGCAAAACGGGTCACAGAATCCATCATTAGTACGACAGACTTACCCTGATCACGGAAATATTCGGCGATTGCAGTGCCTACATATGCGGCATTGATACGCATCTGCGCAGGCTGGTCAGAAGTGGAGACGATCACAACGGAGCGTTTCATCCCTTCTGTGCCGAGATCGTTGATGAGAAATTCGCGCACCTCACGTCCCCGCTCTCCGATGAGGGAGATGACATTGACATCGGCAACGGCGTTGCGGGCAATCATACCCAGCAGAGTGGATTTTCCAACTCCGGCAGCAGCAAAGATTCCCATCCGTTGACCTAAACCGCATGTCAGCAGCCCGTCGATAGAGCGAACCCCGACAGAGATAGGCTTTTCGATAACGGTACGGGTGAGGGGATTTGGAGGAGGATTAATGATTGAGAAGGTTTCGTCGAGCTCTAGAGGGCCGGCGGTGTCTTCGTCGAGAGGCTGTCCGATTCCATTGAGTACGCGTCCTAGTAATTTTGGGCCCACCTTAATGTGCAAGGGCATGCGTAGAGGGATTACTTCTGAGGAGGGACCGATGCCCCTCATATCGCCGACAGGGGAGAGGATTACCTCATCGCGTGTAAAGCCGATCACCTCTGCAAGAAGTGGCTCGCCAGCGCGTTTAATTAAGCAGACCTCGCCCATTTTGACTTGGGGGACAACGGCGCGGATAAGCATGCCAACAGCTTCGGTGATGCGGCCGTGTACGGTAGAGAGTTCTACCTCTTCAAGGTGTGAGAGAAGATCGTCAAACGATTCCATTACATTAAACCTATATCTGAATCATCGCGTTGTGTCCATGCTAGATATTTTTCTTCTTCTTTAGCGCTGCTTATGATAGACGAGAAAAAATTAGAGCTGGACGCTGAATAGTGTTTTTAGGGAGTCGACCATTTTATTTACTAGCGTGGCGGAGTATTCTACCTCCTGCTGCGCTTGGCTGAGTTTAATTTGCAGCACAAGCATGTCCGGTCCATTGATCGCCGCTCCGGAATTGGAGAGTTTATGCAGCTGCTGCTGGATTGTTGTCAGCTGGTCCTGTCCAGTTCCTACATATGCGAGCAGCCTGCCTAACATCGACATACCGGCGGAGGGACGCGCCTCGGCGGGATCAGCGCCGACCTTCTCTGCTGCAGCGCGGAGATAGTTATTCGCGTCGGTCAGCTTGTTGCGGATAAGGTGGGATTGCGACCGCTTAAACTTTAGGTTGGGGGTATTGAGCTGTTGCTCTACACTCCCGAGAGTGTCGCGGGTGGTCTGAGCCTGAGCCATCAAATTATTAAAAGTCGGAGCTCCAGTCTGTGTTACCCCCTGCTGTGGTAAGGAGAGCGGGGAGGGGGCCCCAGTAGTAGAGGCTGCTCCCGGAGGCGTTGGGCTGGACTGCATATAGGATTGGAAAGAGGAACCTGGCGACTTTTCCGGAAATGTCGTCTCAATCGCCTTGGCTGGAGCAATGCGATCGGGCGATTTATCAAACGGGTTATTATCCGTTGGAACAGTCACTAGGTTTTCTTCCTGCGGGGAGTTTTTCTCTTCTTATGTTTCGATGCTGCAGAGGCCTCTTTGACCATCTTGCCGCCTCTCATAGGTGGTTCTTCTTTGCGAACGAAACGATCTACAAAGTTCAGAGCTGTTGTCGACATCTGCTTTACATAAGGATCGCTGCTCTGCGCTGTCTCTGCGAGGATAGAGGAGCCTTTATCAGCCATTTTTGGCTGTAGACTAGTGCAAAGACCTAAAAGGGCTTTTGCTACGTCATTATTGGGTTCCTGCTCTAGTGCCTGTTCAAAGTTCTCGCAAGCCTGTTTGAGTTCTAACTTATGTAGGTGAAGATAGCCGTAGCCGATTTTCGCCATTACATTGTCAGGGCGCAGTGTCTCGCAACTCTTAAAAAGTCTGATCGCAGCTTCTTCATCGGATTGGTTGACGGCGATAAAACCGGCTTCCAGAAAAAGTACGTAATCTTCATTGAATTTGTGAGCGGTTTGCATGGGCGATTCCTTATTTTACAGTTGCCTTACTTAGAGTTTTGTACAACGTAACCAATCATCGTATTTACCTGCGCAATTACGTTTGAGATTGACTCACCAACCTGGGTAAGCTGAGCCATCTGGAATTGTAACAGGATGAACTTTCCGGGCGTAGCACTACTAATGTTTTTCGCCAAGCTCTTAATCTGACTCACTACACCAGACTGCAGCTTCGAGTAGGCGCTGATTAGTGAGCTAAAGGACAGGGTCACCCCTGGAAAATGAAACATCGAAAACTCCTACTTTGCTGGGATTTTTGCGAGTACCTTGTGCAGGGCAGCGTACCCTTTGAGCAGAACGCCTAGCTGGTCAAAATCTTTTCCAGTCTGGCCTGTGCGCAAAGTTTGCTTAATGGTTTGCACGTGTGCATCCACTTTGCTTAACAATTCTTTTTTTCGATCTGGTTTGGTCATCAATTCCTTTTCCAGTTCAAAGGTGAATTTTTTCGGTACATTCTTATGCATCTGCAAGGTCTCCTTTTAGCGAGTATAGTCTATCTTATATTTCACACCATCTTTTTCTAACAGTACTGTTGCTGGTTCGATGGCAATGAGTTTCATTCCGTCGACGTTATCGCCGAGTGTATAAATTTTTCCGTTTAATACAATGCTGTATCCGCGCCCATCAAATGTTGTTGTTCCAGAAATCGTATATTGTTGGGAGAGGGTGATTGCGGCCATTTCTTGCGTTGTTGCGCGAGCGAAATTCTTTACACCGCGCACACCAGGGATGTGTTGCATCTGTTTTAAGAGGTTGGGAAATGACTCCGCGCTCTTCTCATCGTATAGGCCAGAGAGAATGATCTCTCCATTTGCAGTTTGGAAGGTAACGCTTCCAAACCCGCCATTGATAAGCAGCTGGTTGACCTCTACATTGATGTTTTCTTCGACTGCGACGCGATTGGTTAGTCGATCGAGATAGGGGAAGTGGGTCGTAATATAGTCCCCGAATTGAGCTGCTTCCGCATTTGTCGCGAGGTAGCCTGTTGCGACGAACTGTCCTGCTTGCGGCGACTGGATCGTGATACCTTGCCAGCCCGAGTGTTCTGAAATCACGTCGTTCATACTTTTGCAGAGAAGTTCATCGATCACAATAGAGTCTTCTACGCTTGTAATAAAGGGAATCTCATCCAGACGGAAGAGCAACTCCTGATAATCGACATTTGTGGAGACATCTCCGACAACAAAAATCTTTCCGCTTGCGGGGTTGAAAGAGAACTGGACCGCCTTAAATTTTTCCAGTACCTGAGCGATCTCTTTAGAGGGGTCTCCCTTTTCCCGAACGACTGGGGTGGCCTTAAATAAGGAGAAGAAGCTGAAAAACATGACCAGCAGGACCAGTGCGATCGAGCTGCCGCCGACCAGATAGCGGGTGGGGATAATCTGGCTCTTCCAGTTTTCAACTACCTGCTCTTCGGCTGGCGGCTCCTTTTCGGGGAGGGCTTCTGGAGCGGGGTATTCATAACTGGGTAGAGAAGGGGAGTAGATTGTCTCTTGAGGGGCCTCGCGGTCGATCACCACGAAGATGGTAGTCCCGAGAGCGACCACATCCTTTTGGGTGATAGATTTCTTTTCTGTTAGGAGGATTCCGTTGACTGCTGTACCGTTTTTTGAGTCGAGATCCTCAATCTCAACAGTTCCTTCAGCGCTTACCGAAAGGCGGGCGTGGATCTTAGAGACGCTGAAGTCTTGGAAGGCGACATCGCAGCTGTTGGGGTCTTTGCCGATAATGTAGCTGCGTCCCTTCTCCAGGCCGATCTCTGCGCCCGCGTTGGGGCCAGAGATTACCTTTAGCAGGAATGGGCTGGTGGGGAGCATGGGGAAGGGAAGTTCACTTGGCTCGCCATCTTCAAAAATTGTGTCGTAGGCGCTGCTGCGCTCTTCTTTTTCCGACTCGTGCTGCTCCTCCTCGTCGAATAGAGTTTCATCATGCTTTTCTTCCTCATCGAAGGCTGCATCATAGATCGGTTCAGGAACCTCTTCCTCTTCTTCCTTTTCGGCGACTAGCGTTGGTGAGGTGTCGCTGTAGACAAAGAAGGTATGGCCAATCTGGACTCGGTCTCCGGCGTGGAGCAGACGCGGTTCCGAGAAGGTCTCTCCGTTAATTGAGGTTGGGTTGCTCTCGCTAAGGTTTTCGACAAAGAGGCCGTCAGATGTGAAAGTGCAGCGCAGATGACGTCTGGATACGGCAGCATCTTCGAGAACAAAATCACACTCATCGGGGTCTCGGCCGATGATCCATTCCGTCTCTTCTTCGAACTTTAAGACTAGGCCTTTGAGCGGCCCTTCCTCTGCGACTAGGCGTGATAGCATGCTTTTTCGCATTATCTCTCCTTAGCAGATTCCAGGCAATCCCGCGATATTATTTAGAAAGAGTGGAACGCCAGTATTCGAGGTAATTGGCAAAGATTTCTAAATGCTCTTTAAAAGAGGTATAGGTGAGTTCGTATGGGAGTTTTAAAGAGAGCGAGAGGTTTTTTTCATTTCGGTCGAGACCAATTGCGGCGCCTCCTGTGCCCTGTGTAAGAAAATTTGCCAACATGAGTTGGATGAAGAGCTCTTCACGTTTTTGGCTAGGGCAGGGGGTGATCGCAGCTCGCAGCGCAATGCCCATAGGCTCGATAGCGCGAAACTCAATCTCAATCGACCGGTTCAACACAAATGGTAGCACCTTCATGCCGAATTTCACAGATGGGGGATTGGGGAGTTTGAGTTCGTCGCACAGCGTGCGGAGGAATTCGCTGCATTGAGATAGGCTCATATAAGAGGGTATAACAGAAACAAAAAAAAACCGCATCGGGGGGAAACCCCGATGCGGTGTGCTGCCTTAAAGGAAGCGGAGTTGCATCTTTTAATTATTGAGCGCTGTATTGAGCCAGCGTAAGTAACAAACTCGTATTTGCAGCGGCGTTGCTCATGAACGTGCTCATTAACGATGTTTCTGTACTTGCGATCTGCTCTTGTTGCGACTTTGCAGTACTAAACAATTGTGAAGTAGCATCAAATCCACCAGCCTTGGCCGTATGTTCAGCGCCTTTGTATTGACCTGCATTGGAGGCGACGCTATTAAGAACCGTACCACCCTGGTTCCACATCTGCATAACTGTTGTAGATCTGGACTCAATTTGAGTTTTTTTAGTATTTGCTTCGGCCCGTGTCAATGGCCCATTTTCTGGATCTGTGTTGGGAGCAGCGCGTGCGTTTGTGACGTTCTCGTCAGTTTGTACACGAGCTTCGACTGCATTCGAGTCATTATTGGCTCCAACAGCAGAGGCTCCCGAACCTACTAAGCAGAGAGTTGAAGCAGCTGCTCCAGCGAAGGCGCCGATCGCGCCGTCTTTCGTTGCTGTCGCATTCTCATTATACTGCTCTTCAGTTGCTGTCGCACCTGCTTGTGCAGTTTCCGATTGCGACTTGTTCGCCGCTATACGAGCTTCCATAGTATAGAGAACCGACTGCTGCTCCTTTGAAATGGCTTCCATGGTGGCTGCAATCGCAGCTCCTGCCATCCCGAGTCCATATTGCATGTGTGCTTGTGTCATAATTATTTCCCCTTATTATTAAGTTTTTTAAACGCTCGCTTGATACGCTGAGCCATACGCTGTTGCTAACTGGTCCTGCGCTGTGAACAGTTCCGAAAACGAGCTGTCCATAGCAGTCTGAGATTCGCTTTGCTGCGTCTGCTGAGTTTGGATTAACTCTGCAAATGCAGTCAGAAGTGAAATATCCCCCTGAAGTGGTGCAATCTTATTCTGCATGATATTTGCTGCTTCTAATGTATAAGTAGCTGCAGTCATCGATGTAGCTGTTGTGCCGATTTCCAATAATAAGGCTATGTTCTTCGCCATTTTTAAAATATTTGGAATCGATTGCGCAAGTTTTGTAGTAACCTGTGTTACAGCGGCTTCAACGCCCTCTGTAGCCACAGTCTCTGCTGTGGCCGTAACCGCAGATCCGGTAGCGCTAATAACTCCACCTAGACCCATAGATGCGAGGCCGATAGCAATTTGTAACCCAAGACCAATCCATTGTCCTGCAGATCTATCACCAAAGGCTTTGCCAAGCTGATTGCCTGCCATCGTCAGAGGGTTATCTTCTGAAGGGAGGGCGCTTGAGATTAAGCTAAAGACCGCTAATGCAAGTGCTATACTACCGGCTGTACCAGTTCCAGCTGTTGTTACTGATATTACACAAACTACGAGTACAGAAACAGCAATGGAAAGATCCTTGATTAGTTTATTCAAAGCAGAAGCGTGTTTTAACTTATCTTCGTACTTCTTCATCTTCGAAATCTCATTATTAGTCGCAGTCACTTGCGCTTTAGAGGTGCCAATAGAGGCATCACTCTCATCACCAGTGATTTTTGCTTGCGCGATCATATAGTTTGAATAGAAGTTACTAATCTCATCTGTCGCATTGACCAATGCCGATAAAAAGGCTCCAAAGGACCCTGCAGAAGCAGCCTCAGCTGCACTAGGAGCACTCACTCCGCTAGTGGATTCTGGGGCGTCAACTACTTGAAACATAGATGCTGCAGACGTCATATCAAATTCCTTTTTATTTCCTATTATTATGATGTAGTTAAAGTTACATAAATGTTCGAGATCACATCGCCAATTTCCGTCGCCAACTGAGTGATCAGGGCTGAATCGGCAGTTCCGACAGCAGAGCTTGTTTGCGATTCGGTTGATGTTGTGCTAGCCATACCACCCGCATAAGAGTTCCAGTTAGTCTCATAACTTGACCAGTTTGAAATATCAGTCGTATTGGGACTAGATTCTGCCGATTCCTTCGTAATCTCCGCTGAGTAGATATCGTTCGTATCAGTCTCAGATTGGGTGTAAATAGTACCCGCACTCGACTGCTCCGCACTGATATCTTCATAATCAGTAATCGACGTAGTCAACGAGTTAATCAAACCAGTCCCCGCCGTCCCCATAAACTGGGAGAGCCAAGAACCATTCGAATCTGTTACATAGCTATCACCACTCATAAATCCTCATCTTTCCTTTACCCGGAGATCCAATCAGATCTCGAGGTGCCCTTTTTTGTTTTTTTGTTGGAAGCCTTCGCTCCACCTACTTTTAAAGAGTCCTTTAACCCTTCTTGAAAGTTACCTAATTCACGTCTCGCTTCTCCCATACTTTCCCACTCTTTTTGAGAGAAGTTCGACGGATTCTCTGAGAAGCGTGCTAATTGATCCGCATTCATCCCTACAGAGCCAGCCAAAGTAGATGCATAACTCTCCAACGCATGCTTTAATTCCAACGCCTCTTCAAATGCACGTTCTTTCTCTTCTGCATTAGCAGAAACAATCCTCGTCTGAAGGTCCCGAAAGACCGCCATAGTATCTTGAATCAATTTTTGAAGCTTCTCCTGCGAGAGACTTCCGACGTCTTTCAGAACTTCTCCAAATTGTTTAATCAATGCTGCTGTCATATATCTATTACCTTCCCAATAACTATTTTATATTAATATTAATTATTTGTAAATATAATCAACATTTTTGTTAATTAATTAACGTCTTAATTATCAATGTGTTGCGTTAGTGCATTTCTGTTAACCGATTGATTGTTAACTACTTGCGATTTATTTTTATTTTTGTGTAATAAATGTTAAGTAACTTATAATTAATAACTTGCGGTTTGTGCAAAGGGGGGTTAATTTATCTAAATGGTTAATAATCAGGCAGTTTGGTTCGATACCGATTGAGTGTTGATAGCGGCCATCTGGCTTTCGGCATTTTTAGCGGAGTTTAGAGTCATGCCCATCATAGAGGCCACAAGAACAATAGACTCCATAGTGGCTTTAGATTGGGAGCTTAGGTCATCGCTTGCTGTGGTGAAGTTAGCGAGAATAGATGTACCTCCAGTGGGGATAGATCCGTAACCTTCTAAGTCATAGATCTGTTGAGTGCCTAGGCACATCGATAGAGCTTCATTGGCGGACATAGAAGAGGTGGTTCCGCTACTATTCGTGTAGTAGACGTCAGTTCCTGTAAGTGAGTCATTATAAAGGTCTTGCAATGTTAAGGCGTTGCCGCTGCTATCAGTGAATGTGATCATAGAGCTGGCTGAAGATAGGTAGGCGCTTGCGGGATCGGTAAGGATAGAATCGATAGCAGTTGCCACTTCGCCGGCAACGGTAGAAAGGGAGTTCTCGGTATCTTCAGATATAGCGACACATTGTCCATATAAAGTGACCAGATCGCTCATAAAGGTAGTAGCTTCAGTCTCTTGACTGGTGCTAACGCTATAAGTAGCGGTTGAAATTCCATCTGCCTGGTCGACAGTAAGTGTGTAGTCACAGAAACCGCCAGTAAAGGTGAAGACGGTTTCAGAAGTGCCATCGCTCTGCTCTGTGGTCACTTGGGACCAGGAGGGGGTAGTTCCGCTAGGTTCGTTGTATATAGATAGTATAGAGTTTATTGAATCGTTTAGCGATTGGATGCCCTTTAATGTATCTGTATAGCCTGTGATGTCATAAACCCAAGCGCCTATCAATGAGGTATAAGCATTTATTAATGTATCGGGATCAGCTGTATCATATACGTCATCGATCAGACTGCTATAGGTGCTCGCATTGGTGCCACCAAATGTCTGGTTATAGAAGGTGTTGGAGATAGCGCTGACATAAGCGGAGAAAGAGCTGCCAGTGGGAAGGGCGTTTACGGCGGTCATCGCTGCGGTGATGAAGGAGTCAGAGCTGCTGGTACTGATGGCTCCGGAGCTAGTAAAATAGTCCCCATTGGCCCAGTTGTTGAGCTGAGTGACCTCTGAGCCGGCCCACTGGTTGCTAGAGGTGACTCCGGCAGCAGTTAGTTCGGAAGAGAGTTGGGTAGCAATTGTCTCCACAGCGCTCTCAGCAGCGGTAGCGTCTCCCGTCTCTGTATAGACCTGATAGTAGATGCCCATCATCAGTTCATCGATCCCATCCGTTTCTAAAGTGCTTAGAGCTTCGAGATCGGCGCTGTTTAGAGAGAGGGTGTTAGAACCGTAAGTAGCGGCAATACTGCCCATTAGGATCAGGAAGGCCATAGTAACGTCTGGAGAGTTCGCTTCTTGGTCCATTTCAGTGAGGATTTGCCATATTTGTAATAAAGCGGTTTGCGAAGTGCTAGAGGCAATGGTACTGACGAGGTTCTGTAGACCACCTACATTACTGGCTAGTGCGGAGATGATGTAACTATTTAGCGCCTCTTCCATGGAGATCATGCTTGCGCTGATTTCGTTCAAGAGAGTGGTTAGGATTGCGCTATCGATTGAGGATTGATCGGTGCTGCTACCGATCGCACTGATTGCGCTAGAGAGAAAGCTGTCACTACCTGTATTGAGGGTGCCGTCGCTATTGAAGTAGCTGCCGCTTGCCCAAGCAGATGCTTGAGTGGCAAAACCTGCAACAAAGGGATTTGAGTTAGAGAGGCCTTCCGAAGAGAAAGAGGTAGATATTTCCGATGCTAGAGCCTCTGTATTTGAAGCGGCTGTAGACGCGGAGCCTGTGGTATTTAGCTCATATTCGTAATAGGAGAGCATGACTGCGTCCATGGCATCGCTTTCCAGTGTAGAGAGCGTGGAGCCATAAGTGCTAAGGAAGGAGCTCATATCGGTCGAATCAGAGTAGTCACCGGCTGCATAATCCTCACCCATGCTATTTAAGAACTCAGTGAAGTCGACTAGAGTTCCCATCGATGGATTTGTCTGGAGTTCATCGACATAGAGGGCTAAATCGTACAGATCGTCTGATGCCGTTCCTGAGGCGGTTGTGGGTAGCGCGTTGGTGTTTGTAATGCCCAAAGTTGTGAGGATCCCATCCATGATCGCATTGAAATCGGTACCGGAAGCTAGTGCGGCGGAAGCAACAGCGTCCAGCTGTGATGCGAAAGCAGTTTCAAAGCTTTTAATAAAAGTGCTGGCAGCTTTACTCTCGTAATATTCACCATTGACTTCGGTTCCTTGATAGGCTGCGTTCATTTCTGCAACAACGGTGCTAAGGGTGCTGTATTGCGAGGAGCCTGTAACTACGATTCCGCCGCTTAGGCTGGCGGGGGACCAGGATAAACTAATAGTGCCATCTGCAAAATCCGATGCTTCGGTATACATATCTCCGAAATAGGGGGTAGAGGCATTCATCCCCGCTGCGTTCATTTGGTCGACTAAACTCTGCGCCGCTTCCTGGACTGCAGTTTCGCCATCAGCACTCGCATTGCTGAATTGATTATCGCCACCCATATTGGCCCAAAAAGTGTTATAGAAGGTATAAACCATATCGAAATCAATGAGCGCTGTACCTAAAGTCTCGATATCACTTCCGACGCTTGCTAGTTCAACGTTCAATTGCGTTCCATCATAAGCACCAGATTGCTCGTATCCTCCCATGCTGATTAGGAGGCTGAGAAGGTCTGTCAGATATACGCTTTGACCAGGATTGTTGAGCATTAACTCGATGTCGTCATACAGGTACGTGGCATCTGTAGCAGCATCTCCAGTCGCTGTCGTATAGGGACCATCAGAGGTTTCGGTCGCACCGACTCCGGACGAGGTGGTTGTCAGAGTAGGAGCGGTTGTTTCAATGAGAGTGCTCTCCTGAGTGGCGGTTGGATTTGACTGAAGGGATATGTTTGCTGCATCGAGAAGGGCTGAGAGAGAGCTGCTAGATTCTGAGGCGATGGCAGCGGAGAGGATAGAGTTTACGAGGGAGGCGCTTCCCTTAGAGGCGATGGGATCGGCATAAACCCCGCTATATTCCTTCGCTGAACCGGAACTAAAAATGCTAACATCACCTAAATCTGACATATTCTCCCACAATGGTTTTTACGAGCTGTCTTCAAAAGACAACAGCTCTGCAATAACAATCTTATATGTAATATAATTAATTGTAAATAGTTGACTTTGTAATTACAGATTAGGTAAGTTATCAACTAACTAAAAATCAGTTTTTTGCATAATTATTAATTATCCAGAAATCCATCCCTTATGGTGGGAGAGGGTCTTTTTGGCGCTTTTGGTATCATCGGGAGCGCCGAGGGCCTCTTTAAGGAGGATTTCAAACTCGGAGAGCTCTCTGTAGGCTGTCTCTGAGGCATCCCATTCATCAGAGGGGAAGTTGGAGATTGCTTCCACGAACTTGGTGAGCTGTTCTGGTGTTAGGTCGACCAGCGTCTCTAAGAGAAGCTCTTGGGTTTCAAGGCCATAGCGGATCTCTCTCGCATCGGCCAAGGCGTGGTCGCGCTCTTCTGGGTTGGTTGAGGCAATGCGGATCTGCAGCTCTCGAAGAACTTTGATCGTATCGCGAATTAGATTGAGGATATCGTCGGCAGAGAGCTGCTCGATATCTCGAATTGCATCCTGGAACTGCTTTACAAGTGGCGGATCCATCCTAGGGTCATTTTGACTGATAGTTAATTTCAGTTAAAGAAAATTTTTGTTACAGAAAAAGATTCTCGTATCTATTTGTCTGTTAGTTTTTTGCGGCTGGCTCATTCTTCTATTTCTGAAATCTCAGACGCTTGTTATGATCTCTGCTTATGGCTGGACATAGTAAGTGGGCAAACATTAAGCATCGCAAAGAGCGGGCAGACCAGAAGAAGGGCAAGGTCTTCAGTCGGATCATGAAAGAGGTGATCAGTGCTGTGAAGCAGGGGGGATCTGACCCCAAGTCGAACAACAAGCTGAGAACAGCGATCCAGAAGGCGAAAGAGGTCAACATCCCCACGGACAACATCGATCGCAATATCAAGAAGGCGGCGAGCTCTGATCAGACCGATTTCGTGGAGATGACATATGAGCTCTACGGGTATGGTGGGGTTGGGATTATTGCCGATATCATGACCGACAACAAGAATCGCATCTCTTCAGACATCCGTATTGCGACGAATAAGTGCGGTGGTACGGTTGCAGCGCCTGGAGCGGTCGCCTATAATTTTGATCGCCGGGGTGTTCTGCGAGTTGCGAAGGATGCTGCGGAGGAGTCGAGGCTCTTTGAGCTGGCGATTGAAGCTGGTGCAGAGAACTTCTCTTCCGATGAAGAGGGATATCTGATCACAACTTCTGTAGAGGACTTCCTTAAGGTGAAAGAGGCGCTCACTCAGGCTGCGATCAAGATCGAAGAGGCGGAGTTGGCGATGGTTCCGAAGATTTGGGTAGAGGTGAGTGACACCGACGCCGATGCCAATATCGCTCTTATCGAATGGCTTGAGAAGCTGGACGATGTCGATGCAGTCTATCACAATATGCAAACATAAACTTATATGAACTTAGAAACACAAGAGCAACTAAAACATCTCGAAGAGCGACTCTCCGTGATGGGGAGGTATCTTTGACCTGCCTGGCAAAGAGCAGAAGGTCAGAGAGCTCGAACAGCTCATGGAGCAGCCTGGCTTTTGGGATGACCAGGAGCGAGCGCAGAAGACAATCGCGGAGTGCAATACTCTGCGCAAATGGACCGTTCCTTTCAAGGAGATAACTTCTCAATTCCACGACGCGAGAGATCTGCTGCCAGAGGCAGAGGAGCTGGGCGATGCAGAGCTGGTTAAGGAGCTGCTGCAGTCGCTGGTGACTGTGGAGACGCGGCTGGTTGAGTTGGAGATCCGCAAAATGCTGTCAGGTGAGCTCGATTCACTGAGTTGTTACTTGGAGATTCATGCTGGGGCAGGGGGTACAGAGTCGTGCGATTGGGCAGCGATGCTAGCGCGCATGTATCAGCGTTGGGCTGCGGCGCGCGGTTGGAAGATTGAGGTGATGGACCGCCTTGAGGGAGAGGTGGCTGGCATTAAGAGTATCACCTATCGGATCGAGGGGGACTTTGCTTATGGCTATACTAAGTCGGAGAAAGGGGTCCACCGGCTGGTGCGGATCTCTCCGTTCGACAGCAATGCGCGACGCCATACCAGTTTTGCCTCTGTAGATGTGACGCCGATCTTAGAAGATGTGGCGAAGGTACAGGTGAGACCTGAGGATGTGCGTGTAGATACCTATCGCGCATCGGGTGCGGGCGGGCAGCACGTCAATAAGACCGACTCCGCAGTGCGCATGACTCACATCCCGACTGGGATCGTGGTCTCCTGTCAAAATGAGCGGAGCCAGATTCAGAACCGTGAGACCTGCGAGAAGATGCTCGCCTCCAAACTCTACGAAAAGGAGGTCCTGGAGCAGAAGCAGAAGCTCGAGGCGATTGGCGGTGAGAAAAAAGAGATTGCGTGGGGGAGTCAGATTCGCAATTATGTGTTTCAGCCCTATACGTTAGTAAAAGATACCCGCACCAAGGTTGAAGTGGGGAATGTGCAGGCGGTGATGGATGGCGACATCGACGTCTTTATTACAGCCTATTTGAAGCAGTATGGATAATTTCGATATTCGTTATTCCGAAGAGACCGACCTGCCCTATCTGAATGAGTGGTTCGAGACGCCCGGATCTTGTTCGGAGTTTCCCTTTGGAGAAGAGGTGAAGAGTGAGGCGCTCACCAATTGGTTGGGATTTGCTCGCTATCGTGCGAGCCTGACTGCTACGATGGATGGGGTTCCTTGTGGCATCGGGACGCTCTTCTTAATGCCCTATCGTAAGGTGGCGCACCATTGCTCTTTCTATCTGATGGTCGCTCCAGCTCATCGCCGCAAAGGAGTTGGTGCGGCTCTTGTCCGCAACCTGATCCACCTCTCCAAACAGCGCTTTCGTCTTGAGGCGATCCATGTGGAGATCTTCGAACCTAATCCGCTGGAGAAGATCTTGGAACGGCTTGGCTTTATCCGTTATGCACGTCAGGAGAATTATGTTCATGATAACGGCAAACAGCGCGCGCGTCTGATTTATGGGCGCGAGACGCAGCTCTTCTCGTCAGCTACAGGAGCGCAGCCATGATTACTATCCGTTTTATTGAGCCCGAAGATCAGTCGCTGCTCGTCGAGTGGCTTCAGCAGCCTGGAGTGTCGCAGTGGTTCCCGCTCATTGATCTGCGCGAGGTTGAGGATGCAGTGCGCATTTGGATGTCCTACGGCATGAAGAAGGCAGGTTTAATGGCTCTCTGGGATGGAGTTCCTTGCGGGAACGCGGTTCTTAACCTTCAGAGTGACCCTAAGTTGGCTCACCAGTGCCTCCTCTCGATCCTCGTTGATGAGAAGTATCGCGGCCGTGGAGTAGGCACGCGACTGCTTGAAGAGTTAATGATTCTTGCGAAGGGGAGTTTTCAGATTGAGCTTCTCCACTTAGAGGTCTATCAAGGCAACCCAGCTATCCGTCTTTACGAGAGGATGGGCTTTGTCCAGTACGCTGCTCATCCGCGCTTCATGAAGGAGCTCGATGGTCGCTACTTAGACAAAGTGATGATGCAACTAGCTCTTTAACTCGACTCTGTACATTTTTTCGAGTCAAGTTTCGTAATATACTCCTTCCAGTTCAAAGGCACCCAAGAGGATTGATTCAAAGCCTCGGGGTTGGATTACCGCTAATGGGGGTAGTATTGAGTTTAATACAACCCCCATTAGCGGTAATTCAACCGCGAGAGCTTTCAATTCAACCCTCTTGGGTGCCTTTGAGCTGGAAGGAGTATATGTTGATTCAGATTTGGTTAGAGATATGTATCAACAGATTATGAAACTTAATTCGAAAAATGTACAAAGTCGAGGACAAGGAAAAGGAGCATTTTTGCTAGAGCACAGCTTTCGCTAATCGATCGATTTGTATTAGAGTGCGGCTGATTTCCATATAAGGACATTATAAAATATCGTTATATTAACAAAAATCTTAAACAATTATTATATATTTTGTACTGCTTTGAGTGCAGAGTCTAGATTCTTGAAGATATGGGTCTCTCCGATCTTCTCTACTACATCGAATTTCTTTAATGTCTGGAAGAGGGGGGCGCTGACGCCTGAGAGGTAGAGCGTTGTGTTGGCCTTTTTGCATTTGCTGTGGAACTCGAGGAGGGAGTACATACCGCTGGCGTCGATCATGGGGACTTTGCGCATGCGGAGGATGAAGACGCGGGGAGGGTAGGAGAGGTTGGATAAGACTCCTTTCAGGCTGTCCGCGATACCGAAGAAAAAGGGGCCGGTAATTTCGTAGACCTCGACTCCGGGGGGGAGTGTTTTCTGTTCGAGCATATCGGCGTCGTAGAGGTCGGAGTTGGCGGCGTAGGTATTGTCGAGGGCGACGATAGAGGAGACGCGAGTGCGCTCGCTCATGCGCTTCATGAAGATAAATGCAGCGAGTACCATGCCGATTTCGATGGCGACGGTGAGGTCGATGAGGACGGTTAGAAGGAAGGTGGTGAGGAGAACTAGGACATCTCCACGGGGGGCTTTGAAGAGATGGCGGAACCGGTCGATTTCGCTCATATTCCAAGAAACCATGATGAGGACACTGGAGAGAGCCGCGAGAGGGATCTGACTGACAAGAGGTGCTAGCGTCAGGATGATTAGGAGGAGGGTAGCGGCGTGGATGATTCCAGCAACGGGGGTCTTAGCGCCGCTCTTAATGTTGGTGGCGGTGCGAGCGATAGCGCCGGTAGCGGGGATGCCTCCGAAGAGAACGGAGCCGATGTTGGCGATGCCTTGTGCCATGAGTTCGCAATTGGAACGGTGGCGGGTGCCGGTCATGCCGTCGGCGACGATGGCGGAGAGGAGGGATTCAATACCTGCGAGAAAAGCGACTGTAATAGCATCGGTAATAAGAGTGTGGAGCTCAGTAAAGGGAATTGAGAAGGTGGGGAGTGATGGCATTGGGAGTGTTCGCTGGATCTCCCCAAAGCGGGTGGCAATCGTTTCTACAGGTAGTCCGAATCCCCAAGAGATGCAGGTGGCAAGGACTACGGAGCTGATGCCCCAAGGGAGGATGGGTATGAAGCGGCGGATGAGAATGATCGCAAGGAGTGTTCCTAAGGCTAGGAGAAATGTGGGCCATTGTAGTGTAGGCAGTGCCGAGAACATAGCGCTCCACTTGCCGAGAAAGCTGGCGGGCATCGAGGAGATTTGTAGCCCGAGGAAGTCCTTTACTTGTGTCGAAAAGATGATGACGGCGATGCCTGTAGTAAAGCCGGTGACAACGGGATAGGGGACATATTTAATAAGCGAACCGAGGCGAGAAAATGCGGCAATAAGGAGGATGGCGCTGGCAAGGAGGGTGATGAGAACGAGTTCGTTGTAGCCTTTTGTTTGGACGATCACGGCTAAGATAGAGACAAAGGCACCTGTGGGACCACCGATCTGAAAGCGGCTGCCACCAAAAAAGGAGATCAAGAAGCCGGCGATAATGGCAGTGTAGAGGCCGCGCTCCGGTGGTAATCCGACAGCAATGGAAAAGGCCATCGCAAGTGGTAGTGCAACGACACCGACTGTTATGCCGGCGACTAAATCTTGTAGGAAAGTTCGGGTAGAATATTGGCGGTAGACGAAGGTCCAAAGTTTCGGAACGAATTCTGTCCAATAGGGAGTTTTCATAGAGACGATTGTATCATATACCAGGGCCGGTCTCAAACTTGGAATTGAAGCTATGTGAAAGCCCCCGAGGATTGACGATCGTAAACGACCCAATATTAGCAATATGGGGTCGTTTACGATCGTCAATCCCCGGGAGCTTTCGCGCGGCTCAAAAACCAAATCTTCAGGTTGTTTGTGTATAATACTTAAGTCGCTTCTGGAGGGGTTCAGGGAGCTCTTTTGTTAGTTCGATATCTTCGCTAAGGCAGGCTAGTTCTAGTGAGGAGTAGAAATCATCCAGCTTCTCGCGCCTTTCAAATTCCGTGATAAAAGATGCGATCAAGACGTCTTTTTGGATTAAGTTTATATAATTTATGTTAATGAGTCGTTCTGAAACTTCAGTGAAGTTGGTTGCTATAACAGCGAGCTCCCAGAATGAACGGAGCTCTTGAGGTGTTAGAGTATCTAAATAACTCGCAGTGACGGGTTTTTGGAAACGCCCTGAGGTGTATTTACAATCTCTTATTAAAGATTCTGATTTAATATACTCCAAATCAGCATCGGTTAGTCCAGAATCTTTTAGATGTGTAAAACGCTGTATGCCTTCACGGACCTCATTTATCAAGGTGTCGATGGTGCGGTATCCATCGAATATATAGGGACATTTCAAGATGGCTGGAGGGAGATGATTTTCAATGAGAAGTTTTGTGAGTAGAGCAAAGGCAATGACTCTCTGATTTCCATCATAAAAAGGATGAAATACCTCTAGTGAACGACATAACTCCACAATAGCGTGCAATCGATCATCATCGCTCGTGGCGGATGCGATTTTTTCGTAATATGTTGAGAAAAAGCAATCGATGACCTCTTCGATCTCATCTCTTCTAAGCGCATAGTGCTTGACCCGCCCTTCGGGGTATTCATCTGGAAAGTCAATATCAATGTATTTAAATAGGCCGCTCTTTTGTTCGGAAGAGGGTGGTGTTTTTGTGGAGCGGAGCTCCTGAATTGTCTCATCCGTAAGAGGTTCTTGCAATCCGTAACAAGACTCTACATGTCGATTGGGGCGTTCTGATAAGCCCGGGAGTTTCTTCTGTCCATTTCTATATTCGGTGATTCCTCGGAAGCCTTCAACTCCTGTTGTGCAGAGTTTATGGAGTTCGTTGAGCTCTTCTTTTCCAAATCGTTGCCCAAGGGTCTTCTGGATATAGGAGAATCCTTGTTTCATAGCCTCCCCATATCCGGGTTCATTTTCATCAAAGCAATCTGGCCCTAGCAGCACCCGGTCTAGATCTATATATAGGTAATGAAATTTATTCTCAGGGAATCCTTGAAATGCATCTTGATAAAGATTCTGTTCGGATAGAATGGGTGTCGCCAAATCATTTATGGTATGGGCTTGTTCATGTAAATATGCGAATGCGGTAATCGATTGAAACTGATTTGCATTGCTAAACACTTTAATATTTTTAGACATCTTATACACAAATTTAAGTCTATATAGTTTGTGTGTAAAAAAACTCTGTACAGGACAAAAAATAAGTTCATGCAGCGCAACTCATTGTTTTTAAGCT
>CAZEZK010000011.1:0-27221 GCA_964516935.1 uncultured bacterium
TGATCGCTCTTCAGCGAGTTCCTTGCATCAACTTATTTTTTGTCCAGTACAGAGCAGTAGTTAGTGTGATGCTTGTGACGGGGTGTGTTGCTTCTGTCGCTCTAACGGTCTTTGGCGGCATCCCTGAGCTGATGGCAATCGGGGGAATGCTGGCAGCTCTGGGGTTGTATGCCCTTGTGGTCTCTGTAAGACATCTGACTGCAAATGTTAATGATAAAGAAAAGAGTATAACAATTTTGCAAGAGAGCGGAGGGCAGCGAAGGAATGAGCAATTAGTTGATGAGCTTGCTAAGCTGAAAAAATCGGAGTGCGATGCACACCAGGTCCATCAGTTGGAAAAGATAAGATTAGAGAAACAGATTCTCTTTCTTCAGAAGGAGTTAGATCCATTGCGTCAAGAGATAAAGTTGCAAGTGGATTTTTCTAACCGCGCTAAGGCGGAGTGGCTGAACGCTCTTGAGAGTGATTCGAATGAGATAAATAAGTTAAAACAATTGCTCGCACAACTCAATAGAGAGCGCGACGAATTATTAGGAAAGATACAACAAAATAGGCGTCCGCCGGATGAAGTAACGCAGCAACTTACAAATCGAATAGAGGGATTGGAGGTGGAATTGTTGCAAGAAAAAGAGAAGGTTTTCAAAGTGCAGGATGAGTTGAATCGGCAGCAGCTTAGGGATGACCAAGACAATGAGTATTATACTTTATTAGGTTTCGATCAGGCCAAAGAGCAATATCTTCCGCAGATCGAACTATCGAAAAAAAGAGCGGAAGAGCTAACGGACGAGAATGAGGATCTTGTTTTCTGCAACCGAAGGTGGGTGAATGAAATTGAAGGGCTCAAGAGGGAGATAGTCTTTTTGAAAGAGCAGCTCGCCAAGCTCACTCTGCCAGTTCTTGCTAAAGTAGATGCTCTTATAGAAAGTGAAGAAGAGAAAAGGCAGAAACGGTTGACTAGGTTTAATAAGTAGGTTTACGTCGGAAAATCAATAGCGCGAAGACGGGAGCGATCGCTGCTAGCATTCCCAAGACCACCATCAGCGAGTATTGCATTATGGAGTTCATGCCAATATGTTCTGGAGGGAAGAGCCCAACCAAGAGAGTGATGAGGCAGCCACCACAGCCCAGCAGAGCTGTGATCCATATCCCTACTGAACCTCCGGGAATCTTAAAGTTAACACGTCGATCTGGATGATTTTTCAATTTTAGAGCAGCGCCGAAGAGCAGTAGGTACATGAGTATATAGAGCTCTGTGCTGAGATCTGTCAGGAACCAGTAGAAGGCATTTACGCTGGGGACGAGGAAGAGAGCTAGGCAGAAGAGTGTCACCAGTACTCCTTGGGCGATCAGCACATTGTGAGCGACGCCATGGCGGTTCTTGCGCATGAAGAAGAGGGGGAGGAAGCCGAATTCGGCGGCGTGGAGGAGGCCTTTGGCAGGGGAGATAAGCCAGTTAATCATGCTTCCCACTGTCCCCACTAAGATGAGTATTGTAAGTATCGGTACAGCCCAGCCCATACGGAAGAGGTTAAAAAAGTAGCAGAAGACCTGCATGATGCCTGAGACGAGGTTGATCTCGTCGGCAGGAACTACGGCGGCGATAGCAAGGGAACCGAAGAGCATTGTGAAGAGCAGTAGGAAGACGGAGTAGAGCATCGCTCTTGGGAAGTTGCGCTGGGGGTTCTCGATATCATTGACGTGGACTCCTGCAAGCTCCATGCCTAAGAAAGAGGCCATGATCGCGGTAAGAGAGACCCAATTTTCTGCATGACTTAGAGAGGGGATGATTGAGTCCCACTGGAAATCGATTTGGAGTGGCTGCCCTGAAAAGAACCAGACCGTTCCGAGCAGGATGAGGAGGAGTAGTGGAAGTAGGGTTCCAATGGAGCCGCAGGCGCTGTTGACGAGGGTTGATACTTTTAGGCCGAAGAGGTTGAGAGCGGTCATCGCCCAGAAGACTGATAAGACGACTGTGAGAAGGTAGAGTCGGTTATTGACTAGGTCGGGCTGGATTAGGTAAGCAGCAGTGCCGGCGATAAAGGCGAGGATCGTGGGGTACCAGACCATCGTATTGATCCACTGGAGCCAGATTGCGAGAAGTCCTATCTTCTCTCCGAAAGCGAGGCGTACCCAGTGGTAGACACCGCCTTGTGTGGGGAAGGCTGCAGAGAGCTCTGCGGAGATTAACGCTACAGGAATTAGGAAGACGACAGCGCCAAAGAGAAAGAAAAAAATGAGGGAGCTGCCAAAGAGGGCAGCGGCTGGGAGATTTCGGATGCTATCAATCGCGGAGACGACCAATAGGACAAGGAGAAAAAGGGAGATCTTTTTGACAGATGTAGCGTTCACGGTGAACAAATTATACTCAGGGCAGAAAATATACACAAACAACCTCAAGATTTGACTTTAACGCCATAGAGAAGGTTAAAAAATAATTTAACACATCAGCACTCAAACGGGTCGATTGCTAAAAATGCTTGCCTTCCTTTTTCTGGTTTGCTATAATCCAGAATAGAAATTAGCAAACGGTCTGTAGGAGTGCTATCTTGAGGGTATCGTCTAAAACGCGCCGAGAACAGGAAATTTTGATCGGGCTGATCGACCTCTACTTAAAGAGTGGGAAGCCGATAGGGTCCCAAACTCTTCAGGAGGCTGGATTTAAGTCTCTTAGCTCCGCCACGATCCGAAATTACTTCGGCAAGTTGGAAGGGGAGGGGTTTCTGAAGCAGCCGCATACCTCTGGAGGGCGGGTTCCTACCGATAAGGCGCTGCGTTTGTATGCCAACCTATTCCAAGATCAAGGGCTTATGGAAGATCGCCATGGGGCAGTTCTGGGGAGGATCTTTGAAAGAGAGGGGCGGGATGTCTTTACGCTACTTCACCAGGCCTCAGAGGGGCTGAGCGAATTGAGCCGTTGTGCGGTCTTCATTTCCGCTCCGCGCTTTGATCAGGATGTGGTTCAAGATGTGCGTCTGATCGCCTTAAGCTCGGCGAAGCTTCTGGTGGTGCTGATGACTGATTTTGGCTTTGTACGGGCGGAGACGCTTTATCTCGATGAGCCGATCGAAGAGGAGCGGGTAAAACAGATTGGGGATTATTTCCTTTGGAGGTTGAACCGCGGTGAGAAGCCTCATTTTCAGCTGGAGAAGTGGGAGGAGTTTGCTCAGGGGATCTATAACGAGGTAATGGTGCGTCATGTGGTGGGCTATGCGAGCTTTCCGCAGGAGGATGTCTGGAGAGCGGGGCTCTCTAAATTGCTGGTCTATCCGGAGTTCCACGATGCCTTTTCTCTGGTGAACAGCTTAAGTCTACTAGAGGATGCTCAGCAGATGCGCCACTTATTAAGAGATTGCTGTAAGCAGAACAAGTTGGTGAGCTGGATTGGCGACGAGCTCTGTCCAGTAATGCCGGCCGGCTCTAATAGTACGGTGTTGGCGATTCCATACCGGATTCACCATAATATCGTGGGTGCTGTTGCGATATTGGGGCCAACTCGGTTACCCTATCGCAGTCTTTTTGGGCTGTTGCAGAGTTTTAGCGAGCAGTTAAGCCAAGCGCTCACGCAAAATATTTACAAATTTAAAATGACCTTCCGAGAGCCTTCTTCCGGGGCTGATCGTATTGGTCGCGACCAAAACATTCTCGTATTAGGAGAACCTACATGACTGAAGAAATTATACAACCGACTCCAGAAACGGAAACGGAAGATTGGAAGGATAAATATTTGCGCCTGTTAGCGGATCAAGAAAATCTGCGCAAACGGGCTCAGAAAGAGCGTCAGGAGAGTCTGCATTGGGGCATTGAAAATACAATCGGGGAGTTTCTGCCCGCGATTGATCAGTTGGAAAATGCAGTGCGCTTCTCTGGTCAGGCCTCTGAAGAGGTCCGTAACTGGGCTCGAGGGTTTGAAATGATCCTCGCACAGTTTAAGGACGTCTTAGAGAGCAACGGTATTACGGCGATTCCTACTGAAGGGGCGCCATTCGATCCCTACCTCCATGAGGCGGTGGAGATCGAGGAGAGTTCAGAGAAACCAGAAGGGACCATCTTGCAAGAGTTTTCAAGAGGGTACCGAAGTAAAACCCGCACGATCCGCCCTGCACGGGTGAAGGTGACGCGGTTACCAGAACAAACAAATGTAGAAGGAGTAGATCATGAGTAAAAAGAGAAGAATTATTGGGATTGACCTTGGAACAACCAATTCCTGCGTCGCGGTCCTAGAGGGCGGCACAGCGATTGTGATCCCAAACGCAGAAGGTGCGAGAACAACCCCATCCGTCGTCGGCTATAAGGGCGGCGAGCGCTTTGCTGGAACACCGGCAAAACGTCAGGCTGTAACCAATCCAGAGCGTACGCTCTACTCAACAAAACGCTTTATCGGACGCAAGTTCGACGAGGTGCAGTCTGAGATTAAGACGGTGCCTTACAAAGTGGTAAAAAATGCGAATGGCGATGCAGTCTTCGAGGTGGATGGTAAACAGGTCTCCCCAGAAGAGGCGGCGGCGCAAATTTTGATAAAAATGAAAGAGACGGCCGAAGCCTATCTCGGTGAGCCAGTTACTGAAGCGATCGTGACTGTTCCTGCCTACTTCAATGACTCTCAGCGCCAGTCTACAAAGGACGCGGGGCGTATCGCGGGTCTCGATGTAAAGCGAATTCTCCCAGAGCCTACAGCAGCAGCATTAGCTTATGGTCTAGACAAACAGCATGCCGATAAGAAGGTGGCTGTGTACGATTTGGGCGGGGGTACGTTTGACGTCTCTATTCTCGAAATCGGCGATGGTGTCTTTGAAGTGCTTGCAACCAACGGGGATACCCACCTTGGCGGAGACGACTTCGACAACATGATTATCCACTGGATGATTTCTGAGTTTAAGAGCGCGAATGGCATCGACCTTTCTAAAGATAAGATGGCTCTGCAGCGTCTGCGCGATGCAGCGGAGAAGGCGAAGATAGAACTCTCTGGCGTTATGACAACTGAGATCAACCAGCCATTCATCACAATGGATGCTTCTGGCCCAAAACACCTTTCCTTGACTCTTACTCGCTCCAAATTTGAGAGTCTGGCGCACGATCTGATTGAGCGCACAGCAGCTCCTTGCATTAAGGCGATGAAAGATGCGGGCGTCTCTGTCTCCGATATCGGTGAGGTGATTCTTGTCGGCGGTATGACTCGTATGCCAGCCGTACAGCAGAAGGTGAAGGAGATATTCCAGCGCGAGCCGCATAAAGGGGTAAACCCAGACGAAGCGGTTGCGATCGGCGCTGCAATTCAGGGTGGAATTATCGGCGGCGATGTGAAAGACATTTTGCTGCTCGACGTTGTGCCTCTGACGCTGGGAATCGAGACGTTAGGTGGAGTGATGACTCCGCTTATCGAGCGCAATACAACGATCCCAACGCAGAAGAAGCAGGTCTTCTCTACAGCGGCTGATAGTCAGCCTGCAGTGACGATCCGCGTTATGCAGGGTGAGCGCCCAATGGCGAATGACAATAAGGAGATCGGCCGATTTGACTTAACCGATATTCCTCCAGCACCACGCGGCACTCCGCAGATCGAGGTCTCTTTTGACGTTGATGCGGACGGGATTCTGAACGTCTCTGCAAAAGATAAGCAGAGTGGACGTGAGCAGAAGATCCGGATCGAAGCGAAGTCTGGCCTCAGTGATGCAGAGATTCAGAGTAAAATTAAAGAAGCTGAGCTGCATGCAGAAGAAGATCGCAAGAAGAAAGAGACGGTCGAAGTTCGCAATGAAGCGGATACACTCATGTTCCGCGCGCAGAAATCTTTGGATGAATACAAAGATCGTCTGTCCGCTCCTGTAGTCTCCTCAATCCAATCTCATATCGACGGATTGAAGAAGGCGCTTGAAGGGCACGATGAAGCGCATATCAAAGCAAAGACAGCAGAGCTCAATAAAGAGATGCAGAAGATTGGTGAGGAGCTTGCGAAGAGCGGCTCTGCAAATCCGCAGCAAGGCACTCCAGGAGCTTCTAGTCAGAAAGAGTCCGCAGAAACAGTTGAAGAAGCGGATGTTGAAATCGTCGACGAAGACAAGAAGTAAGTCTCAAACAACTCCCAGGGTCCAGTAAGGGTCCTGGGAGGTTTTCTGTTTTTTGCGCGAAATGCACAGGGAAATTTTTATTCCATAAAGCGGAAGAGAATTTTGATTTTCTCGCACCAGTTCACCTTAGGCGTCTCGGTATGCGGGGGAGAGGTAATCTCTGCCTGCTCCTCTTTCTCGGGCTTATAGGACGCGTTACAGCGCTTCTCGGCGATCAGTCGAGACTCTTTCTGTGCCTCGCGCTTCTCTTCTTGCTGCTCTTTTGAATCTTCTTGACCTGGGACCACAACAACTAAAATTTTTCCCCTAGAGACTTCCGTTCCAATGATTTCGACATTGGCAACAAGAGAAATTACGAAAACTATTGAGTAGTTTTTGTTTAGTTTCATAAAATTGACGTTTTGTTATGAAATAAAATCACTTTATACTTGATTTGTAACTAAATATTAATTAGTTGTCAATTCTATCGATATTTAAATAAATTGAACCTTGTCAAAATAGTCGTCTATTAGAGATAATGACAACCGTCATGGGTAAAGTACTGGTTATCTGCGCACTCCTGCTTTTTGGGGCCATTGGTGTGGCTTCCTATCTAAAAGAGAGTCGTCCCGCACAACTGCCTGTCGAAGAATTCGTTGAGGAGCTCTCCTTGGAGCAGCCTCAGCCTCGCCCTGCGGTTGCAGTAAAGGATCAGATCTCGCGCCTCTTTGCATTTGATGGTTCGAAATTGCCGATCGTTGAGACGGTTGTTTATGCGAGTCGAGTGCCTTGGTTACAAGGTCGCCCAGCATGGATCGCTGACTATGCCTCCCATTACGAGACCTCCCGCCACTTTATCGCCCGCAGCATCAACCGGGGGCTTGACTACTTTACCCAGAAAGCTGTTCCAGGAATGAAGTTCAACGTCTTCCGCAAGGACAAGAAAATTGATTTCCATCTCCTGATTGATTTATCTACTGCTCGCCTCTGGTTCTACTACCATGATATGGATACCAATGAGAGGGTGTTGCTGAAGACCTATTCCGTAGGTCTGGGTCGACTCAACTCTCAGAAAGAATCGGGATCCCTTACCCCAATCGGTAGCTACCTCTTGGGGGGAAAGATTGCGATCTACCGCCCCGGTGTGATGGGGCTCTTCCAAGAGAAGCAAACGGAGATGATGCGCGTCTTTGGCACTCGTTGGATCCCATTCGAAGAGGCTGAGGGGAACTGTACGGAACCAGCAAAGGGGCTCGGGCTGCACGGCGCTCCTTGGAACCTAGATCCTGCAACTGGAAAATTGGTAGAGGATCGTTCCAAGATCGGCCAATATGATAGTGATGGCTGCATCCGCCTCGCCTCGGAAGATATGGAAGAAATTTTTGCAATTGTGATTACGAAACCGACCCATGTCCATCTCGTTCGCTCCCTTCAAGATGCACAGTTACCAGGAGTTGAGAAGCCATGACCGTTCTAGCCCATGAAAAACCAATTCTCCAAGCTCAGAAGACCTTGCAGCAGCTTAAAGAGCAGCCGCAATCGCTTCTAGGCCCTGAAGAGGTGCATCGTATGGAAGAACGTCTAGAAAAGCTAAAGCAGCAGGTCTATGCGAAGCTCACCCCTTGGGAGCGGATTGCTATCTGCCGACACTCGCAACGCCCTCATGCACTCGACTACATTCAGAATATTGCTGAAGAGTATGAGGAGCTGGCGGGGGACCGCACCTTCCAAGATGACCGCTCGATTATCGCTGCCTTAGCGAAGATCCAAGGAGAGCGCTGCCTCATTATCGGTCAGGAGAAGGGTAAAGATACCGAATCGCGACTTTATCGCAACTTTGGGATGCCCCACCCAGAGGGCTACCGTAAGGCGTTACGCTGTATGGAGCTCGCTGCAAAATTTCGCCTTCCAGTCATTACACTGCTAGACACCCCCGGCGCCTATCCAGGATTGGCTGCTGAAGAGAGGGGGCAGGGCTGGGCGATCGCAAAGAATCTGCTTGAGATGGCCCGCCTACCAACTCCGATAGTTGTCCTCGTTATTGGTGAGGGGAACTCCGGAGGCGCATTGGGGGTTGGCGTAGGAGATGTTGTGGCCGTTCTTGAACACGCTTATTATTCTGTGATCTCACCCGAAGGGTGCGCATCGATCCTCTGGAAGGATTCGAGTAAGAGCGAGCTGGCTGCTGCAACTTTGAAAATGCATGCGGAAGAGCTGCTGAAATTAGGGGTGATCGATGAGATGATCCCAGAACCCCCCGGAGGAGCTCATGCGGATCCAGGGGTTATGTATGGACGCGTGAAAGAGTTTATCCTCGGTCATGTAGGCCGGCTCAAACAGATCCCCACAGAATTGCTACTAGAAAATCGCTACCGAAAATTCCGACAGATGGGCCAATATGCGGCTGTTGCTCCAGGCGGCACTGCGCAATAGCCGACATTTCACGCTTGCGCTCAGTACCCTCTTAACACTCTTGTTCTTGACAATCGCCAATCAGGCAGAGATCTGCTCTCTCGGATTGATGGCCAATACGGGTTCCGATTTTTTCAATCTTTTTGGTGCTGGGAAGAAGAAGACCGAGGTCACCATCCAAGATGTGATGCGCAAATGGGATCGCATTGACCGCGACCACAATGGCGTCATCAGCAAGCAAGATGCTTCGATCTATTTAGCGCAGAAAAAAGAGAGCAATCCTCTCGATCAGCTGAAACACTGGGTTGCGACCCGTTTCAGTGTGGAGGAGAACTTCTCGCTGCTCATCCTGATCCTGGTTGGCGTCGCCCTCTTCAAAGCGGTCTCTCTTTTTGCTGCCCGCTATACGACCCAGCTCTTGTCGATCCGAGTAACGCGCGATCTGCGACAGCAGTTTTTTGAGCACATCCAGTCAATGCCTATGAGCTTCTATCAAGAGCACAATCTGGGTAGTCTTACCTCTCGCGTTGTTGGCGATGCGGGGCAGATCTCCTCTTCGCTTAACTCCTGCCTGACTAACTACCTCCAGACGCCGGTTACGATCTTTTCAACGCTCTTTCTCTGTTTTACCCTCTCTTGGAAGCTCTCTCTCATCATCTTTTTAGGTCTTCCGCTAATCATTTTCCCTGTGATTTTTCTGACTCGTCAGGTGAAGCGGATTAGTCGCCAGTTGCAGAAAAAACAGGAGACATTCTCCTCGGTCTTGCTCGATTTTCTTGCGGGAATCCAGACGGTGAAGATCTTCTCAATGGAGGCATTCTCCCTCCGCAAATACAAAGAGCAGAACGATCAGATGGCGATGCTTGAGAGTAAGAGCGCAAAGTATGGGTTGCTTACCCGTCCTCTGCTCCATCTCATTGCGACCACCTGTTTAGCCATTGTTGTCCTCTTCGGCCTCTACTCACTCCATATGTCGATTGGCGATCTGCTCATGTTTTGCGGCCTGCTTCACCTTTTCTATGAGCCAGTGAAGAAGTTTGCTGAGGAGAATGCCAACATTCAGAAGGGGGTGGTTGCTGCAGAGCGCATGTTTGAAGTCCTTCATATGAAGCCGCAGATCGAAGATCCGGTTGGTGCGATTAAGGTTGATGGATTCCACAACGCTCTTGAGTTTGACCACGTATGGTTCCGGTATGGCGATGAGTGGGTAATTCAGGATCTTAGCTTTACCGTTCGTAAAGGCGAAGTGGTGGCGATTGTTGGCCTGACTGGAGCTGGAAAATCGACTATCGTCCAGCTCATTCCGCGCCTCTATGATGTGCAGAAGGGAGAGATCCGCCTCGATGGCATCCCGCTTCGGACGATTAGTCAGAGATCCCTCCGCGATCAGATCTCCTTTGTCCCGCAGCGCCCCTTCCTTTTCCTTGATACGGTGGCAGAGAATATCGCTTTTGGTAGTAAATTTTCTCTCAAAGAGATTGAGGAGGCTGCTCGCAAGGCTCATGCTCATGACTTCATTATGGAGCTTCCTCGCCAGTATGACACAGTCCTAGCTGAGATGGGTAAGTCGCTCTCTGGTGGTCAGCAGCAGCGTCTCGCAATAGCTCGCGCTCTGGTCAAGAAGGCCCCTATTTTGATCTTGGATGAAGCAACCTCTTCCCTGGATGCCCTTTCTGAGCGGAAGATCAGGCAGGCGATCCATGAGCTCCGTGGAGGCATTTCTCAGCTTCTGATCGCTCACCGACTTACCACGATCGAGCATGCTGATCGTATTCTTTTCTTGGAAAAAGGGCGTAAGATCGCCGAAGGGAGCTGTGCGGAGCTTTTAAAGGGTTGTCCACCCTTCCGCCTTTTATGGGAAACGTATTATAGTAAAGAGCGTTGATAATGAATGGCTTGAAACCTTCTCTACGAGAGGCTTTAATCTCGTCTTGCAATTCTGCGCAAAAACCTCTATCATTCAGGCCTTGGTAGGAATCATTGAGAATTAACCGAGAAATTCGAGCAGATCGACTTCGCGTAATCACCGAGAATGGTGAGCAGTTGGGGATTTTGACCTTGCGAGAGGCCTTGATGAAGGCTGAAGAGCAGGGGATGGATTTAGTGGAGATAGCGCCTTTGGCGAAACCTCCAGTAGCTAAAATTATTGATTACGGCAAGTTCCGTTATCATCAGACGAAACGTGAGAAAGATAGCAAGAAAGCTCAGGTACAGATTAAGGTTAAAGAGGTAAAACTTAAACCGAACATCGATACTCACGATTTCGATACAAAGGTAAGACATGCCCGAGATTTTCTCGAGAAGGGGAACAAGGTAAAAGTGACCTGTACGTTCCGTGGTCGAGAGATGCTCCACATGGAGTTGGGACAGAAGATTATGAAGGGTTTTTTTGACGCTGTCTCCGACCTATCCACTGTAGAGACGATGCCAAAGTTAATGGGGCGCATTATGACTGCTGTGTTGGTGCCCTCAGTAAAAAAAGTAAAAGCAAGTAAGCCGCAAGGAGAGTAAGTCCGTGCCAAAGATGAAAACTAAAAAAGCAGTTGTTGCGAGATTTCGCGTAACTGGAACAGGCAAATTGAAGCGCACACGACCAGGCCGTCGTCACATCCTGACGAAGAAGAGTTCCGGTCGCAAGCGTAGTTTAGCGAAGTCCCGTCTGGTAGATGAGGGACAATTAAAAATGTTTCGTAGATTGATGGGAGTGTAATCATGGTTCGTGTAACAAACGCAGTTGCCGCACGTCGGCGCACAAAACGCACGCTGAAACGCTGCAAAGGCTTCTATGGGGATCGCAAGAATCACCTAAAGCTCAGTCGCGTCGCTCTCATGCAAGCTCGCTCTTTCCACTATCAGCATCGAAAATTGCGCAAGCGCGATTTTCGCTCTCTCTGGATCAGCCGTATTGGCGTTGCTGCGAAGGCTCATGGCCTCTCTTACAGCCGCCTCATCAGCGGTCTGCAGAAGGGTGGTGCAGTGGTGAATCGCAAGCAGCTAGCTGACCTCGCAGCACGCGATCCAGCCGCTTTCGGAGCCTTCGTGACTCTCGCGAAAAATGCTCTGACCGCTGCTGCTGCATAGATATGACTCTATTCCGGAATCGAGTGTCCGAGGTTCGGACACTCTTCCTAGATTCCCTTCAGACCATATCGGACTCCAAGGGTGTTGAAGCTCTCAAAGTCCAATTTCTCGGGAAAAAGGGACCTGTTCAGGCCCTTCTATCCGAACTCCGTAATTGTACCCCCGAAGAGCGTCCCGTAGCGGGCCAACTTATCAATGAGCTCAAAGAGGAGCTCCACGCCTATTGTGAACGAGCCCTTGCCAAACTTACCTCCGCAGAACTTGAGGAGCGTCTCCAAAAAGAGTGGATTGATATCAGCCTCCCGGGTCGTAAGCCCTTCTCTGGCCGTATTCATCCCGTTATGCAGACTCTTCGCGAGGCTACCGACATTCTGATTGGGATGGGTTTCTCCGTCCGCCTAGGTCCTGATATTGAGAGCGATTACTACAACTTCGAGGGGCTCAACTTCCCTCCCGGCCATCCGGCCCGCGAGATGCAGGACACCTTCTATATCTCCTCGGATCTCCTTCTCCGGACCCATACCAGCAACGTCCAGGTGCGTTCCTTAGAGACTCTCACGCCCCCCATCCGCATTATCACCCCCGGTCGCTGCTTCCGCAATGAAGATGTATCGCCCCGTTCCCACGTTTTCTTCCACCAGATCGAGGGGCTCTACGTCGACCGCCATGTGACCTTGGCTGACCTCCTGGCTGCTATGGAGCAGTTCTGGAGTAAGTTCTTCGGTCAACAGATGGAACTTCGTTTCCGTCCCAGCTACTTCCCCTTCGTTGCTCCCGGACTCGAGATCGACGTCCGCTGTACAGCCTGCCACGGCTCCGGCTGCCGCCTTTGTAAGCACTCTGGCTGGCTAGAGGTTTGCGGCGCAGGCATGGTTCATCCCAATGTTCTCAAACAGGGGCGCATTGACCCAGAGATCTATACTGGTTATGCCTGGGGTATGGGCATCGAACGTCTCTGCATGCTTCGTTATGGTATTTCTGATATCAGGTTGTTCACAGAGAATGACTTAAGATTTTTAGAGCAATTTTAATTTTTTCAGCAAATACATATACCTGTTCCACCTCAATGGCACCCAAGAGGATTGATTTAAGGCCTCTTGGGTGCCTTTGAGCTGGAAGGAGTATATAGCTCCCTGACTGGTTAGACAAGACGTCGATAACCTTTCAGCATAACCGTTCCTAAAAGGATCTTAGCGACCGAGCCGACTAAGAAGGGAAGTACACCAGCAGTAATCGCTTGGGGAATTCCAATAAAAACGCTTAGCCAAGCCGCACCCAAGGCCAATATGAGACCCGTGCTAACCGTGGAGGCAACGATAATTCGCGAGAAGGAGAAGTTGCTCTCGACCATCTTCCCCATGATCCATGCAGCTGGAAGAAAGGCGAAGCGGTACCCCATAGTCATTAGACCGCCGGCGAAAACCGGGAGACCTAGGGAGCCCTCGAGCAGGTAGGCGAAGACGCTGAGCAAGGCTAAGCGACTGCCTAGAAGTCCGCCTAATAGGCAGACGCCAAGCGTCTGGAGGGTGACGGGAACGGGGCTAAAGGGAAGGGGGAGCGCACACTGTGAGAGCAGGGCAAGAAGCGCACTGCCCCCCAGGGCGATAAGGCCATCCAGCGCGAGGCGATGGATGCGAGGTTGTCTGAGAACAGTTGTTTGATCCATACCAGTGAGTATACACCAGTGGCCTCAAAAATCAGTAGAATTTGATCGGGCAGTCGCAACTTAACGGCAGTACTATATACTCCTTCCAGCTCAAAGGCACCCAAAATAAGCTCCAGTTGTAGATAGGCTATTCATTTTAACCAAAAACTGGTAGAATACCGTCTCTTTACGGAAGAGTGGCAGAGTGGCCGATTGCGCCTGTCTTGAAAACAGGAAGCCCAGCGATGGGTTCGTGGGTTCGAATCCTACCTCTTCCGTAATTTCCTCTCACCCCCCCCCCTTCGTTAGTGATTTTTTTTAGCTCTGATGGGAGCACCCCTAGTGAATGATAGAGAACAGGGGAAAGGTTGTTTGTGTATAAAGTCTTGTCGGAAATCGCTTTTTGCGTCATCATGGACACTTATGGCCGTCAAAGATAGTAATGGGAATCTCCTTCATGATGGGGATTCTGTCCATGTGGTTAAGGATTTGAAAGTAAAAGGCTCCTCTCTAGTTCTTAAAAGGGGAGAGGTGTTTAAGAATATACGCCTTACCGATAATGAGGAGGAGGTGGAGTGCCGTCAGGGGAGAAGTACCATCGTTCTGAAAACATGCTTTTTGAAAAAAGCATAGCCTCTTCCATTTCGAAGAGTTCTCTGTTACCCTAGTTGGTAATTCCACATGGACTGATAGCTCAGTGGATAGAGCTCCCGCCTTCTAAGCGGGCGGTCGTAGGTTCGAGTCCTACTCAGTCCGTACACTTTTAGCGGGATTCTAATGACACAGAAAGCTGATAAACATCCTTTTGAAATTCACCGTTTCCCCCACCTTGAGAAGTTCATAAAATCTTTCCAGCAGACCGATTTTCGGAAATTGCGCGAGGAGCAGCGAAACGAACGGGTTAACCGCACCTTGCTGGAGTTGATTCAGAAAGAGCCAGAACCTGCGTTTCTGCTGCCAGCTGTAATGGAGTATATCTATTACATAGAGCACGAAGGGATTCTGCCCCACTATGCCTTTTCGGTATTTGAGCTCTGGCTCAACCAGTCCTCAGGATTGAGCTTTGAGGAGAATTACCTGATGCGCGCGAAGATCGCGGGTAAGCGGGTGGAACGGAGCGACTATCAGGGGCTGTTTCCTGTTGGAACGGGAAAGGTTTATGAGGGGACTCACTTTGTGTCGGCCCATAAATCGCCTGACTTAGATACGACAATCGCGTCATTTTGGGGATGGCTGGACGCCTTTGCAGCGCGTGTTGGCAATGGGCTCCATATTTGGAGTCTACCCGGCGGTCCGCCGGCGGGTCAGATAGAGATCCAGTGGCTTTTTATGGACCTGATCCATCCTGCGGTATTCACCCATTTAGCAAAGAACCGGACGATGTTGACGCTGACGAGCCAGGACTTGGTGACTCAGCAGTCGCTGGTATATAGGAAGCTGTCGGATGCGATTTCTTCGGTCGATCCGGAGCGGAGCCAGCAGGCGGTGGTCGTGGTGGATGGCGAGGGGACCTACCAGGGTGATTGGCATTCGTTTGATGTGGAGGGGGTACGGCAGGTGATTCTGTTGCTCAGTAGCTGTCTGCGCTGGTTCGAGAATCGAGTGCAACTACAGCTGATCTCCTACTTTGCTAAAGAGAGGCTCTCGCTGGCGGACATCACTGCAGCGATGGAGCAGCTCTTTGGCCTGAAATTACAGGAGTGCGAACCTGCTCAAGAATTTACCTCAAAACAGGCGAACGAGGTGCGGGCATTTCTGGTGGAGGTTCTTAAGCTGGAGCCCGGATTGGATGCGACATTTGAGGAGCTGCGCCACTGTCTGCATGCGCGGGGAATCGGCACCTTCCCATCGCATAATGACTGGATCGATGGGTTGCGGTCAGCGGGTCTATTTGATAAGAGTGGAGCACTGCATGAGGATCGTCCTGGACTCTTCCGTTACCTGGAAAAGGCACTCGAGAAGCTCCATGCGGAGATTCAGATTGTGCGCAGGCACCTTGAGACGATGCAGATCGCTCTGCAGACGAAGCGGGGAGTCTTTCGCCGGCAGCCAACTTTTATCACTATAGGAGCCGATCTAGAAGAGATCCGTGCCAAAATGGAATCTTACGCCCATTTAACAGTGGTTCATTCCGACCACGGAAGACTTTTTCCCGTTGGTGTGGTGCGCGCTGCCGATGTGCGTAAGCCGATCTTAGGAACGGTCTCTCTGCGCGACTTCTGTAACCGAGAGGAGATGGGGATTCCAGCCTATCTAGAGGTAATCAGCGTCATCGACCACCATCGATCTGCGCTGGCGACGAGCTCTCCTCCATTAGCCATTATTTCCGACGCGCAGTCTAGCAACACGATGGTGGCGCGCCAAGCTTTTGCAATCAACGATCGTTATAGCCATGAAGAAAAGGATCCACAGGCGATCGGTGAGCAACTGGCGAAGGGCAATACGCGCATCGCAATGCGGCTGCTGCAACGGCATGAAGCACAAGGATCTCCCTACTATATCCATCCGGCGCGGGAATTTCTGGAGTATCTGCACTTCCTCTATGGTATCCTTGATGATACCGATCTTCTGAGTAAGGTGACGGCGCAAGATCTCGAGTGTATCACTTCGCTGCTGAACCGCCTAGAATCTCTGAGGATTGGTCAAGAGGTGGAGTTAGTCTCTCTGGATGACCTCCCTCGAGATCGCTCTTTCTGCAAGAAGGGGGCTGATCGCCTGCTGCGCAATGCGGAGCTTTATGATCTCTACCGCAAAGTCTACATCCATCGAGAAAAGGAGATGGCAGAGACGTTGCGGCTTTGTGCAGACGGTAAATCCTCAAACTTTTTTGCCGATACTAAGGTTCAGAATGGCTGTTGCCGCGTAGGTCAGACGAAACTATTCGCCGCCAATATTGCTCTTTTTGAAGAGAGCGCGAGTGGCTGCCGCCATACATGGTTGCAACGCGCAAAAGAGGCGCATCGAGAAAAACCTGAAATCGATCTCCATATTCACATGATCAGTACTGTTGTCCATGCGGAAGAGGTCTATACAGGGAAAACCGGCAACTACTCTCATAAAGATGAGATGTGGCTCTGGATTCCACCCAATCAGGAGATGGCCATTGAGCATCTGAAGCGCTTCTTGATCGCATTCCAGTCATCGCCTGGGCTTAAAGATAACCCGGTTGAGGTTCTCTTCACTGGTTCAAATGGAGATGAGTTGGCGCTGATCTTCCAAGAGACCTTCCCCAAAGCAATACAGAGACGAGCTAGAAAGCCAGATCCAGCGCTGCCGATCGCGATTCTCTTCTACAATGCGGGTTCGTTGAACTCTCGCAAAGCGATGGTCACTCCTTTTCTTCCTAAGGCTGATTAATGCGAGTAGATATCTATGAGCGCAAACCGGAGGGGTTTGCGCTGGAGATGGAGGTCGCCGTCTGTTACCTGGAGTGGTTAGGAGCTCTGCTGATGCTCAGACAGTCGCCAGGGAAGTCGGAACCCGGCACATGGGGACTGCCTGGAGGAAAGTTTGAGCTTGGCGAGGCGGGAGCCGTCTGTGCTCGCCGCGAACTTTTCGAGGAGACGGGGATCTTGGTCGATCCCGCAAAGATCCTCTTTCTGGAGACGCTCTATATACGCAAGCCGCGATGGAGTTTTGCCTATCACATGTTCCAGATCTTGTTGGAAGAGAAGCCAGAAGTTCGTCTCTCCGACGAACATGAGGAGTATCTCTGGGCAGATTCTGAAAAGCGCAAAACGATCCCGCTGATTGCGGGTACTGTAGAGACTATTCAGCGCTACGAACGGCTGAAGAAGCGGATTTAGACAAATATTTCATGACTAGTTAGTCTAACCGGCATGAATAAAATATTACTCTTTACCCTCGCAGCAACCGCCCTCTCTGCAGAAGAGGGAATGTGGCCATTCAATAACATCCCTGTAGAGACGATCCGCCAACAATATGGTGTGACGCTGCAGCCTAGTTGGGTTGACCATGTGCAGAAATCGTGTCTGCGAGTGAGCTTGGGCGGTTCAGCCTCATTTGTCTCTCCCAATGGACTGTTTTTGACCAACCACCATGTTGGTAGAAAAGCTGTCCATGATCTCTCAACAGAACAGCGAGATTTGAGTGCGCAGGGGTTCTTGGCTAGAAGTCACAATGAAGAGCTCAAGTGTCCCAACATGTATGTAGATCAGTTGATCTCTATCAGAGATGTCACTGCAGAAATACATACGGCGGCGCAGAAGGGGGCGACTGCAGCTGAGCGAGAGCAGCTGCGCAAGGCGGCGATTGCGGCACTGGTCCAGCAGGCACAAGAGGAGACCGGACTGCAACCGGAGATGGTCTCTCTCTATGAGGGGGGGCGTTATAACCTATACCTCTATCAGCGCTATAGCGATGTACGTCTAGTGATGGCACCAGAAGATAGCATTGCCTTCTTTGGCGGCGACTCCGATAACTTTGAATATCCACGCTACGATCTTGATATCTGCTTCTTTCGTGTCTACGAGGATGGCAAACCGCTTATAAGTGAGAATTACCTGAGCTGTGAAGCTGGTGGTCCAAAAGTTGGCGAACCGCTTTTTGTGGCGGGCCATCCTGGCCATACCTCTCGCATGCTAACGGCAGCGCATATCCGCTTCCTACAGGAGGTGCACTATACAATTCTGCTTAAGTGGCTGGAGGATCGCCGCGCAGATCTACAAGGGTTTGCTAGTGAAAGCGCAGAGAATCGCAGAATCTGCTCTGCCAACTTCTTTAGCGTAGAAAATAGCCTAAAGGTTTTCAAGAACCTCTACGCAGAGCTTGGGACCTCTTCTCTCATCGTAGATAAACAGGCCTATGAAGATTGCCTTTGCGAAGATGCTGATGCGCAGCCATGGAGACAGCTGGAGGCCGCTTTAAATGATGCCCGCGCATACTATCCTACCTACATGGCGCTTGAGCGCTACTCCTATGGCAAACTCTACGGTTGGGCAAAACATCTTGTGCGTTTTGCTATCGAGCGCTCAAAACCCAACGAAACTCGTCTTGAAGAGTATGTCGATGCGGAGTTAGCCACTTTAAGGCAGGGGCTGCTCTCCACTGAGCCGGTCTACAATAATTTAGAGAAGATCTATTTGCAGGGATCATTCCAGCGGACGATTCAGCTTCTGGGATTGGACCATCCAGTATCACAGATTCTACAAGCTATTTCTATAGACGATCTCTTGGCGGACTCCCAAATGAAGGAACCTGCGGCGCGTGAGTGGTTCTATGACCATCCTGAAGAGGTGCTCAATAGTAGCGATCCGCTGATCCAGCTGGCGATTGCCCTTGATCCCTATGCTAGAGAGGTGCGTCAGAAGATCGAAGATGAGTTTGAGAGCACTCAGCACGATAGCTATGCCGCTATCGCCAAGATCCTATTCGATCGCTATGGGGAATCGGTCTATCCGGATGCGACATTTACTTTGCGTCTCTCTGTTGGATCGATGAGTGGTTATGAGGATCAGGGGAACTATATCGAACCAACAACAACGCTTGGTGCCACTTTTGACCATGCGCGAGCGCACGACTTTCAAGGCTCCTATGCACTACCTCAAAGCTGGCTCACTAAGCAGGATCTCCTCAATAAACAGGTGCCATTTAACTTCGTCTCCACAAATGACATCATCGGGGGGAATTCGGGCAGCCCAGTGATTAACCAGTATGGCGAACTTGTAGGGCTGATCTTCGACGGCAATATCCACTCGATTATCTGGGATTTTGGATTCGATAGTGTTCAAGGACGAGCTACGAGTGTCCACTCCGCAGGGATTCTGGAGGCTCTGCGCTCCATATATGGGGCAGAAGGGCTGGTTCGAGAGCTTGTGGGGGAAACTGTCACTTTCTGATGATGATCCTAATTTTTAACTAGATTTACCTCATTGAATTCGTCATCATGCACCTTGAATTCCTCGAGATAGGGCAGGTGTGAGAATCGCTCCTTTGGAAGGGCTATCCGCTTATGGATGCAGAGGTTGATCTTTCGGATATTGATTAGCAGATCAAAGCTTGTTTCATCGATATGTTCTAATGGATTTTCGTGTAGGTAGAGCTCTTTTAAGGAGATTACGTGTTCGAAATGAAGGGCTCGGAGCATCCTGATCTTGTTCTCATTCAGAAATAGAAGCTGTAATTGGTGCTGTCCGTGGAAGATTTTGCGAGATAGATAGGATAGCTGATTTGTATTCAAGGAGAGCTCGCGGAGAGGCAACCCATGAAACGCTTTTTTTGAGACAGAGGTTAGATCGTTAGCTCCTAGGTAGAGGCGCTGAAGATTGATTAATTTATTAAAAATGGTGCCTGAGATTCTCTTTAGGGAATTTCCCTGTAAATTGAGCTCAATTAATCCAGGGACATTATTAAAACAGCCCTCGGTAAGATCTGTAATCCCCTGGTATATCAAATCGACGATAGTGAGGGTATAGTAGCTGCCGCTCAATCCCTCTAATATGCCAGATCGAATATTGAAGGGAATGGGCTCTTCCTCTCTCTCCGCTGAACTCGTGGAGAGAGAGGAGAGGGATGTATCCAATGGGAAAGTCATGATTATTGAGCGACCAAATCGTCTATTGAGTTTCCCATCTCAGCGATCATCTGCTCGCGGACTTTTAGTTGGGCAAAGCGCTCAGCAGCGACTTCTTGGTCATGGAAGAACCACTGTTCTTTATCGAGTACATTCTCTGCGTAGAGGCGTGTGCAGCCGTGGCGTTCGTCGCTTTTCCACTCGATCTCTGCAGTGAGATTGCCTAGATCATCATAGTGAGATTCGAGGCCAGAGCGGACTCCCATTGCATAGGGAATCTCTGCGATTTTCGAGCCGTTGCGATAGAGAACTTTGAGTCCATCGAGCTCGCCGCCATGCCAGGAGAGTTTTACGAGGGGGCGACCCATTGGAGTAAAGGTAGTCTGCTCGCCATGGAGCTGGTTGTCGCGGTAATGAGAGATCGACTGGATCGATTGGTTTGGATGATAATTGACACGACAGGTGAGCTGTCCATTTTCCATCGTATCGCGGGAGAGGAGCTGTCCATTGCGGTCGCGTTTGATACGCTCGCCATATCCAGCCTCTACTTTTGCTTCGAGTTCATGTTCCAGAGTGTAGTACTTGCCTTCGAGAAGTGTCTCGCCATCATACTCTTCGATGCTGAGGGGAACGCCCTGTTCGCCCCATCGGGTTAGAGTCATATGTTGATCGCACTCATAGGCTTTCTGAACAAGAGGCTGTCCTTCTTCATTGTGGACCGTTTCGCGTAGGAGTGTTCCATGGTCATACATCTGCATGGTCTCTATCTGTGCGCTATGGGGGAATGTGTAGGTGGAGGGACCGTGTAGCACGCCATCTTGGTAGCTTTGAGTCACGGTGACGCCGTTCTGAAGATGGCTGATTACTTGACCCTCTTCCGAGCGGTCTTTCCACTCTTCTGGTGAAAGGTCAAACCCATACTTATGAACAAACGTCTGTGAAACAATTTGATCAACTGGTGCGTTAGAGGTGCAAGAGGCAGCAAACACTGCGGCGAAGAGAGGCCATTTTTTCATTTGTAGAGACTCCTTACAGGAAAGCTTATTCTTTTAAAGAACAATTGGCAAGAAGAGCTAAGAGTTTTGCATGTTCCGCTTCAATCTCCTCATAGGAGAGTGTCTTGAGAGGATCACGATAGGTAAAGCGGAAGGTCGCATTTTTGTGTGGAACCGTTTCGGGGGCGTAAAGGTCGATGAGCTCCACTTTCTCTAAGCGCGGAGGTGCGTAAGAGCGGATTAGCCCAAAGAGCGTCTCAATTGGGTAACGCAGAGGGAGTGAACGAGTCCAATCGCGCGTAGAGGCGGGGAGTTGGGGGATCGCGCGTATTTTCACCCGTGGAGGAAGCAGTGTGAGGAGCGCTTCAAGATCGATTTCAGCACAAAAAACTCTCTGCGAAAGATCGAGCAGTCCAGGCAGGATCTCTCCTAAGGAGCCGATGCAACGCTCGCCAATCTGCAAATGTGCTTGGCGAACGGGGTGGAAGAGTTTGTACTTCGACCGGATAAAAAGCGGGTGGAGGTGGAGGGCGCTGAAAAACTGTTCTAGCAGTCCTCTTAGCTCGAAGAAGTCATTATCTCGCTCTGCGCGGCTCCAATGGTCAGGCGCGCTCTTACCCACAAAGAGGATTGCTGCGGAGAGGGTCTCTGCGTCGGGGTGGAGGTAGACTTTGCCCATCTCAAAAGCGCGATAGGAGTGGATCTGGCGATCGGCGTTGAGGCGAACCGCTTGCAGTAGTCCTGGTAATAGCGAGGGGCGCAAAAGGGAGTGCTCTTCCGATTTGGGGTGGAGTACGCGGATTGCAGGAGTGTCTGCACAAGCGAGCTGTGCGAGCTGTGGACTAATTAAATTCGAAGTGAACATCTCCTGCAGACCGGCGCCAGCGAGAAGTGTGCGCACCTGCTGATCGAAGAGGTAGAGCGGGTCATTAGAGATTGGAGAGGTTGTGCAGACCGGCATCTTTTTTTCAATGCGGCGATAGCCGTGGAAGCGGGCCACTTCGCTAACCAGATCGATCTCTTCAGTGAGGTCGCGACGATAGAAGGGGACTGTCGCTACCTCATCGACACATGGACAATCGATATAGCGGAGGATATCTTCGATCTCCGACTGCTGCAAATGAGTTCCTAGAACTTGATTGACTCGAGATGTGCGGCAAGAGATCTGCTTTGAGGAGAAGTGCTGTTCGGTGAGATTGACAGTGCCGCGGTCGAGATGGCCGCCGCAGAGTTGAACGAGAAGCTCGCAGGCCTCTTCAAGTGCGTGTTCAATCGCATTTGGATCGATTCCCTTTTCAAAGCGGAGAGAGCTCTCTGTGCGGAAGCGAAGTGCGCGACAGGTGGCTCGGATCGATTCGGGACGGAAATAGGCCGCTTCGACCAGGATGTTCTTTGTCTGTTCGGAAACCGCCGTTCGCGCGCCGCCTAAGCAACCGGCAATCGCTACTGGGCCCTTTGCGTCGGAGATCATTAAAGTGCCGGCAGGGAGGGAGCGTTCGATCTGGTCGAGTCCTAAGAATGTTTGAACTTCTGAGGAGGGACCAATCTCGATGCCACCTTCGAGAAGGTCCGCATCGAAGAAGTGGAAGGGTTGTCCCGTCTTCAACATCACATAATTGGCGATGTCGACGGCGCAATTGATCGGATGATAGCCGGCTTGGAGAAGCAGATTTTGGAGCCATTCAGGAGAGGCTCCCACAGAAGTATTTCTTACGCGGCGGCAAAGGTAACGCGGGCAGAGATTGTAGTCGCGGTTGATGACGCGCAGGAAGGGATCTGCAACTAGTGGATCGTGATGGCGTGGCTTCTGTAGCTGTTTCTGAAAAAAGGCTGCCAACTCTCGTGCGATGCTGAAGGCGCTGAGACAGTGACCCAAATTAGGAGTAAAGGAGAGCTCCAGCACGTCGTTCTCGATCCCTTCGACCTCGATGCCGAGAAGGATGAGTGCGTCGGCGATCTCTGTAGTGGATGCCTCTAGATGGACATAGGATCGTACGATAGAAAGGGGTAGTTTCACGCTAACTATTATAACCATATAAGGACCGATCTTGCAAGATTCGCTGTGCTAAGTTAATCTTTTCCTAGACAGATGGACCAGACAGGATTTACCTATCGCTGGATGAAGCGTTTCCGGGTGTTGACTCTAGCGCTCATTTTCAGCGGCGCACTCAATATTGCCCTTTTAGCGACTCTTCTCTTCTTTATCGGCCAAGATCAGCCCGCAGAGTGGGGGGTCTCACCCCTTGCGCCCCCAACTGCTGCGAGTCGGATCTCTAATATTTCCTACCTAACCGCCCTGAAGCGGCTCCACTTTCGCGAGCTGGTCGCCCAGTTGACCAACCATGAGAAGATTGAAGAGGGCTATACAAAGCGCGATCTAGCTTTAGCGGTGCTTACAGCAGATCAGTTTTTTCACCTAGAAAAGGCGCTTGGCGCCATTCCTGAGCAGCGTCGCCCGCTCCAACTGTCCGATGGACAGCTTATTGAGCTATATCCAGGCCTTACTGACGCCCAATTTGATGCGGTGATCCGCTATGCCTATCAGGAAAAGTGGCCGCTCACCACAAAAGGGCTCTTCGTTCAACTCGCCCGGCAGGGGAGCGATGCTGAGGAGACTCTGATCAGATCCTTCTGTGCTACCCCCGAGTTTTACGCCCTGCGTGTCCTCTTTCAGAAGAGTGGCGCAGCTCAAGAAGACGCGATTCTTCTCAAGTTGGTCAGCGGAGGCAGCTGGGAGCAGTTAGAGACTTTTTTCCGCGAGCAGTCGCAGATAGTAGACCTTAGTGCTGACAAGCGCCGCCACCTCCTGCTCTCTTATCGCTCTTCAACAGCAGTGGAGATCCTTTTACGCACCGACTTTTCCTATGCCTTAAAGACGCTCGATGATGCAGGCGTAATCGACCTGTTAGCGCTCTTGCCATCCCACGGTGTTGAAGCAAAGAAATTCTGCTCCGAACTGCTTATCTCCTCTCGAAGTGACGCTGTCCGTGAACGCAGCGCGGAGTGGCTCTACCGCGCAGCGGGAGAGGTGATGCCCAAACCTTTTAACTATGCCGATGTTGTGGCTCACTTTGCTCCCCCGCAACCTCGCCTCACTGCAGAATTTCTAGTCAAACAGCCGCCTCACTCTCCGCTTCCTGCTGCAACAGCTGCCGTTGCCAAAAAGCGTACCCATACAGTCAAAGAAGGGGAGAGCCTCTGGAAAATCGCACGTCAATACAAAGTGAAGGTCGATGCACTGATTAGCAGCAACCACATAGAGGGAGAGCGCCTCTTCCCTGGGATGGAGCTCACTATCCCCGATGAAGCGCATTAAATAGCTTTTATACTTTTTCCAGTTCAAAGGCACCCGAGAGCTTTCAATTCAATCCTCTTAGGTGCTTTTCAGGTGGAAGTACTATATACCGAATTTGGGATTACTCTATCTTGGAAAAAGGATGGCACTTTAAGAGCCGTTTTAGAGTGCTCCAGCAGCCCTTTAGAGGGCCCTGGGTACGGATCATTTGACACGCATACTCGGAGCAAGAAGGATGGAATCGACAGCAGTCCCCGAAGAAGGGAGAAAGAGTGGCTTGGTAGAGTCGAATCAAAAAAATCAGCAACCAGCTTATCACGGAGCTAGTTTAGCCTTTTCGCAATTTCTTAGTGCATTTGTGCCGGAATTTGCTAGGAAATCGACCCAGATGGGGCGAGCCTCCTGGTTATTGGAGACGACCGGGGCACCTGATGCTGCGGCGCTGCGCGCGGAACTCGACGCTGAGGTGCGCCGCATGTTTAGTTCTCCGGAGGTTGCGGCAAAACTTGAGGCCTGGGACAAAGATCTATCGATTACAGACCCTATTTTGAAGCGTCAGCTGAATATCTTGATCCGCGCCTTTAAGCAGAATCTGATTGCGCCGGAGCGGTTGGAGGAGTTGGCTCGTAAGGAAGCGCAGCTATCTAGCTCCTACGCGGCCTTCCGCGCGCAGTGTGAGGAGCGCAGCTGGTCGGAGAATGAGATCAAAGATCTTTTGAGACAGGAGAAGGATGTCAATCGCCGCAGGGAGGTGTGGAACGCCTCAAAACAGGTTGGCGTTGAACTGGCGCCTCAGATCCTTGCTTTGGTGAAGTTGCGCAATCAAGCGGCTCGCGATCTTGGCTATTCAGACTATTTTCAGATGCAGTTAGAGCTGCAAGAGGTCGATGGGGCTTGGTTGGAGAGTTTTTTTGATCAGCTATCGAAAGACTCTGAGCATGCCTACGAAAAGGTGCTTGAAGAGTTGAAGGCGGGAGGGATCACTCTCGATCCTTGGTCTTGGAGCGACCCCTTCTGTCAGGAAGATCCGCTCAATGTTCACGAGCTCGACCAGCTGGTCGCTTCGACAGACATGGTGGCTGCAAGCCTTCGTTTTTATAAGCAGATGGGGTTCGATGTGAAGCCTATCCTCGATCGGAGCGATCTCTACGAACGCCCCAACAAGAGCCAGCACGCTTTCTGCATGAATGTCGATCGAGGTTTTGATGTGCGTACACTAAATAACCTGCGTCCTACGATCCGATGGCTTGATACGCTACTACATGAGCTCGGCCATGCGGTCTATGAGCTTGGTTATGACCTTTCATTGCCTTGGCTGTTGCGAGAACCTCCCCACATGATTACTACGGAGGCAATGGCTCTGATCGCCGGACGACAGGCCTATCAAACGGAGTCTCTAAAGCTGCTGTTAGAGGGGACTCCTGATCCAAAGCTACTAGAAAAAGCGGAGCACAGCCAACGCCGCCGTCAGCTGATCTTTAGCCGCTGGGTCTTCGTTATGACCCACTTCGAGCGGGAGCTATATCGAGATCCATCGCAGGATCTCAACAAGCTCTGGTGGGACTGTGTGGCGCGCTACCAGAAGATCACACCACCGCCGCGTCCAAAGGGCGCAGCCGACTGGGCAGCGAAGTATCATATCGGCCTTGCGCCGGTCTACTATTTTAGCTACCTGTTAGGGGAGCTTTTTGCCTCGACAGTGCGGAGATCGGTCTCCGCACCCTTCGCTTCACCGGAGATGGGGCGATTTCTGCAGCAGAAGGTCTTTGCGCCGGGCGACAGGATGAGCTGGTTTGAGCTCATCAAGTACGCCACTGGAGCTCCTATTTCCGCTCGTCACTGGTTAGAGGAGTATTCCAAATAAGTGAGGAGCCAGTTGCAAAACTTCCGGACCCCGCAAACTTAAAAAACCAAATCTTGAGGTTATTTGTGTATATAGGTAGCGCTACCTGATTTTTTCTCATATCTCAGGTTCGTAGACAGGGCGAGCGGAAAAGCCAAGCTCTCGGATGCCGAAGATCGCTTGTGCGATGGCGTTCCAAGGCGCCTTCTGGTCGATATGAAGTAGTACCTCTGTCTTCGTCTTGTCGCGCGGAAGAGAACCCACCTGATACTGGCGGGTAAGTTCGGCCTGCAGTGCGCTGAGATCATCCATTGGATACTCATGGAACTCGGTCAGCCATTTGTAGTGCCCCTCCGAAGTGATGCTCACATTGATCTGCTGTGTATTGCGCGCAGAGTGGAGAAGTTCAGAGCCGGCCTCCTTCCTGAGGTGGACTAGATCGATCTCCGCATCGTGGAGAGAGGCTCGAGAGACCGCTAGCGTAGCAAAGAAAGAGAGCATCAAAAAAAGAAAGTCGACCATCGGTGCAAAGTGGAAGCTCTGCTTAGGTTGTAGGTCGTCATAGGGGATTAGTTCCATTATCCCTCGATTAGAGTGCTTAGAGAGAGAGCTTCGCTCTCAACGCGGCTCAGCGACTGAACGAGACGGTATTTCAGCGTGGAGTGGAAGATCATTGCTAAGATGGAGACAACGAGACCCGCAACGGTTGTGCCTACTGCGATACCTAGACCGTCAAAGAGGCTATTAATCCTCTCCACTGAGCGGTTCATGTCATAGAAGGCGTAGAACATCCCGATCACTGTGCCGAGCAGGCCGAGCATCGGTGCCGCCATGGCGATGTCGTTCAAGAGCGAGAGGCGCTGCCAGAAGGGCATGCTGAGTCGTTTGCCTTCTGATTTCATGGCGTCGATCATCACTTGAGGTCCGAGACTGCGGGTGAGTAGGCCCACGCGCAAGATCGAGGCGAGAAGGTTGTTCTCATTTTCGCAAGCTGTATTGACGGCCGCATACTCTTTACGCTGTAACTGAGCGCGTACGCGATCGGCAAAGGAGGCCGGCATGATCTCTTTAGGTCGAAACGTCGCGAAGGTATAGAGCCAGAGGCCAAGGGAGATCACCGACATGCCGGCGAGAAGGATGTAGACCATGGGAGATGCAGTGAAAATTTTACTAACATCCAGCTGTTGAGCCTGTTCTGCAGCGAAACAGCTCGTCGTGGCAAAGAGAGCAAAGGGAAGATAGATGCGCATGATGGAGAACATAGCAGGGAGCGCTGTATTGGACAAGATAGGGCTTTGGCGCGCTCAAAAAACAAATCTTCAGGTTCTCTGTACAGGACAAAAAATAAGTTGATGCAAGGAACTCGCTGAAGAG
>CAZEZK010000012.1:0-10328 GCA_964516935.1 uncultured bacterium
GGCGCCAAACTGATCGCCTTCGGCCACCATCGCGATGATAGCGCTCAAACACTCCTACTTAATCTACTCCAAAAAGCTGAATTTGCCGCCAACCTCCCCAAAGTCCATATGGAGCGCTACGGCATCACAATCATCCGTCCGTTAATCTATATCTCCGAATCTCAGATCCGCACCTTTGCCCAGAAAGAGGGCTTTGCGCGCATTACCTGCCAATGCCCTGTAGGCCAAAACTCCCAGCGCAAGGCAGTCGATCAACTGCTAAAACAGATGGAAGAGCTCTTCCCTCACGCCCGCAGCAATATAGCAAAAGCAGGTCTCCTCTACGGCTCCGACAAAGCCTCTAGACCGTAATATAGTGCTTCCAGTTCATTTGAGCTGGAACGGGTATAGAGCTATAAGCAGGAGGAGCTCTGCTCCTTAAACCTCGGCAAAGGGCTTTAGCCCTTTGCAAACCCATTGGGTTGTAAGGGAGCAAAGCTCCCTTACCGGGATTTAAAGGGCAGAGCCCTTGCGATTACCAGAACCACTAGATGCTGCGCGAGCATCGATCCGCGTCCAAAGAAGTTTCATCAGCTCCTTCTGCTGAGCTGTGAGCTGTGAAAGTGTAATCAGACAGTCGTTATTTTTACAGAAGGCTGCCTTTGTCCAGTTGGCTGATCCAGTCACAAGCGTGACCTCATCGATCCAGACAAATTTGTGATGCATCAGCTGCGCTCCTTGACTTAACCGCACCCGAACCCCTGCTGCCTGTAACGCCTCTACCGCCTTATGGCCAGCTCCAAGACCGGAACGCTGATCAACCACTACCGAAACATCGGCCCCGCGTCGATGGGCCGTGATCAGATCGTCCACGAGAAGTGGGTGGGTCAAGGTGAAGAGCGCGGCGCGAATTGAGTGTCGCGCTGTACGGATCTGAGCACGCAACTCACCAAGCGCGTGGCCGCGAGGATCAGGCAGAAGCCAGATCTCAATCGGCTGCCCCCCAACAAGGGTCTTTAAATGGCCTGTTGCAGTGGGTAGATGGTTTAGCAGGAATCGAGCCACCGGCTTGCTAGAAAAGCCAATAACCAAATTGTCATGCATGCGCAAAGAGGATACAGTCATATTGGTTGAACCGAGAAAGACCACCTCCTCGTCAAGGATCATGATCTTATGGTGCATCAGACCATCCCCACGAATGGGATGGACCTCCGCATTGGGTAGCATCGAGCGCACGTTAGGAGAACTTTGAGGGTCGTAATAGATCGTCTCTTTTAGCTGGGCTGCTGCTTTTTGCGAAAGCAGCGAGATCATCCCCGAATCGCTTAGTCCAAACATCACTAAAAAAATGGAGCGCTGCGTCTTTTCTAAGGCGCGCCGAAGGGCAAGATATAGATCTGTGCGACACTGATTAGAATATAGAAGAGGCGGATCCCCCTCCTTTGGGAGGGGGGGAAGAACAGAAACACGAAGGAACCAGCCACAAGCGAGAAGAACGACTGCCGTCCATCCCCAGATGGACCACCCCCTTTTAGGAGGCGGCTTTCTTGCGTACACTTCTCAAAACAGCAGGAAGACCGCGTTTGTCGATAGTACGCATCGCGGCTGTAGAGAGGCGCAATGTAACAAATACGCCTTTCTCAGGATCCCAGAGCCGTTTTTTTTGTAAATTCGGCTCGAAACGGCGATTGGTAATTCCGGTGATCTTAAGACCGATCCCCTTCTTCTTTTTTGCAATACCGCGCAGAGCGTAAGTCCGGCCGGAGGAGGGCTTTCGGCCCGTAATAACACATTTTTTTGTCATAGTAAAAACCCTTGAAGAGCAAAGTATAACAGAGCGTTGATTTCTCGTCTTCTTTCCTATAGCATTAGGGAGCTAAGATGATTTTTTTAACCATATTTGCTGCCGCTTCCATATACATGACCCCCCAGGAGAAAGAGCGGACTGGCCTCTCCAAGCTCACTCAAAAGGAGCAGACAGCCCTGGAGGATTGGATCCACAACAACTACCAGAAGCGTGCTTATCCCCTCCTCTCCCCTAAAAAAGCCGGCCGCAGACCCCATATTGAAGAAAATTTTAATGGGGGGCGCCAGATCCGCCTCAGCGACGACACCTCATGGAAAATCCACCCATCGGACGCCCCTATCGCCCAAGGCTGGATCACCCCCGTAGAGATCGAGATCAGCGAAAGCGGTGAATCGGAATACTCCTATCGTCTCACCAATTCCCTCACAGGCTCCTCTATTAGAGCTCGCCAACTACCCCCTTAAACTGACGGGGGCTTGCGTATAAAATGTTTTCTTTGTTCTAATAAAAACTTCGTAAAAATGAAACGAGGAGGTTATTCAGATGATTGCTCTAATGTATAAAGATGTCCAGTACCCAGACACTGCTCAGACAATTTTCACTCTATCCAAACAACAACGTCATCATGTCCAAACAGCCATGCGAGAGAGTTCCTTATTGGAACAAAAGACTCCATTCTATGAATGCAATAAGACTGACCTAGGTCTTGTCAAAAGCAAGGCAACAAGCTGTCCAGAGTTACTCTCCCTACTAGAAACTACCCTTAAAGTGGCAGACCAGATCAGCGATCTATTTGAGATCACTGCAATGGAGCGAATTCCAGAAATTACATGCCCCTTTGATACAAGTCACATAATTGGCGGACGCGTTTGGAAAATCACGAGCAAAAAAAATAACGAGTCCATCTACTATTCTGATGCAATTGACCATTTAATCAGAACTCACTCCTTTCTCAGGGTAGAATCTTCTGAAATTCCATTCAATCTAACGCTATTTTTTACAATATTTCCGAAACAGGAGTCCGCTTACCCGAGAATAACAATGACTGAAAGATCCTTCACCTACTGGCAAGCAGAGGAGATTATCCAAAACGGCACTACGGAAGCCGAAATGACAGCGTTAGCGCGAGAAACAATCAAAATTGATAAATTTGCCACTATATATATAGTACCTGAGAAATGTCTGAATCCACTAGATGAAAATTGCGAAAATGAGTGGAGTGTCATGGATAATTCTAACACCCCCCACTACTGTTTTTTCAATAAACAATCCCGAGACAAGCAGGAAGTCTATCAGTTACTAGACACACCTCTCTCCTATTGCAATCAAGGAGATTATAAACTTCAACTAGTCACAAAAAAGACGAATGAAATCTCTGAAGATTCTCTAAACACCCTAAAAACCTATTTTTCCTAACATCTAATTCGAGTGGAGAAGCTGTTGCAAAGCAGCCTCTTCACCCGGAAGTGTTGCAACTAGCTCTTTTGAGGTTGTTTACGTATACTCCTTCCAGCTCAAAGCCTCTTGAGTGCCTTTGAACTGGAAGTACTATATACCAATCAGGCTGAAAAAAAAACCTTGAGCTTATCCAGGATCCCTTTGCGATGTGGGTGGTTCTGGTCGCCCTCTAGTTCCGTTAAGGAACGGAAAAGATCTTTCTGCTTGGAGTTGAGTTTCACAGGTGTCTCTACAAGGATGCGAAGGTAGAGATCCCCCGTTCCTTGTCCATGAACATTCTGAAGCCCCTTACCGCTAACACGAAGGAGGTGGCCAGACTGAACACCTTCTGGAACCTGTACTCGACAGGTCTCTTTAAGAGGAGTTGCCACCTCTTTCTTACAGCCGAGAGCTGCTTCAGAAAAGGTAATTGGGACATCGAGATAGATATCGTCACTCTCTCTACGGAAGAGAGGGTCTGGCTGCACTTGGATATAGACGTAGAGATCGCCGGGGATGCCACCTGCCGGACCCGCATCACCATAACCGCTCATCTTAAGGCGCATGCCATTGTCCACACCTGCTGGGATGCGAACCTTAATGCGCTGCTTGTCTTTACGGCGCCCTTCGCCTTTGCAGGTTACGCAGGGGTCAGCGATCATCTGCCCAGCACCATTACACTGAGGGCAGGTACGAGACATGCTAAAAAAGCCTCTCGACTGGTAAATCTGCCCTTGACCTTGGCAAGTCATGCAAGTTTTGATGCTATTTTTAGACTTCGCACCGGAGCCACCGCAACCTTCACAGGCAATATAGTTGGTAATCGCCAACTCTTTTTCGCCGCCACGAGCCGCATCTTCAAAAGAGAGGGTAATGGTAACTTTTTTGCTAGCCCCTCTACGGTTATCAGAATCTGTGCCACCACCACCGCCGCCAAACAGGTCAGAAAAGGGATCTCCCCCTCCACCGCCGAAGGCGCCCATGAAGGTGCGCAGAGCTTCTTCCATGGAGGCAAAACCGCCATGCCCCCCTCCACCAAAACCGCCGCTAGCACCAGCGCCTTTAAGCCCCTCTTCGCCATACTGGTCATAAATGCGACGACGATTCTCGTCACTCAGAACCTCGTATGCCTCAGAAATTTTCTTAAATTGCGCCTCTGCCTTCGGATCGTTTGGATTCCGGTCAGGATGGGACTCTAAAGCCTTCTTGCGATAGGCTTTTTTAATCTCTTCAGGAGTAGCGGCCTTGTTCAGACCTAAAACTGCGTAATAGTCTTTCATTTATACAAGAAAAATTAGAAACCGCGTCGGAGGGCCAGCTTAGCGCGTTTCGCTGCTGCTTTAGACTTGAGTCGGCTTTTCACAGAGGGTTTATCGTAAAAGCGATGCGCTTTCGCAGCCTTCATGATACCTTCTTTGTCTAACTTCTTTTTGAGAGCTCTAAGAGCTTTATCAACTGGTTCGCCCATTCGGACTTTCACACTTGGCATTACTGTTCACCCATTGGTAAATTTTGCTGACCTCTATTTTAGCAGGGCTATTCGAAATAGTCAAACTCGAGTATTCTCAACACAATATGGAATCCCTTCAGGGCTATATCGATGCGATCGTCTACACCCAACCAGAAAATGGCTTTACAGTTGCCAAACTAAAGGAAAAGAGCAAGAAGGAGCACACAGTCATCGTGGGCGTTCTCCCAGGGATCCAACCGGGGGAGACAGTCCGCTGTGGCGGCACCTGGAAGACCCACCCCTCTTATGGACGCCAGTTCGACGTCACCGAATTTGAGGTTGAGTCCCCGGCAGACCTAGTCGGAATACAGAAATATCTTGAATCAGGCCTCATCAAAGGAATCGGCCCCGTCTTTGCTAAGCGAATCATCGACCTCTTTGGCCTCGACACCCTAAAGGTGATTGACGAGACTCCCGAACGGCTCAACGAAATCGAAGGACTCGGTCCGAAGCGCTACGAGTCGATACTGCTCTGCTGGAAAGAGCAGCGCTCTATCCGCGAGGTGATGCTATTCCTCCGCACTCACGGCGTCAGCCCCGCCTACGCTCAAAGAATCTATAAAACCTATGGAGAGAAGAGCATCGCTAATGTGCGCGAGAACCCTTACCGCCTCGCAAAAGACATCTTCGGCATCGGCTTTAAGCTCGCCGACAACGTAGCACAGAAGCTCGGCTTTGCCCTACACTCCTCTCAACGAATTGCTGCAGGACTCGAACATGTCCTCTGGGACCTGTCGCAAGAGGGGCACACCTGTTACCCACGCGTCGACCTAATCCCTCACGCGAAGTTACTCCTCGAAGTAGACGAACCTCTGATTGAAAAAGAGATCACCATCCTCATAGAGAATAAATCCTTCGTTGAGAAGGAGGGAATGGTCTGGCTCGCCCCCTACTTTGCCTATGAACAGGGAATCGCCCGTGACCTGACCCGCATCTCCTCCAGCCCTCTGCTCCTACGCTCTATCGACGCTCTCAAAGCGATCGATTGGGTCCAAGAGCAGCTCCGGATCCAATTTGCCCCTCAGCAGAAGAATGCCGTCCTCCGCGCCCTACATGACAAGATCCACATTATCACCGGTGGTCCAGGAACAGGTAAAAGCACCATTACCAATGCGATCCTAACAATTACCCGCAAACTCACCGATAAGATCTGCCTTGCAGCCCCGACAGGACGCGCCGCCAAACGCCTCTCCCAGATCACCCGTAGCCGCGCCGTGACAATCCACTCCCTCCTCGAAGTCGATTTCAGCACGAAGGGCTTCAAGCGCAACCGCGACAACCCGCTCGACTGCGACCTTCTCGTTATCGACGAAGCCAGCATGATCGATACTGCACTACTCTTCCACCTCCTCCGCGCCACCCCCAAACATGCGCGCCTGATCTTTATCGGCGATATCGACCAGCTGCCCAGCGTCGGCGCTGGTGCCGTACTCAAAGATCTGATCGACTCTCAGATTGTCGGAGTCACTCGCCTCACCGAGATCTTCCGACAAGCAAAGGGCTCTGCCATTATCACCAATGCCCACCGCATCAATCTCGGCGAGTTTCCCCAGCTCTTCACCCCCGAAGAGAGTGACTTCCACTTTATTGAGGCCGAGACCCCCGAGGCGATCCAGAAGATCATTCTAGAGCTCATCTCCTTTACCATCCCCCATAAATGGGGCATCAACCCTGTCGATGATATCCAGGTCCTCTCCCCCATGAAACGCGGCCTCGTCGGCGCAGAGCTTCTCAATGAGGCACTGCAAAACCTCCTCAATCCCGGTGACCGCTCCCTCTGTCGAGCAGGCCGCACTTTTCGCACTGGCGACAAGGTGATGCAGCTCAGCAATAACTACACGAAAAATATCTATAACGGGGATATCGGGCGCATCCATTCAATCGACTCTGAAGCGCAAGAAATGACGGTGCTATTCGATGACCGGTCGGTGACATATGACTATGGCGAGCTCGACGAACTCGTCCTCGCCTATGCGACCTCTGTCCATAAGTACCAGGGAAGCGAGTGCCCCTGCATCATCATGCCGATCCACTCCTCCCACTTCAAGCTCCTCCAGCGGAACTTACTCTACACCGCAGTCACACGTGGCAAGAAATGGGTCTACCTCGTCGGCAGCAAACAGGCCGTGGGAATCGCTGTGCGCAACCACGAAGTACTCAAGCGTCACACCGGACTACGCCAGCGGCTTGTAGAAAGTAAAACCCTATCCGAATAAAAAAATCCCCCCCCCCGCTATAATAGAAAATATTGGTGTAATATTAATTTTCTACAAAAATGCGCTACATAGATGGGTAGGTAATCGACATCTGACGCATATACTTCCCTTTGCGGTCTGCATAGGAGACTTCACACACCTCACTAGCGACAAGGAAAATCACCTGTGCGAGCCCTTCGCCTGCATAGATCTTGGCAGGGAGTGGAGTAGTATTGGAGATCTCGAGTGTGACGTAGCCTTCCCATTCCGGTTCAAATGGGGTTACATTAACGATGATACCACAGCGAGCATAAGTCGACTTTCCAATGCAGAGTGTAAGGACATTTCTTGGAATACGAAAATACTCCACACTTCTCGCCAATGCAAATGAGTTAGGCGGAATGATGCAAACATCACTCTCCACAGAGACAAACGCATCTTCGCGGAAATTCTTTGGGTCTACAATCGAGTGGTAGACATTGGTGAAGACCTTAAACTCTCTAGCGACGCGCAGGTCATAGCCATAACTCGAGAGCCCAAAGCTGACAATTTTTTTCCCATCGTTTTCACGCACTTGGCGATCGACAAATGGTTCAATCATGCCCTCTTCAAGGGCCTTTTGGCGTATCCAATGATCAGGTTGTGGTGACATACAGATGTAGATTATCCAAAGAAGCAGCTTGTTGGCAAGTCGGAAGATCGCTTCCCACTTCCTCTCTTTCTCAATTAATGATACTTTAGTTTCGATGAGCGACTCATTCATTGAATCTTCTTGGACATGCCCCGACCAGCCCTTCGAAATCCCCCTACGCCCCCAACAGCTAAGCGACTTTTCTGGGCAGGATGCAGTGCGTCAGCGACTATCTATTTTGATCCAAGCAGCGCAAGGTCGCGATGAATCTCTTGGCCACTGCCTCTTTTCCGGCCCACCAGGATTGGGAAAGACAACGCTCGCCCACATCATTGCAAAGACAATGGGTGGTCAGCTAACTGTCGCATCGGGTCCATCTATTGAGAAGGCGGGAGATCTGGCTGGACTGCTCACAAACCTCAAGGCAAAGGATGTCCTCTTCATCGATGAAATCCACCGCCTGCCGAAGGTCGCTGAAGAGTACCTCTACCCAGCAATGGAAGACTTTTCCCTCGATTTAATGATCGATTCCGGCCCGAATGCGCGCAGCGTTCAGGTCAAACTCAACCCATTCACCCTGATCGGCGCTACGACTCGCTCCGGCCTGCTGAGCGCTCCAATGCGTTCACGCTTCCTCAACCATCTAAGACTCGACTACTACGACAACGCCACACTGGTTCATATCATTCAACGCTCGGCCTCCTTGTTAAAGATCTTTATTCAGAAAGATGCGGCCGAAAAAATCGCGCAACGCTCACGAGGAACTCCGCGTATCGCAAATAATCTCTTGCGCTGGGTCCGCGACTGCGCCCAAATCGCAAAACAGTCCACCATCGATATCCCTATGACAGTTCACGCTCTCGAACTGCTCGCAATCGACGATCTTGGATTAGATGAGGTGGACAAAAAAATCTTAAAGATTATCATGGATCATCATGCGGGGGGGCCCGTTGGCTTGGGCACAATCGCCATCGCTATAGGTGAAGAGCCCCATACGTTAGAAGAGGTCCACGAACCCTTTTTAATTCTGCAAGGCTTCTTGAAGCGCACGCCTCGAGGCCGGCAGGTAACCGAAAAAGCTTATCAACATCTGGGACGGAGTCCATCATGAATTTCATTGCCATTTGCGCGACCTTGGTTTGCGCCTTCAGTACCTCTCCACTATTTAGCGCGGGAGAAGTTGCAGAGCAGATCTCTCCACGCACCATTCAGGTCCTTATTGAAAAGGACGCCCGAGAAGCGCTCTTGGAAGTGCGCGGCCCTTACCAGATCCTGAACCCTCATGATGGATCGCGTGTCACCTCTGGTCTTTTAGGCAAGCGCTTCCTTATCCATGAGCTCGAAGCTGGCCTGAAGTGGGGCGAAGAGTTCCCTGGGATTCACCAGTTCTACATTCAGCCCCGCTCCGCGAACACAACAATCTTGGTCAACGGAACGCAATATCAGGGTGCAATTGCAGTCTATGGAGTCAATGGTCTGATCCATATCGTCAATGACATCGATATCGAAGCCTATGTGCAAGCCGTACTCACAGAACAGTTCTCCTACCCTCTCGATGCGGAGGTGATGTCAGCCCTGGCTATCTTGACACGCACTGACGCCTATTACCATGTGATGAAACATCCTGACAGTTTCTGGCATGTAGTTGCCACAGACACTCATTACCAAGGCTCCGCTCTGGTCATCCCCGGCTCTCCACTAGTAAAAGCAGTCGATTCGACGAAGCATCTCATTTTAGTCCATCCTCAAGATGGCTCTAACCTCCCCTTCGCTACGGCTTGGACAGAGAACAGTGCGGGCAAAACAGCCTCCTACCAGGCGCTCTTCCGTAAAGAGAATTGGGGCCCCTCCTCCACTGGCATCGAGACTCCCCATGCAGCTCTCGTCCGCCAAGATGTGAAGTGGACCTTTCAGATCCCTAAACAGAAGTTGGCCGCAAAACTCGACCTCGGTAATGTACAAGGAATCGACCTCTTTGTTGATCGCCCCTCGAACAAAGTCTATGCGCTACGAGTCCAGGATGGATCCTCCTCTCACGACTTTGACTTCTTCTCCTTCCAAGAACATCTCGGGAAGCAAAACCTCCAGAGTAGCGACTTTACCGTCACCTTCCAAGGCGACAATGTTCTCTTTGCAGGTTACGGGAAAGGGTGTGGCGTAGGCCTCTGTCTCTATTCTGCTGGAGCCCTCGCTCAAAATGGAGATAACGCTGTAAGAATTCTTTCAAAATTCTTCCCGGGCACCTTTTTATATAATTTAGATGCTTTGCGTTCCCTTCCATTGCAGGAAAACAGCTCTACACGATAAACTGTAGCCAGTTTTTACGCCGGGGATCCCCCAGAATGGGACGTCCGAACCAGGTCAGGACCGGAAGGTAGCAGCCTTAAGGACTTCATCTCATGCTGGGGATCATCTCCGGCGTATTTTTTTGGCACAATATGATCTCCTCCACCTTCGGCTCTCTAAAAACTGTCGCTGGAGGCGCAATGAGCCTTGCAAGCGCTACCCTTTCGGTTACCGCAAAAGTCACGTCAAACATTATAAATAGTACCCTTTTCGCTACCGCAAATGTCATCAACCAGTTCGTTGTAAAGAATATCCACCAAACTCCTGTTAGGGTACCTATTGCGATTTTGGTTCCCGAAGGATACAATCTAAATCCCGCTGTTCCTTCCGTAAAAAAGGCCTCCATCAACCTCGTCTCTCTCAAAGAAAAACTCGACAGAATCGTCCCAACGCAGCTCTTCTCCTGGATTAAAACTGCGGAAT
>CAZEZK010000012.1:10338-26663 GCA_964516935.1 uncultured bacterium
CGGAATCCCCAGAAGTAAAAGTGCCTGAGGAGGCAAGAAGAAAGACTGATGAGCAGTGTCAAAAGTTCATTGAAGAGTTCTCTACCTTCACTCTATTAGACACAATGCTCAATTGGAGCGGCTGGAACCCTTCTGAAAACCGATCCACCAAGATCCTTGGGATGATCCAATTCAAGCGCTATGCAGAAGCTTGCACTATCTGGGAACTCTTTAAAAATCAAATGGGTCAGGAGCTCAGCTTTTTTCAGATGGCTAAGGCCGGCATCGTCTATTTCTGTCTAGAGTATTGCACAGGAATGGTCTCCGGCAGTCTGAAGGCATGTATCGAATCCTTTAAAGAGCAGACTCGTAGCGCGCGCGCCACAACTACACTACCTCTAGACACTCTCCTAGCCGAATTCATTAAGGAGTTCGATCCCTTTCTAGAAAACCATCAATATGCCTACAAGAAATATGCACATTCTCAAGATGACTTCGAGCCGATCGATGCATGCATGCAGAAGAATGCAGTAAAAAAAACCTGGCCTGGCGAACAAAAGATCTACCAAGAGTGGAGCGAAACCTTTGTAAAGATCTACCTCCCCAAGATCCCGCTCTTCCATAAATGGTTTAACCTCTCCTTTCCCATGAACCATCTGATGAGATTATGCTCTGCAATTTTAGAGCCCATCATCACCTGGTTCGCCAAAATCCTTCTATCGCGATTCATCCTCCCCTCCACCCTTGAAACGATCGCCCACTCCACCATTGCAGAGCAACCCCTAGGTTTCCTAGCTAGTATGGTGCGCACCTGCTTAACGCAGGTAGCTGGTTTACTGGATATTATGAAGGAAGAGAGTGCGAGCACAGGCCCTCTTCCAAAACCTTCAAATATCGTCGGACAACAGGCAAAATTAAAGGGGTTGTTGCAGAAACTCCTCGTCTCGATCAGCTATCAGACATCCCTAACAGGAACAGGTGGTCTGATTCAAGATCGGAACAAAATTACCGATACCCCCTCTTGGCGCGAACACCCCTTGGATGCACTGATAAACAAATGGCGCACACTTGTTCGCAAACCTTATATCCAAGATCGACTCGCCGGAGTGCTTTCTGAAAAGATTTTTGATGCCGCGCAATATTTTAATGACCCAACCCATACCGAAGATATTTTGCATACGATCTTCACCAGTGCGCGATCGATGTACACCCTACAAGATCCAACCCAGCCAGTCCTTACAAAGAAATCCTACGTACAGACGAGCGACCATCTAGTAGATCATGTCGAAGAACTTATAGAATTAGCTACAAATGACAACATTACACAGCTATTTCATGGAACCCCTCACATTCGCAAAGAAGCTACTCTCAATAAATATCTCGATGAGATCAAGAAGGCCAGTCAAACCCTCAATACCGGTGTAACAAATATCCTACAGACAATTAAAATCGATGATGATCAATCGATAGCTATCTTGAAAGATATCGTCGCTATACGCGATCAGTTCTATCACGCCTGGATTGCCATTCAAGACGCCTCTTCTCCAAAAGAGCCCGGCTTAGGAAAGGTCGATCAAGAGCGTTTCGCTCGCACTATCCAACCTCTATACAACCTCTATGACTCTTGCGTAGATACCTTAACTCGTTTGAGCCAACTCCAAAAAGAGGCTGTAACCGCAATTACCTTATGCAATCTTCCAATAAAAACAGCCCTAGAAAAGGTAACCCAAACAAAAGAGACAATCGCACGACTAACAGAGCTGAACGCATGCATTACAGAGTGGGAGGAGCTATCTGAGGGACCTGAGAAATTTTTTGGCTTTATCCCTAGGGTAGACCGAACTCTTTTCCTGCGCAAAAAAATCAAACCTCTATGCACAAATGTCACTGCTTCTGCAGAAATTTTTGACAACTTTTCTACCTTTGCTAAAAAAAACTCGCCTGCTGACACAATTAAGAAACGTCTCAGCCACGAACGTTATCATCACTTGAAATTCATGATCATTTTACAGCAACGAAAAAAGAAGCAGTTACTGAAAATAAAAAAATACAAAGAACAGATTGAAACCGAACTCAATCGCTTGCAAAACGACATTAACACTCTAGAGAATTGGCGTAAAACGGTACAGCTAGAGGCAGAGCTCTGTCTAAATGGCAAGAAGCTGCTATCCAACACAATCGCTGCAGGGACTGCATGCCTCACTTCTTCTTTAGGATGGATGGGCTGGGTGGCCACTGGTATCGCCACTGTTCTAGGCGTAAAGAAGATCATCCCAGAAGAGTGGCAGGAGACGGCAGGCAAGGCGATGCTCCTAGGCGTTGGAGCTCTCACCTCTTCGTCCGCAATTCCCTTGATTACAGCAACTGCGGCCCCTTATGTCGCGGAAAAGGCCGCTAAAGCAGTACTCAGTTCTGTATTAAAAAGCGAATTACAAACCACCGAGGAGGGTATTAGCGAGCTCTGGAGTCTTCCCTATTTCCCATTGAGCTGTTTCCTGGCCCTCTTACGAGCCAGCAAAGTCACCATCGAAAAGCATCACGCACCGATCTAATACCAAATCTTCTAGGATGCCATTGAGGTGGAAGGAGTATATCAGAACCTACCACTTGCGCGAGTAGTGCTCTTCTTTCCCTTCAGCTTTGAGCTGAAGATTTTCTTGTGCGACTAGAGACTCTCTCTGTGGCAGATGCACTTTGTCTGGTCCGCCTGCCATTGTCCAGGCACAGATCAATCCGATCAAAGCTAGGAGCCACTTGGCAGCGAGTATATTCTTGAACCATCTCATAATTTTTGCTATGACAGACATTTTATTTCTAAATCAATTAAATTAGATTCAAGATGAGAAATCTATTTATTGCAGCCACCGGTCAGAATGTCGGTAAAACAACTGTCTGTCTTGGCCTCCTCGCGGGGCTCCAAAAACGCTACTCTTCCGTCGGATTTATCAAACCAGTCGGCCAAGAACATTTAGAGACTGAGGGACTTCTAGTCGATAAGGACGCTGTTCTCTTCAAGTCCTGTTTTCAACTTGCCGACCCCTATCAAGAGATGAGTCCGGTGCTCTTTCCGCAGGGTTTTACGCGCGATTTTCTCGACGGAAAAATTTCTCATCGCGGATTGATCGACAAAATTCAAGCAGCCTATAAATCTGTCTCTAGCCGCCACCCCATTACCTTGGTTGAAGGAACGGGCCATATCGGCGTCGGTTCAATTGTCGATCTTAATAATGCACAAGTTGCAGCACTCCTTGATTGTCCTGTAGTTCTTATTGCCCCCGGCGGACTCGGCTCCAGTTTTGACTCTCTCGCCCTCAACCGCTCCGAATGTGAGCGCCACGGCGCTCGCGTCTGCGGCGTGATCCTCAATCGCGTACTCCCCGACAAGCGCGAGATGGCGATCAAATATATGACTCAAGCTCTCTCTCGCTGGGATATCCCTCTCCTCGGCTGTATCCCCTATAACCAGCTTCTCAGCAACCCAACGATGAATGACTTCTCGCTCCTCTTTGAAACGGAGCTCCTCACTGGCCATGCTCATCGACTTCGCCACTTCGAGCAGATCCGCCTTACAGCTACCTCCGCCGAGCTGTTCCGAACCTTCCTCTCTCAAAACCAGCTCATTATTACCCCCGCCAGCCGCGAGGACATTATTCTAACCACACTCACCTGTTTCTGGGACTTCGCAATCGCTCATCCCGGTGAAGAGCTGCAAATCGGCCTCATCCTTACAGGTCGTGAGGAGCCAAAAGCCTCACTACTCGAACAGATCAGGCAGGCGAATATCCCAACCATCCACGCCCCCGTAAGCAATTTCAATGCCATGAAGATGATCAACTCTTTCACCGCAAAAATCCGTGGCGATGATAAAGAAAAGATCCATGAAGCAGTAAAAATCGTAGAAGAGTCTATCGATTTTGAGAAATTAGTAAACGTCTATACACAAACAACCTGAAGATTTGGTTTTTGCAACTGGCTCAAACAAGAGAAAATGTTCAAATAGCTCCTCAGCCTCGAGCTCCCTCAAACAAGCCCCTGTAGTACAGCTACGAAGCAAAGGACACTGCTTCTCGAAGGTGCGCCCATAAGGGCAGCTCCCGTGAATATGGCCATGCTGGGCCCCAATGGGCTTAAAGAGCTCAGGACGGGTTGGCCCGAAGAAGCTAAAGCTAGGGGTCTCAGTAGTCCCGCATAGATGGAGAGCGCTCGAATCGACTGCGAGGACCAGGTCGACAGAGCTCATGGCATTTTGCCAGAGGGGGAAGGAGGGCTTTTCTAGGAAGAGGGCCTCGGGAAATGCGGCGAAGATTTCGGGAAATGCGCTGCGCTCCTCGCCTACAATCACAAGAGAAGCTCCCAAATGGTCAACCACTCTGCGTAAAAAAGCGACCCAGACATCAGGGCGCAGCTGCTTATTACGCCACTTCGATCCAGGGCAGACCATGATCTTCCGGCCTGGTAAAGCGACGATCGCATCCAACCTCTCCTGTTCGGCAGCAGAGATCGTCAAACGCACCCGAGGGGTTACATACCGTTCGTGACTCAAAAGCGGTATACCATTCGCAAAAAATAAATTCATATTTTTCTGGAAATAGCTCTGCACGAGAGAGATATATTGCAAGCGCATATTAAGTTTCGGAGACACATTGATATGTACACGCGTGGCGAGCAGGTTTGGCCATTCACAAACGGAGCGACGACCAAAACCGATTTTTTTACAACTGCGCGCTAAGAAGGTGACGAGTCCCGATTTGCAGTTTCCTTGGAGATCAAAGAGGAGGTCATATTTCTCTGCGCGGAGAGTTTGGAGATCTTGGCGCGGGATGGCGCGACGGATAAGTGGATGGGCCGCGACAAGAGAGAGAAGCGATTGCTCAACGACCCAGTCGATCTGAACGCCCGGGAAACGAGCATGGAGATCATTGAGCACGCCAAAGCTCTGGATGACATCCCCTAAAGCGGAGGTCTTGACGATCAGGATCTTCACAGCTGTTCTAGAACCGTCGCGAAATCTTCTGGGAGCGGCGCTTCAATTTTGATGGTATGACGAAGCTGGGGATGGAAGAAGCTCACTTTACTTGCATGGAGGAGCGGACGGCGAATAAAGAGCGCTGTGAGGAATCCCTCTGCATATTGGCGGTCGATCAGAAGCGGATGGCCCATTTCTGAGAGGTGGACGCGGATCTGATGGGTGCGGCCCGTTACCGGCTGGCACTCGAGAAGCGCTGCAGTTGGAAAGGTGCGAAGGCGCTTCCAGTAGGTCTTGGCAGGCAATCCATCCGGAGTAGTTCCCCAAACTGTTTGTCCTTGGAAGAAGCTCTTCTTGCCCAGTTTACTTTCGCAACAGCCCTCTTCCCGCGCAGGAGTGCCATCGACTAGGGCGAGGTAGAATTTCTCTATCTTGCGATCGGCAAAAAGCCCCATCAGCTGATCGCGCATCGCTGGCGTTTTCGCTAATAGAAGCACACCTGTTGTCTCTCGATCGAGCCGGTGGACAAGTGAGTAGTTCCCCACCCAGTGATTACGGGAGGATTCTTCACAGACCCAGCCCGCGGGTTTGTCAATTGCGAGGAGCCACTCATCTTCATAAAGGGTCTTTGACGCTTGAGCGCTGGTCTCAGGCTGCCACTTCTGAGCAAACTCGATGCGGTCACCACTAGACAGCGAAACAGAAGCAAAACGCTCGACGCGGCCATTCACGCGGCAGGCATTGGATTCAAGAGCGCGTTTAAGCGCGCGCGCAGAAACACCTGGGACCTGCTGCTGAAGAAATGCAATGAGCTTTACTCCTTGCTGCGTAGGCGGAACGACTACTTGTTGCACATCTGCTCCAAGAAGTCGATCAGAAGGCGCATGCCAAAGCCTGTCGCCCGCGAGGGGTAATAATGTTTTGCTTTAGAGATGTAGGCCGGACCTGCGATATCGAGGTGAGCCCATGGCACTGTTCCCACAAATTCATTAAGAAAGAGTGCTGCCGTAATCGATCCCGCCTCACGACCGCTTGCAGAATTGACCATGTCGCCTACTTCAGATTTAAGACGATCTCTGTAGTCAGTATGGAGAGGCATACGCCAAAGCGACTCACCTGTACGGATACCAGATGAGAGAAGCTGCTCCGCTAACGTATCTGTAGCAGTAAAGAGACCGGTATAGTCTTCACCAAGAGCCATAACGATCGAACCGGTTAAGGTCGCTAGATCGATCATACAGGTGGGATGTAGATGCTGCGCGGCGTAGCTGAGGGCATCAGCCAAAATGAGCCGTCCTTCGGCATCGGTATTGGTGATCTCCACTCGCTTCCCTGAATAGGCGCGGTAGACATCCCCTATTTTATATGCTTTGGAGCCGATCGCGTTCTCTACTGTGGGAACGAGGGCGGTAATATTCACCTTTAACTTGAGCTGCGCGGCAGTGCGAAGCGTACCGAGAACAGTCGCTGCGCCGGCCATGTCGCACTTCATCGTCATCATACTCTCGGTCGGCTTGAGGCTCAGTCCGCCTGTATCGTAAGTTACCCCTTTACCAACAAGCACTACATGCTCTTTTGAATTGGGGGCGCCGCGGTAGGAAACCTGAACTAAATAGGGTTCTAAAATCGACGCACGAGATACCGCCAAAATTAACCCCATCTTCTCATGTTCGAGGGCTATGCGATCAAAAAGTTTTACGCTGATATCAGGAGAGATCTGCTGTAGCTTCTGCGCAGTCTCTGCAAGAAAGCGCGGCGTCACATCGTCTGCATTGCCATTGACAAGGTCGCGGATAAAAAAAGTCCCTTCACTAATCAAGCGCAACCGCTCGGTATCTGGAGCTGGAACGCCAATCCAGGAGATGCGCTCCAGAAGCGCGCTATCTTTAGACGGTTCGCTCTTCAGCTGATTGAAGGCATAGTTGGTGAGAATTACACCCTCTCCAATCGCCTCAACCCAAGAAGGCTCTTTCAGGGATGGGAGAAGGAGATTTACTGAGGTTAGTTTCTTGCCTTGTGCTGCTTTGATCGCTGCTGCATATGCACGACGCAACGACTCTTTCTTTACTGCAGTGCGCGCTCCCAATCCGAGAAGAAGAATGCGCTTCTCCTCCGCTCCTCCGTAGAGAAAGAGCGTCTCTGCTTGCTTCCCCTTAAAATCACCAGAAGAGAGCGCTCCCTGTGTGAGAGTGCGGAAAGAGGAGCAGTCGGCTGCCTCTTCAGGTCCCTCCCAAAAGGGAAGGATCAGAAGATCGGCAGCGCCACGATGAGAGAGAGTTTTCAGCAGCGTCTGTTGCATCAGAAGGGCACCTCGTCATCGATTGTGTCCCCACCAGCAGAGGCAGAGTGATGTTGCTGTTGATGCTGATATTGCGGCTGCACTGGAGCGCTTCCACCAGTCATGTATGGATTGGAGGATGCTGCTGCAGGAGCGCCTGAGGCTGCTGCTGTTCCCTCTGGACCAGTTCCTGGACGGCCAAATGGGCTGAATTCGATATGAGATGCAGTAATCTCCATCGCAACTTGCGGTTTGCCTTCGCGGTCATTAAAGAGGCGCGGCTTGTGCATCTCTCCGAAGACGATGATCGGGCTGCCTTTTTTGAAATAGGAGATCATTTTGTCGAATTGATCACCCCAAACCGAGACGCTCCACCAGATAGTCTCTTCGTTGTTCTGGCTGCGGCGCGCGCGCGTAGCAACGCGCAAAGTAGTAACCTTTTTTCCACTTGAGGTGAAACGGACTTCTGGGTCAGCACCCAAATGGCCCGCGATCTGTGTAAAATTCATTGGATTGCTCCTTAGTAGCTGTCTAGATAGAGTATCCACAATTGCGGAAAACCAGTCAAAAAGATTACAAAGGTAGAGCCAAATGCAGAAAAAAAAATTAGTTATCATCGGCTCCGGCCCTGCCGGATATACCGCCGCCATTTATGCCGCTCGCGCCTTCCTTGAGCCACTCCTCTTCGAGGGGTTCCGCTCGGGAGTTGCAGGAGGACAGCTCATGACCACTACAGAGGTTGAGAACTACCCCGGATTCCCAGAAGGGATCATGGGACCCGAATTAATGCAAAAATTTAGAGAGCAGGCGCAGCGCTTCGGCACCCAGATACTTTCCGAAGACGTTCTTTCAGTCGACCTCTCAAAACATCCCTTTATAGTGCACAGCACCTCCGGCACAGTCGAGGCGGAGGCGATTATCATCGCCACCGGCGCTACTGCCAAACGGCTCGATATCGAAGGAACCCGCGACGGCCAGTTCTGGCAAAAAGGAGTCACCGCCTGCGCCGTATGCGATGGCGCCGCACCCATCTTCCGCAATAAGCCTCTCTACGTAATAGGCGGAGGAGATAGCGCAGTCGAAGAGGCCGTTTTCCTGACCAAATATGCCAGCAAGGTCTACCTAGTTCACCGCCGCGATGAATTGCGCGCCTCAAAGACAATGGCAGCACGCGCAATGAGCCACCCAAAAATTGAGATCCTCTGGAACTCCGGTGTTGAAAAAGTGATGGGCGACAAGTTTGTCCGCTCGCTGCTCTTGAAAAACCTGGTCACAGGCGAGATCTCCGAACGCGAAGCGGGCGGGCTCTTCTTCGCCATCGGCCATCAACCAAATACCAGCTTCCTCAATGGACAGCTTGAAACCAATCCCGTCGGCTACATTGTTGTAAAGCCCGGAACTACACGCACTAGCCGCGAAGGGGTTTTCGCTGCAGGCGACGTACAGGACGCCATCTACCGCCAAGCAGTCTCTGCTGCGGGCAGTGGATGTATGGCAGCTCTGGATGCTGAACGATGGTTGTCTGAATGAAAAAATGGGTTGTTGGATTGCTTTCTCCCCTGCTTGGCTGGAGCCTAGAATGCCAGCCCTGGTTTGGCGATCTCTATGAGTTTGATCTGCTCGCCACCTACGCTTACAGCCAGTTTAGCTCTGTTCAGGGCGCAAGACCTCCCTACCACCACTTCTTCCAATCCAACCTGCTATCACTCGGCCTCGACTTTTGCCCCAATCCTGATTGGAGCGTCGATGCCGACTTCCAGTGCGCTTCCACCACCTCCAACTCCTTCTATTGGCAGAGCGTCGCCCTCCAAGGGCGCTACCTCTGGCTTGATGACGTGATTGGAGATCCCATTAGCCTCACCACTGGTCTTAGCTGCCGAGCTACCTCCACAACCGGCCTTAAAGACATTAGCTGCCCCTCCCATGGAAATGCCGACATCGAGCTCAACTTCGCTCTTGGACGCGAATTTGACTCTTCCCGAGACTGGCGCTTTCGCTGCTGGGCCTTCGGCGCCCTTGGCCAAGCTAACCGCGGCTCCCCCTGGGTGCGCGGCATCGTAGCCTTAGAATCTAACGTGCGCGACACGCACCGCTTCGCCTTCTTCGTACTTGGCACTAACGGTTACGGTCGTCATACACATGTCCATGTCAATCAGTTCTTCGGGTATGGAAAGATTCGTGAAAAGGTGATTGATGTTGGTTTGCGTTACGGACTTCACTTCAATAGTTGGGGCACTCTACGCCTTAGCTACGCTCGCCGCGTCCTCGCTAAAGCCGCTCCAGAAAACGTCAATACCTGGGCTATCAGCTTCCTATTTCCATTCTCTTTGTAATACCAAATATCAAAAATAATACCGAGCAACCGCGATTACGATCTCTCAACTCCGGCGATTTGACGCACTCAAACTGCACGCTATATACTCCCTCCACCTCACCCTGCTAGGGTGCGATTGAGGTGGAGGGAGTATACACAAACAACCTGAAGATTTGATATTAATCCCAGATAGCTACGGCCATCGCAAGTGATGCAGTGTGGCTGATCGAAACTAGAAGCTTTGGATTCCCAAAGCGCTCTTTTAGCCCCTCAGACACCTCGACTACCGGTTTACCTAGATCGTCGTGCAACACTTCAATGTCATGCCAGGAGACTTGAGCACCGAACCCGGTACCGAGCGCCTTGACGATCGCCTCTTTCGCAGCAAAACGCCCGGCAAAATGGGGCGCCGGGTCTTTGAATTTATAACAGTAATCCTGCTCACGCCGTGTGAAAAGGCGATTGAGAAAGTGAAGACCATGGCGCGCGATGCCTTGACGCATGCGATCAATTTCAACGAGATCATTCCCAATTCCCCTCAGGGAGGATTCATTCTTCTGATGTTGATTCATGTGGATACCCAGAATCTCCTTCTTCAGCGTTGCAGAATACAATTCGACCAGAAGCCGTGTGTTTTACTGAAAGCACCCAAGCTCCAACTGTCTCTCCTAGATACTGCCCGCCTCCATTTACGACAACCATTGTTCCATCTTCCAAGTAGCCAACTCCTTGCATCGGCTCCTTTCCGTAGCGCTGAATTTTAATTTTAATTTGCTCTCCCGCCTGCATTAATGGTTTCAGTGTATTCGAAAGAAATTGCAGATTGACCATCTTGACCCCCTCAACATGAGAAGTCTGCGCACGACTCGCATCTGCAATCAACAGATTCGCATTCAAGAGACGCGCAAGACGAACCATCTTCACTGCAGGATTTTTCACATCGGAGAAATCGGTATCATTATAGCGGAGCTCAAGTTCGGGGATCGTCTCCAGTTTTTTAAGAATATCGAGCGTTTTTTTTGATTCGATGCCGCGCGCTTGCAGCTCCTGCACCAAAAAGCGCGGAATGATCAGAGAACGATCGAGCAGACCTGAATTGCAGAGATCGATGAGGCGCGCATCCATTAGCGCAGATCCCTCCACCACTAAATCTTTTTTCTGACGGTCATTTGGAGAGAGGCGCACAAAGGGAATCACAAGATAAAAATTATCTGCCGCGCGCAGCGTCATTACTGTTCCCAAATAGAGACTAAAGAGAACGAGCGCTGCCTTCGCGACCTCCGGCACGATGAGCAGCACAGATAGAGCCGCGACTAGCGCCTGCCCCATCAGATACCCGAAGAAAAGACCGACAACCATTAGGTTGAACATGCGCAAATCGTAGCGCCGAAAAAGAAAATCGAATCCCATCAGCATTGCGCTAAGACCGATACCCAGCGCAACACCCAAAACCCAATCTCCCGAATAGATGACCATCAACAGCAAGCTCGTCGCCATAAAAAAAATCCTCGTGAACCCAATCGACATATTCATGTATGCTCCCCAGTAAAACTGCGGATTGTAGACCGCTAGGAGATTTTTGTCGATGCAAATTAAAGGAATCTTTACGACGTATCAAAGTCTGTGGCTATGCGGTGGCGTTGCGCTATTGCTAAAAGGCTGCTCCCTACTAATGGCTAGCGAATGGCTCTGGCTTCTCGCCCCTCTCGGTTTGGCGATCGGCTGGGCAAAGGGTCACTTCGTCCTCTCAAAGACGATGCACCGACTTAAAACCCGTCTGGCGAGCCTGTCTCAGCCGGTCTCCTTCCGAGACGCCTTCCCCCCTCTCTATCTCGCGCTAGTTGCAGGCATGGTAAGCCTTGGCATCCTGCTTCGCTGGGCCCCCGATGAGCTACGCGGCGTCGTCGATCTCGCCGTCGGTACAGCGTTGAGTTCCGCAGCGCTTACTTATGGTAGGGAAGTCCCTGAAAAATCGTTATAGAGCGATAGATCTGCTCCATCCAAATCAAACGAACAAGCTGATGCGGAAATGTAAGTGGCGAAAGGCTCCAGCTCCAAGTAGCGCGCTGCAATATCTCCTTAGGGAGCCCCTCGGCTCCGCCGATGAAGAAAGAGAGGCGCGCGGAGCTCCAGAGTTTGCGGCTGAGCGCCTCGCTATCGAGCAACTGTCCATAAGGATCAAGTGTAATGAAAGGCCCCACTTCTTCCGCATATTGGATCAGCTGGGCATTTGACTTGCAGAGAATCCATTCAATAGAACAACTCCCCTTCAGTCTCTTCTCATATTCCTCTAGAGCTTCAGCGAGCCATGGTTCGCGGCAGCGCCCTACAGTAAAGACTTTGCACTTAAACATATCTACCAGATAGGATAGCATAGCATGCTCTGGATTTGCTGGGACCCGAATCCTATTCTTTTCACGATCCCTCTGATCGATTGGCCTGTTTTCTGGTATGGAGCCTTCTTCACTCTCGGCTTTGCATTGGGGTTTTTGCTCTTTCGATCGATGCTCTCCCAATGGCTGCACGACCCGATCGCCGCTGCTCGCATTACAGATCGAATAACCGTTTATGTAGTAGTCGCCACAATCATCGGTGCCCGTCTAGGTCACTACTTCTTCTATGAATCTCCTGAGCTCTGGTTGGCTCATCCCTGGACCATTTTTGCCATTTCTAGGGGCGGTTTTGCCGGGCTCTCTAGCCATGGAGCGGCTATCGCAATTATTTTGGCTTTAATTCTCTTTAGCCGCCTTCCAACACAGCGCGCGGCTCAACTCGACTGGATCCGCCTCCTCGACTTTATCTCCGCTCCTACAGCCCTTGCTGGAGGACTGATTCGTGTAGGGAATTTCTTTAACCAAGAGATCCTAGGTACTGCCTCAAACCTCCCCTGGGCAGTCCTCTTTGGTCACCCTGCCGATCACAGCGCGAGAATTCCACGCCATCCAGTTCAGCTCTACGAGGCGCTCTTCTACTTCGCCACAGCGCTTCTTTTATGGCGCCTAAGTTGCTTTAAATATCGCGGACGGATGATTGGTCTCTTCCTAATTCTGATCTTCTCCTTCCGTTTCTTCATCGAATCGATTAAACTGGAACAGAGCGTTTTGCTCGAACCAACTGCTTTTTTAAATATGGGACAGATCCTCAGCTTACCGCTCATTATTACTGGAGTTCTTTTCCTAATTCTTCCAAAAACTCGCAACAACCGACCTCACCATGGATAAACGTTCAATTCTCTATCTGGCCTGCGTCTTTCTCTCCTTCTTCGCCATTCAAACCTACTTTGATAAAACGCCGCCATCTCAAGAGGCCCTTCCACCTACCGTAACCCTCTTCGCAGATGATCAGGGGAAAAAGCAGATCTCTTACGCCGTTTCCTATGGGGACCTTCTCTTCACGATGTCGACCCAAGAGACGCTTCCTGAAGTCGCCTACATCTCTGCCCGTGGTGCTTTCCAACCAGTCTTTCTAGCTTCGCCCACACATGCAAACGATCCGGCACTTTACTCGCGACAGAAGCGAGCTATGCCCGCTTCTCTTCCAAGTTTTGCAGGCTCGTCAGCCACTTCCATCCATCTCGTTTCCCCCTCAAATCCCCAGTCTTCGCTCGCCCAAAAGAGCGATCAAAACTGGGTTGCCACAACTTCCCTTTCTGAACGCGCAATCGCCCTAATCAAAATTAATGACATCTATCTACCTGTAGGCGTCTACGATCCAGAAAAGCAAAATGTGAAAGTATGGCAAGAGTATGAGACGCTGCGCCTCCTTGCGAAGAGCGCCGAGTCAACTCCCAATGGAGCAAAAGAGGAGATCTTCTACATTCTAGAGACCGATACCCAACAGCTCGTCTTCTCGACACTAGGAGGAAGCCTGGCTGAGATCAACCTTCCTATCGGTTCACTAGTCAAAGAGATCGATATTGACCGGTTAATTTTAGCCAATTCCCCACAAAACAGCCGCTTCCCTCTCCATCCCTACTACACCATTGATGAGAACGGCAAACGCGCCTTCCGCAACGAAGGTTCGCTTGGAGGCTACTACCCACTCTTGCGACGCGACATCCTCGGCGTCGACGGCACACTCCAAAGCGCAGTGCCGCCCCAATACTATGCCGCTGTTCTATCTGGCACAGAGAATACCGCCTTCAGCGTTACTCGCTTCGAAAAGAATCTGATCCAATTCGAAGGATCTCGCAACGGACAGAAGATCCGAAAAACCTACTCTATCCCCTCTGAGCGTAACGGCCCCTACTGCTTCGAACTCTCTATCGAGATCGACGGCTCTGGAGAACCCATCTGGATCTCATCCGGTCTTCCCGATGTTGAACTCCTCGCCGGCTCCTACAGTCCCCTATTAAAGTACCAGGCCACCGTAGCTAATCAACTCGAAGTTGAGGAGCTCTCCCTACCGAAACAGGATTCAGCCACGATGATCTCTAATGTTGCACCCAACTGGATCAGCAACTGCAACGGCTTCTTTGGCCTGATCTTCGATCCGCTCACTCCTACAAACATCCCCGGATTCCACGCTACACAGATCGACGGCACTGTCGTCCCCACGCGTCTAACACTCGTCGATCCTCCATATACCCTCTACCCTGCGAACAAATATCCCGCCTATGCAATCTCGCTTCCTCTCCCGAGCCACTCCACCGTTTTACTGCGTATTTTTGCCGGTCCCTACGATGAGACTCTTCTGGGTAAATTAGATAAGCTCTATGACGACCCCGTCCACAACTACCATCCTGAATATGCACAGGCGCAGAGCATCCAAGGCTGGTTCTCCTTCATCTCTCAACCTTTCGCTGAGCTACTCTCTCTCCTGATGCAGATTTTCTACACGATCACCCACTCCTGGGTACTCTCCATTCTACTCCTGACGATTGCCCTCAAGGCAATGATGTACCCCCTCAATGCCTGGTCGATTCGCTCTACAGCTCGCATGCAAGAGTTCACTCCCAAGATCAAAGCAATACAAGAGCGCTACAAGAAAGACACCCGCCGCATGCAAGAGGAGATCATGGCCTTCTACAAAGAGAAAGGCCTTAGCCCCTTTAGCGCCGCCGCCGGCTGCCTCCCGATGCTACTACAGCTCCCTTTCCTAATGGGGATGTTCTATCTCCTCAAATCGAGCTTCCCTCTCCGCGGTGCAATGTTCATCCCCGGTTGGATTGATGACCTTGCTGCACCAGATACGCTCTTCCGCTGGAAACAGCCACTCTGGATCGTCGGCAATGAGTTCCACCTCCTCCCCTTCCTCCTGGGCGTCGTGATGTTGCTACAACAGAAGTTCACAACAACCAGCTCTGCTGCACCCACAGATGCTGAGCGGCAGCAGAAAGCTATGGGCACTATGATGGCGGTAGTCTTTACGGCAATGTTCTATAGCTTCCCGTCCGGACTAAACCTCTACTTTATGTTTTCCACACTGCTCGGCATCCTCCAGCAGTGGTATATGACTAAGCGGAAGGAACAGTGCAAGCCTGGGAGCAGTTCTTAACTAGTCTAGAAGTAGAACTCACCCCCCAAGCGGTGACTCAATGGGCGCGCCCGCTGCGCGTCCTCTCGTTTGATGCGCGTAACCTCTATCTCCAGGCGGATGACCTCTTTCAAATTAACTGGTTTGAGGAGCATATCCGCCCCCGCCTCAACCGCTTTGTCACTTCATCGCAGAAGCCGATCCGCGTCCATCTCCAGATGGAGCCCATAGAAAAGCTCGCTTCCAAACGAGAAGTCACGGCTCTTCCTTTCCTACCAGAGAATCTCGACCCTGACCTCTCTTTTGAGCAATTTCTCCCAGTCGATCCAATTATCCAACAGATCCTCCAGTCTGCCGGAGAGTCGCCCATCTTCAACCCAATCTTTCTCTATGGAGAGCCCGGTTGCGGTAAAAGCCATTTTCTTATGGCCTATGCTCAGGCCAACCAGCGCCTGGGCCGCACCCCATTTTTCATCCGAGCCCAGCGCTTTGCCGACCAAGTTGTCCAGGCGATCCGATCTCAGACGATGACTGACTTCCGCAATACCTACCGCACCGTCGACTGCCTCCTCGTCGACGATATCGAAGATCTCGCCCGCAAAACGGCGACTCAAGAGGAGTTTTTTCACACCTTCAATGCTCTCCACACTCTCGGCTGCCCTATCCTCATCACCTCCTCCCTCATGCCTTCCAAACTCACCGAGATCGAGCCGCGTCTCATCAGCCGTTTCGAGTGGGGCCTCGTCCTAGAACTGAAGAAGCTCAAAACAGAGGCGATGCTAACCCAGAAACTCCAATCGTGGAAGCTCACCGCTTCCCCAGAGCTCGTTACATTCATCGCCGAGAAGTGCCTGAAAAACCCCATAGCAACCCTCCAGACCCTACGACTACGCTGTCTTCCCAAGACAGAACTGCCCGAACCCGAGATCGCCGCCAGAATCCTCAAAGACATCCTCGCCAAGGAGCAGATCGTAACCCTCACCCCTCCTCTCATCATACAGGCAGTCTCTGCCCACTACGGCATCCGCACTGAGGATATCCTCAGCAAATCGCGCTCTCGAGAGTTCACCCTCCCCCGCCAGGTGGCGATCTACCTCTGCCGTATCAAACTCAAGCTCGCTTTCCAGGAGATCGGCCGCATCTTCGACCGCAACCACTCCACAGTGATGTCCAGCGTCAATGAGATCACCACCGGACTGGCAGAGAATCAGGAGCTGAGCCAAGCGGTAGAGGCTATCTCAAAACAGATGCAGCTACGCTATACACAAACAACCTGAAGATTTGGTTTTTGAGCCGCGCGAAAGCTCCCGAGG
>CAZEZK010000013.1:0-24799 GCA_964516935.1 uncultured bacterium
TGATCGCTCTTCAGCGAGTTCCTTGCATCAACTTATTTTTTGTCCAGTACAGAGAGTAAAAATATTCATACGTCACCCCCCAGGACACCTGCAAAGTCCATTCGAACGGCTCTACCCTTCTGAATAACGAACCTCTCACAGCTCAACAATTCCTTATAAGATTTCTTTTTTTGGGACGCTTTTATATGATCGGTGGCGCAAGAACCCTTTGATAGGAGTTAGGTATGAGTTTAGATGTGGAAAGAATCACTAGTCCAGGAATGTCTCCTACGATTGATCCCAACATGGAGATCAGCGAGACCGATCTCGACAAGCTGAAACGGCTCGTAGATCAAGTCGCTCCTTCTTATATCCAGAACCTCTCTAGTCTTCCTAACCTCAATCAGACAGATGTCTCCTCTCCTTGGAGCGTTCAGGCTGCTGCAAAGAAAAGTAAGATCAGTGAAGACCACACCTACCATGTCATAACGACTGTGATCAGCACTACGAACTATCTCACTAGCCAAATTGCCGTAAAACAGTTCGAGACCAAACAGGCCAATGCCAAAATTAAAAACTCTATCGACCTGAGCGCTGATCTCCCTCACCTCTCTGCCTCTGACAAAGCAGTCGAAATCACTCCAGAATTGCGTCAGAAACTCAATGACTTCCAAACCAAGTATGGAACCAAGCTCATCGATCAAGAAGAGAAAATGCTCTCTGAGAAGCTCGTCTCGAAGATTAAGGATACACTCTCGAACCTGAATGATGCTGCGAAGACTGAGATCAACTCCCTCATGATGATCGACCTCCAAAACATCATCCAGGATATCAAAACGCTGCTCGAACAGGCCAATAATGCCGCTCGCCGGAATGAGGAGTCTAATCGAAAAATCAGCAACAACATGCGCTCCTAACCATGAATGTGATCGATCTAAACAAAATCTGCGGTCCCACAATAGATCCAAACATCGAAGTCGATGTAACCGATCTCGATAGGTTGAAGACTCTTATAGAGGATGTCGTTCCCCCTTATATTGATAGCCTCTCCACTCTCCCTGATCTCCGTCAAACTGATGTAGCTTCTCCTTGGGCCATCAAGAAATCTCCTATCCACTACATGATCATTATTAATGATCTCCAGCTGGACAATGAGCGACTCTCAGCGCTCCAGGCAAATTTCTTCCGTCAAGATGTCCGAGTAATTAACGCCCTGCTCGAAAAATCCCGCGCCGACTTCTCAAAGATCCACGATGCCCACTATGATGCGGTAAAGAGCCAGCACCAGTGGAGCGACTGGAGTGAGTATGCCCAATATGCAGGTTTTGCTGGGGCCGCAGCGATTGCAGTAGCGGCTGCGGCTGGCGGTGCCCCGATCCTGATAGTCACTGCCTCCGCGCTCTCCGCTGTAATCGGTATAGGAAATCGGATTGCCACCAATACCGGTCTCTGGAGAGAGGTCGCTAGCTGGTTCACCTCTTCCGAGGCTCTACAAAACAAAATGGCTCAGCGCATCGACACGGGACTTACTTGGACGGCAGTTGCATTGGGAGCTATTGGCGGAACAGGAGCCATTGCTCAAGGGGTTGCCGGAGTGCAAACAGTTACCTCGACTGTTGGGATCACAAATGGCGCCGTGACTGTCTCGACTAACCTCGGCAGCGCCTACTCTACAAAACAGGTTGAGGATCTCAATGGGCAAAAGACTCTGAACAGCGCCGACCAGACCTATCAGAAGCGCATGATCCAGGAGCTCTCCTCACACATACGCACAAATTTTGAACAAACAAAGAGCATCCAAGAGATGCTCCAAAAATGTAACGACTAGGAGAACCTATATGTCCATCTCTGGAATTCAATCCCCCATTTTTAAGCCTTACCAAGCCCTCGAAACGGAAGTAGACAACGCAGATGCCTTCGATGTGTTGAACGCAAACGCCACCCATATGATTAATAAACTCGTCGGCGAGGTTATGCTTCTCCTCAGCCAACTTTCTACTTTCAACCAGAATGAAATCGGCGGAAAAAAGTGGGATTTGATAGACATGAGCGAACTCATGGCTGACAAGCAACATACAAAAGGTAACCAAGGCATGGAGATTGCAGCTCTCTTCGCCGCAACATTTGTTATCTCTTTCTTCTTGCCTCCTGTATGGAATGAATCTGTAAAACAGATCGCACAACAGAGCCAGGTAGCTACTGACTTTTTTGGAAAATATAACAATGGCGAAATGACCATCTTACAAAACGAACTCTCTATGCTCTCACAACAAATCGGTGCTGATCTTAGTAAGCTCAATGACCAACAGAAAGAGCAGCTCCTTCAGGTAGTGGCAGCAGCCATCCGCCTGAAATCCTCAGGTGGCTAAGAGCAGTGACCTTTCAGATCACAGCTGATAAGTTGCCGGAAAAATTCCAATCCTTCCTCATCTCGCAAAAACGGTGGGATGAGGAGTTTGCAGAGGACTTTGGAAACACCAATATAAGCGCACTTTTCCAGGCATATGTAGGTAAGGCTGATGTCTTTAGATCCTGCAGAGAGTTAGATGACTTTTATCGACTTCGCAAGGCAGAAAAGGCACATAAGCTCATCAAATTGTATGGCCTAACAGATTTCCTTGCGGTTCCCGCAAAAGCGCTGTTTCTAATCGACGGTTCCTATTCAGTTATCACGGCTGAGAAATTTCCGCTCACCAAGGAGGATATCTCAGGAATTACAATTGACGAAAGAGCCCTAGAAGGGCTGACTAGACTGATCTTTGATGTAGAATTATCCACCATACCAAGAAACTACAGCATTACTGAAAACAGGAAAAAAGTTGTCATCCACTCTACCTATCCAGCGGATCGCGCTGCAAAAAAGTGGTGGAAATCCACCCCACTTGCGCTGCTACACGATGCGCAGATCGCAAAAACGATTCGCGGGCTCATCGCAACTACCCTTTTAAAAAGGGACCGGGCTGTTGTCCAAGACATCTCGAAGGTAGAAAAGGTCGAGGGGCAAAAGGTGCTCATCTGCACCCTCTCTACCATCGCAAAACTCACTCTGTTAGCAGCGGGTTGTTTCATCTTTTGGGGACTCATTATTATCCCCACCATCCTCATCATCAAAGCCCTCTGGATCATCGGACAGATCGGTGTAATGTTCTTTATCTGGCTCAGCAATGACCCTGAGAAATCTGAGATTATTCGAGAGTGGGAACGCCCCGCTGTTGCTACATAGGCGCCACTCTAGTAATAATGCGGTTTAGATGGCTACTGAAGATCAGACCGGCTCATTGCGCCCCTCCTACTGGGAGAAAACCGTCCACTTCTTAGAAACCGTGGGTGGTCATATCTCCCTTTTTTTTAGTGTATTTGCAACCGTCTTACGCCGTCCCCCCCGCTGGGAGCTAGTGCGAGAGCAACTCTATGAAGTAGGAGTAATGTCACTCGGGGTGGTGGCAATTACCGGTTTTACCACCGGTTTTGTGCTCGCGGTGCAATCATTCTACCAGCTGGGAGACAAGGGCATGGGCAGCATGACAGGCCTTCTCGTCAGCAAGTCAATGATCGCAGAGCTAGGCCCCATTCTCACAGCATTTATGGTAACTGGCCGCGTTGGATCAGCGATGTGCGCAGAGATCGGCTCAATGAAGGTCACCGAACAGCTCGACGCTCTACGCTCGATGTCTGTTCATCCAACAGGCTATCTCATTGCCCCGCGCATCATTGCCTGCATGTTCATGGTTCCCCTCCTCTCACTCTTCAATATCCTGATGGGGATCCTTGGCGGCTTTTTTATCGCAGCCTTCTTCCAAAACATGTCGCTCGTAACCTTCCTCGAACCGATGCGCACTCACATCACTCTTCTGGACTGCTACTCAAGCGTAATCAAGGCCGCCACCTTCGGAACCGTCATCGCTATAGTCTGCTGCTATAAAGGGCTGCAAGCCTCTGGTGGCGCGGCAGGCGTTGGCAGAGCCACTACACAAAGCGTCGTTACTAGCTACATATTGATCCTAGTCTTCGACTTCCTCCTCACCCTAGGACTAAACCGATGAGCGACATTCTACTTCCGCGCATCTCGCACCTGCGAGATGCGCAAAAAAAGGTTAGATTTGTATGATCCGCATTCGCAACCTCTGGAAACGCTTTGGGTCAAATACCGTTCTTCGAGGTCTCGATCTAGAAATACGCGATGGAGAGATTCTTGTGATCCTCGGCCGCTCCGGCGCAGGTAAGAGTGTCCTACTGCGCCATATCATGGGAATCGAGCAGGCCGATACTGGAGAGATCGAGATCGATAATGCCAAGAGCATAGGCATGCTCTTCCAAGGCTCTGCTCTCTTCGACTCAATGAACATCGGCGACAATACCAGTTTCTATCTCCGCCAACATGGCGATCCCGCAACCGGCAAGCCCCTTGCCGAGGCAGAGATACAACAGCGCGTGTCCACAGCTCTGCAACAGGTAGGACTCGAGGGGGTAGAAAAAAAAATGCCCTCTGATCTATCAGGAGGCATGCGCAAGAGAGCTGGATTAGCTCGATTAATCGTCTATGGTCCCTCGATCCGACTCTATGATGAGCCAACAACAGGACTCGACCCGATCAGCGGCCAGCAGATCAATGACCTCATCGTCCAGATCCAGAAAGAGCTCAAAGGCTGCAGCCTCGTCGTCACTCACGACGTCCGAGCCGCCTTCCACATCGCAGACCGCATCGCCCTCCACAAAGAGGGACGCATCGCCTATATTGCCCCTCCTTCTGAGTTTATTAAACTCGACGACCCCTTAATCAAATTCTTCCGGGAGCACCTATAAATGAATGCCCGCCTTAAAAATATTCTCATCGGCCTCTTCGTGACTACCGCCTTTACGATCGCCGCCTCTATCCTCCTCTTCCTTCGTCCCCATATCGGGGATGGACGCCACGCTCTCTGTGTTCGTTTTACCAATGTCGCTGGCATCACCGTAGGGACCCGCGTCACCTTTGCTGGCAAACCGATCGGAGAGGTTATCTCCATCCGAGAGATCATCCACTCCCGCACCGGACCTGCCGATGAACAAGGGCGCATCTACTGCTACGAACTCGAGCTCAAGATTGACTCTCATACCCCGATCTATACCACCGATGAAATCTCTATCCGCGGCACTGGTCTAATGGGTGAGCGCTCTGTCGCCATCCTCCCCAAACTGATCCCCGCTGGAGAGCAGCCTCAACTTGTTCGAGGTGAGATCCTCTATGCCGTTTCCGCCGACTCCTTCGACAACACTCTCAACCAGGTCTTCAAACTTGCTACCCATATGGATAGTGTGATCCAACAGGTAGGAGACATCGTTCAAGAGGAGCGAGAGCCCCTTCGCCAAACCATAGGAGCCATGCAGAATGCCCTCAGTCAAGCCGCCTCCACTCTGACCAGCATCCAGCAGGAGGAGATCATTCCCTCCGCAAAGCAGGCAATTGACCTCCTTAATAGCAACCTCAGCTTTATCCAGACTGGTCTCGATGATGAGAATCTCCTGCCCAAAGCTTCTCGCCTTCTCGACGGCCTTGATCAACTCACCGATCTTCTCTACCGCGATGGCGGCGACACCCTCCACCATTTAGAGCAGATCAGCGCTGATCTCGCCAGTGGCACAGGAACCCTCGGTCGACTCATCTCCATGGATGACCTCTACTTACGCCTCACTTCAATCCTCGGTAAGGGAGAGACCCTCATGAACGACATCAACCACTACGGCCTTCTCTTCCAATATGACAAACATTGGCAGCGCGGCCGCACTAAGCGCGCCAACCTCATGCAGTCACTCAAGACTCCCCGCGATTTCCGCGACTACTTTGAAGGAGAGCTAGATATCATGACTACCTCGCTCAGCCGCTTGACCGAACTCCTCGAAACTTCCGACCGCGAAGCCTCTCTCAGCAGCGAAGATTTCCAGCGCTCATTCTCCAGCCTTCTCCGCAGAGTCCAAGACCTCACCACCTTCATGAAGGTCTATAACGAGGAACTCATCGCTAAGACTACCGAAGAATAAAACAGAAGGAGCTCTGCTCCTTCAACCTCGGCAAAGGGCCTCGGCCCTTTGCAAACCCATATGGGTTGCAAGGGAGCTGGCTCCCTTGCCGGGATCAGAAGGGCGGAGCCCTTATCGCTCATATGAAACTTGATTCGAAAAATGTACACAGTCGAAGTTATAAAGAGTGTGTCAAAGATATCACGCTAAGTGTCTTAAACAGATTCGGCGAATAGATCTCTTTGAGATCTTTCATCGCCTGGGCCACCTTACCATCAATTCGCTCCATAGCAGAGAGAGCTCGATAAAAGGTCTCTGTGTCGACGGCGCGTTCACGGATAAGGAGCGCAGGTGTGTAGAGCAAAAAACGAAGCAAATCAAGCTCCTCAGCTTGTTCAATCCCCGAACCTGAGACCATCTTAATAAAGAGGTAAAAAAGGCCGTTCTGAACGGAACCGGCATCGACTCCGTCTTTACAGGTGAAGCTGATCGAGGTAGGCTCTGCCTGATCCATTAAGTAGAGCAGGAAAAACTGGTTGAAGATCTCTACGAAATCCTCTCGTTCACGACGAGGAAGGTTATGAGCTCCATGAAAGAAGCAGCGATGGATTGTCGTGAGGATTTTCTTTGCTATAGGAAGAAGCTTCCATTTTTGGCACATAATGGGAAAATGCCAAACAGTGTTGATCTGCTCTTCAAAGGCATCGAGAAAGTCGTTTACTTTATCCATCTTTAGATAAAGGCCGCTCTGAGAGTAAAACTCTCCATATTTTGGCATATCAATAAGTAGGAGTGAACGGGAATATTCGACATTTTTCTGCAGGGCGTGGATCGCATGACAACGCGCCTCCTCTTTAAGGGAGTTAGGATCTTGTAGATTGATATAGAGGTGGATTCCATCAAGGCTGCGTAGAAAGCCAAGAAACTCCTCATCGATCTCTGCATATTCTAGAGTTGCTTGGCGCGTAGGCGATGGCATACGAACTACATCGATATGGGCCCCTTTGCGCTTCACGCGGTAAACACACATCGGCCGGTTGTCCTGACTGAGCGGATCGAACTGGTCGCAGCCCGCCCGAACGAGATCGATTGTTTTAAAGATCGGACCATTGGGGAAATGAGAAATCAATGTTCGAAAATTTTGATCCTCAAGAAGCAGCTGATTCCAGAGCGATGTACCCTGCTGATAGGTTTTTTCTCCATGATGGATCATGCGATGAACCAACCCGATCGCCTCCTGCTTTACTCCACCTCTTCGGTGGAAGAAGCCGGCACAAAGAGCATGAATCAGATGAACACAGATAAACGCGGGATCCCCCTCCTCTGGCTCTGAAGCCATCTGCTCCCGATAATCAACTGTCTGCAGACCATCGCGCAGAAAGAGCTGAAAATCATCAAAATACTGAATCGAACTTTTACCCGAGGTGTTCTGGATCAGGTTGCGAGGATTAGATGCTAAAAAGAGGGCTAATAGAGCCTTCCCGATCGCCGCGGCAAAGGGATTCTGACGCGACTCTACAGATAGTTTATAATAGGATATGATCCAACGACGACTCTCTTCTAAAATCTGGAAGGCCGACGCCTGGAGGTCGCGATCCAAGATTGCACGTACGCGTAGGAGCGGATCTTCCTCAAGGTCTCCCCCCTCAAATCCATAGACAAGTTTCACATTGCGAATCAGATCGAGCGCAAAATAGGGTGTTCCATCCGGCTTTCGAACAAAGAAGAACTCGTAATCGCGATCCCGACGAACTGCGTCAAGTTCGGAATTGTCTCCCGCATGCTCCGAAACCCAAGTAAGATAAAACTTCTTAAGTACTTGTAGTTCTTTGCGATTTGAGACAACACCATGCATCGGTCTACCTAAATGGATCGCTAGATATTGCTCCATCTTTTCTGCAGACTCAGCCACTAAAGCCATTAAGGATGAGAGCTCCGCCTCGCTGGCGATCCCCTGTTCAAAGAGCATCTCAATGTGCTGATAGATCGAACGATAGGTGACATCTAACACCTCTAATAGGGGTGCCTCCCCTTCAGCACTGAGCCATTCCACTGAAGATCCGATCTTTTCTACCACCAATTTTCGTCCAAAAAGGATCGAAATAGGTTCGTAGGACTCTGGATCTAAGGAAGCTATTACTGCCAGGTTCTCAATTGCCTCGTCGAATGTAAGCTGGGAAGTAACTTTCATAATTTAATTTATACCACAATTGTGATTTACTTATGTAAAGAAGCTTATGTTGTATAGATTGCTCAGTATTTCTTTATTACTAATCGGCAGCGGTTTGTTTAATACATTTGTAGCTCTCCGTTTAGAAATGGAGGGTTATCCCCCGGAGTCGGTCGGCGCCTTAACAGCAGCTCTCTACGGAGGGATTCTGGTTGGCTCTTGGCGTGGCGGCCAATGGGTCCAAAGGGTTGGACATCTCCGCTCCTTTGCTATTTTAGCTTTTTTTTTAGGAGTGCTTGTAATGGTGCAAGCCCTCTGGGTTCATGCCTGGTTCTGGGGAGCGATGCGCTTTCTGGGTGGGATGTGCATTGCGGGAATCACGATCGTCATCGAGAGCTGGCTAATGATGCGCACCAACAGCAACCGCCGCGGCGTAGCGCTATCTCTCTACTTAATTAGCTCTTATATAGCGATTAGCTGTGGCCAGCTGCTCTTCAGCTTCGTTCCAACTACTACCCTTCTCCCCTACTCGATCACAGCTTTCCTGATGTTTGCCTCGATTATCTCTCTCGCTTTTTGGGAGCAGGAGGCAGATGTTGTTCTTCCAACAAAGATTGGGACTCCTGTTTCTGTACCTAAGGTAGGTCTTTTTGGCAGTGCTCTCGGCGGAACGACGCTCGCCTCGATCTACGGTCTCATCCCACTCTATGCGAAGCAAGTAGGGCTGCCTGTGCCTCATATTGGCTATCTAATGGCTGTTATTCTCTTTGGAGGACTCTGCCTCCAGTTCCCAGTAGGCTACTGGTCCGATCGGGTGAACCGACGCCTACTACTCGTAGCAGTGAGCGTTTCACTCGCCACCTGCGGACTGATCACCGCACATCTTGGAGGTTCCTCTTTCCAAACACTCTCGATCCCTCTCTGGTTCTTTGGTGGGTTCGCCTGTACGCTCTATCCCATTAGCCTCGCCTATAGTTGTGAGTCTATGGGCAAAGAGCAGGTCGTAACAGCGACCGGGAAACTGCTCCTTAGCTTTGGACTTGGAGCGATCACAGGCCCCCTCATTGCACCGCTCGCCATGAGACTCTGCGGCCCTTGTGGACTCTTTTATTTCATAGCAGGCGCAGCACTACTCTTTAGTTTCTTTGCGATGAGTCAAAAACAGGCAGCCCCAACTCCAGCGCCACAACCTGTACCAATAGAGGTCCCTGAGGATGACAGGAAATAATTTCCTATGTCATAATCGTCGGCCATATGAATCCGTTCAATACAGATGTTGAATCTTTTTCTACGGAAGGAGCTCTGCTCCTTCAACCTCGGCAAAGGGCCTCGGCCCTTTGCAAACCCATGTGGGTTGCAAGGGAGCTAGCTCCCTTGCCGAGATCAGAAGGGCGGAGCCCTTCTAATGGACTTTGCGGGTGTCCTGACTCCAGGATCGACTCAGTATAAATATCAGATCGTGGGAGGAACTCCGTCGCCATCGCCGGACTGCTTGTTGCGATGTTTCATTTCTAGAAAGTTAGTGAGGAAACTCGCTACAGTCACAGCACCTGCAACAAAGAGATACCCCTCGACAGAACTGATTTCGATGCCAATTCTGGAGACAAATTTAGCTAGGGCAAACACTCCAAAGTTCAAGACAAAAGCAGTCAATAAAATTCGAGAAATTGTTGCAGGACGGAAGGCAAAAGCAAAGATCGGCTCAATCAGAGAGTTTAACAGTCCAAGAGCCAGAGCAAATGGGATATCGCTGCCAAAATGGGGCAGTTTTGTCGGAATTGCTACATCCACCCCCTCCAAGACATGAACTGCGAAAAAGACGACTAGAAAGTTTAGAAAGAAGCTCTTGAGGGTATTCATGGGTCTCCACCTTTCCCTCACAGTACAAACTTTTCTTTAGTCTTGTCTACGGCTTTTTTAAGATATAGAACTCTTCCGGGAGAAATTTCCCTTCAACGAAGTTCGGAGCTACCTGATTCTCAACGATGAACCCAAATTTTTTATAATTAGATTTGTGGAAATATGGGGCGCTATAAGAGGCTACAAAGAGATAGCCACCCTCTTTTAGAGCTGCCTTACACTTTTCTATGACCAACTTTGCGTCGCAACGAGTTAATACCTCATTAGCAACCACGCCGCTGAGATAGATAATATCTGCTTTTTGCCCCCCAATCACTTCGGAGTAGTCACAATTCACGATATCTGCCACGATTGGGACCACTCTGCTTTTGGGATTTGGTTCCCATCCCGGGATGTTGCTACAACGATCTATAGCTTCAGCCCTCTCTTGTGCGATCTCAACCGATGTTTTGCTATTGTCCAACATATAAATTGTCTTAATTCGGCTATTCTCAGCGCTGAAAGCCAGACTGCCATCACCACCTCCAACATCTACTACAATAAGCCCTTCTTGTTGTTCGCAAATCCATCTTGTGGCTTGTGAAAAGAGCGTATGGATCCTATTTTGATATGTCTGCTTTGCTAAAAGATCGATTTCATGCCACTTATCCCAATGTTCTTTTGGGAAAACTTCCCCAGGCTTAAAACAGCGAATTATTTCTATTTGATTTCCATTGAAAAGTCCGAAAGGAATCCGAGCTTGCGGAAACGAGTGCTGTGGAGAGATAAAATAGCTAAAATAGGCAAACATCTCATGGCGTGACAAAAGAAACTCTATTTTAGATATAGTTAGCGGAGAATTGTTTGGTCCAATAATTCTGAGACTCTTAAATGATGTGAACGTTAATCCAACAGCTTGCCAGACTTGCATTATCGATTCATGTGCCGCGAGCTCCCCTTTTTCTGTTAAGAAAATAAGAGGTATATTTGCGCCTACGTCATAAGTGCTTAAATCAAGATGTATAACACTTTTTTTCTTCCAATCATTCTCGTTTATTGAATGATTTGCGTACTGACAACAGTGCTGTTGGAATGCGATAAAAAAATCTTGCAAGCAGTCGAGATGCCTTTTCGCATCTACTACAGGGGCCGGAAAAACAAGCGAAGGAATTCGATTTAATAGAAGATTTTCAGAATTAATCATATTTAAATATTATAACACAAATGATGTATATATCAAATATATACATTTTTTAAATAAAAAGGCCGCTTCTCCGGTTAAGGAAAGCGGCCCTTTAAACATAGAGATAAGCTAAGCGATCCTTATTGGACCGCTGCGGGAGTTCTGACCCACTCGGAGGTGAAATCGACCTCTAGCTCTTCGTTCTGTTGAGCTTCGAGGTAACGATTGACCTTCTTGCGGTACTGGTAGCCGGTTCCGCCTGGGATCATGTGGCCCATAATCAGGTTGGCCTTGATATCCAGAAGGTAGTCGGTCTTGCTCTCGCTTGCCGCTTCCGTAAGGACTCGTGTGGTCTCTTGGAAGGAGGCAGCGGAGACGAAGGATCCTGTACCTAGAGAGGCGCGAGTGATCCCCAAGAGCACCGGAGATGCCTGAGCGGGCTTGCCCCCCTCTTCAAGGATCTTGCGGTTTTGCTCGTGGAAGAGCTTGCGGTCGATATCTTCCCCATGGAGGAAGGTTGTATCACCTGGATCGGAGATACGAACCTTCTGCAACATCTGGCGGACGATGATCTCAATGTGTTTATCATTGATATCCACCCCTTGTAGGCGATAGACCTCTTGCACCTGGTTGACAAGGTACTTCTGGAGCTCACGAACGCCGCAAATTTCGAGGATCTCTTGAGAGACCACGAGACCTTCGGTGAGCTGTTGCCCTTTAATTACCAGGTCGCCCTTCTGAACGATCAAGTGCTCCGTAAGCGGAATGAGGTGTTCCTCTTCCATACCGGAGACTTCATCTCGGATGACGACGATACGTTTGTTCTTCTGGACGCCGCGGAAGTCGACGATCCCATCGATCTTAGCGATCTCGGCAGCATCTTTCGGTCGGCGAGCTTCAAAGAGCTCAGCAACACGGGGTAGCCCCCCAGTAATATCCTTCGTCTTAATCGCGCCACGAGGCAACTTGGCTAGAACCACGCCGGCTGCGACGTGCTGGCCTTCACGAGCCGACAGGCTAGCGCCTGATGGGATCGCATAGGTACCAACTAGCTCTGTGCAGTCGGAATCTGCATAGATGATGATCTGCGGATGGAGTTCACCGCGGTGCTGACGAACGATCAGCTCGGCTTGGCCGGTCTGCTTGTTCACTTCGCGCATCGTCGAGATCCCTTCTACAAGGTCCTCATACTTCACATATCCTGGGCGTTCGCAGATAATTGGACTGCTGTGCTGCTCCCAAGCGGCGATCTTAGCGCCTGGCTTTACTTCGGAGCCATCAGCAAAGAAGATTTGAGTGCCGAGTTCTACAGTAAAGGACTGGAGCGGCTCGATCGACTTGTTCTGGAGGAGCTTCTTGTAGTCGTCCAGAGAGCGTCCCTCGTCGCGGACCACTTGGAGGAGTCCGTTCTTATTCAGAGCAAGCCAGTGTCCCTCTTCAGAGCGGACAACGCGTAGATCCATGTAAACCACGATGCCATCCTGCTCTGCGATAAACTCTGGGCTAGAACCGGCAGACGCGATACCGCCAAGGTGGAACGTTCTCATTGTGAGCTGCGTTCCCGGTTCCCCGATCGACTGTGCAGCGATAATACCAACAGCTTCACCCTGGCCGACCATTCCTCCGGTCGCCAAATTAAGGCCGTAGCACTTCGAGCAGAGTCCGCGGCGGCTCTCGCAGGTCAATGCGGAGCGGATACGGAGGGTCTCAATACCAGCATCATCGATCAAGGCCGCCTGATCTGCGGTGAGAGTGTCACCAGCGCGGGCCAGCAGCTTTGTACTATCTCCTGGGAGATAAATATCATCCAAGACGACACGTCCGTAGATACGATCCTTGAGAGCGAGAAGCTCTTCAGTCCCCTGCTTAATCGCAGAGACTTCGATACCGTTAATCGTACCGCAATCTTCGCGGGTCACAACCACATCCTGGGCGACGTCGACAAGTCGGCGTGTGAGGTAACCAGAGTCAGCCGTTTTAAGAGCCGTATCGGCAAGACCTTTACGAGCTCCGTGTGTGGAGATGAAGTACTCCATAACGGTCAGACCTTCGCGGAAGTTCGCCGTAATGGGCGACTCGATAATCTCCCCTGAAGGTTTCGCCATCAACCCTCGAAGTGCACCGAGCTGACGAACCTGAGACTTGTTCCCACGAGCTCCAGAGTCGACCATCAAATAGAGCGGATTGAGATCGCCCTTCGAGGTGTCGAAAATGAGATGGAAAAGATCTTCAGAGAGTTTATCAGAGACCTCTGTCCAGATACTAATAATCTTGGAGTGGCGCTCGCCCTCTGTGATAATCCCGTCTGCATACTGTTTGCGAACAACTGCGACGCGCTGATACGCCTCTTCCAAGACTTTCGGCTTGTTTTTCGGCACTTTAATATCGCAGGTACCCATGGAGATACAAGCTTTAGTCGCTTCAGCAAAGCCCAAGTTCTTCATGTTATCGAGGAACTGAACGGTTGCTTCGAGACCTACTTTCTTGTAGCACTCCAAGACTAGCTCTGAGAGACGCTTCTTGCGCAATACGTAGTTCTGGAATCCAAGCTGCTTTGGCACAATTGTATTGAAGACCACGCGACCTGGCGTAGTCTCTACGATGCCACCTTCAAGACGCAGTTTAATCTTCTCATGGAGATGGATCCCGCGACCAAGATGGTCTTGGTGCTCAGGCTGTTTCCCAGAAGCGTACCAGTTGTAGCTACCACTCGCATTGAGGGCGAGAAGAACCTCTTCTGGATCTCTAAAAATCTTCACCTTCTCTGGGACAACGACTGGATCATGCATCAAATAGTAGAGGCCGAGAATCATATCCTGCGAAGGAACCGTGACCGGCTTCCCTGAAGAGGGCAGAAAGATGTTATCTGGGGCCATCATGAGCAGTTTTGCTTCCAGCTGTGCTTCGATAGAGAGAGGCACGTGGACAGCCATCTGGTCTCCGTCGAAGTCAGCGTTGAATGCTGGCGTGACGAGAGGATGGATACGGATCGCCTTCCCTTCAATGAGAACCGGCTCAAACGCCTGGATCCCCAAGCGGTGGAGCGTAGGAGCTCGGTTTAGGAGTACTGGGTGGCCTTTAATGATCTCTTCGAGCACGTCCCATACCTCTGCAGCCTGCTTCTGAATCATCTTCTTCGCAGAACGGATGGTATAAACATAGCCGAGATCTTTAAGGCGCTTCACAATGAATGGCTCGAAGAGCTCCAGAGCCATCTGCTTTGGCAGACCGCATTGGTTGAACTTCAGCTCTGGACCAACCACGATGACGGAACGGCCAGAGTAGTCAACACGTTTTCCGAGGAGGTTCTGACGGAAACGCCCCTGCTTCCCTTTAAGCATTTCAGAGAGTGCTTTTAGAGGACGGTTACCTGCGCCCATCACTGGGTGACCATGGCGACCGTTATCAAAGAGGGCATCAACCGCTTCCTGAAGCATACGCTTCTCGTTGCGAATGATGACGTCTGGAGTCTTCAGCTTCAGAATCGCTTTAAGACGGTTGTTTCGGTTGATCACTCGTCGGTAGAGATCGTTCAGATCAGATGTAGCAAAACGGCCGCCATCCAAGAGAACAAGCGGTCTCAGATCCGGTGGAATAATCGGAACGTAGGAGAGAACCATCCAATCGGGTTTGTTTGTGGATGTGGAGAAGCCCTCTACAATTTTCAGTCGCTTAGCAAGCTTAATGCGCGCTTGCATCGACTTCGTCTTACGGAGCTTCTCTTTAAGCTCTGTGACGAGAGAGGTAAGATCCTCTGCTTTGAGAAGGTCTTGGATCGCCTCGCCGCCCATTTTGACGGTGAAGGAGCCTGCACCCCATTTCTCAAGCGCTTCGCGATGCTCGTTATCATTGAGGAGCTGCTTTTTTTGGAGATCTGTCTGACCTGGATCGGTAACGACATACTCCTCGTAGTAGATAACGCGCTCTAGGTCTGCTGTTGGCATACCGAGCACGTTTCCTATACGAGAAGGCGTGGTCTTAAAGAACCAGATGTGGACGATCGGAACAGCCAACTCGATGTGGGCCATACGCTCACGACGCACTTTAGACACAGTGACCTCTACGCCGCAACGGTCGCAGATAATGCCCTTGTGCTTAATCTTCTTATATTTTCCGCAAGAGCACTCCCAGTCCTTTGTAGGACCGAAAATTTTCTCACAAAAAAGACCGCCCTTTTCCGGTTTGAATGTGCGGTAGTTGATCGTCTCTGGTTTTTTCACCTCACCACGGGACCATTGATCACGGATTACCTCTCCCGAGGCAATCTTAATGGTCAACTTGTCGAAATGTGCCTGTTGTACAACCGGCGCATCCGACATCTGTTTTTTCTCGTGAGAATATTGTACCCCTTCTTCTGCGAACATCCGCCTTATCTCCCTATTCTACTTCTGCTGGTGTGGCTTCCAACTCTACAAATTCTGTGCGAACATCGAGGCACAACCCAAACATCTCTTTCACAAGAACATTGAAAGATTCTGGGGTACCTGCGACGAGTCGATTCTGTCCCTTTACGATTGATTCGTAAATAAGCGTTCTTCCTGGTACGTCATCAGACTTCACCGTGAGCATCTCTTGTAACAAGTGGGCCGCGCCATATGCTTCAAGAGCCCACACCTCCATCTCCCCAAATCGCTGACCGCCCATCTGCGCCTTACCGCCAAGGGGCTGTTGCGTAACGAGAGAGTAGGGACCAATGGAGCGAGCGTGGATCTTATCGGCAACCAAATGGCTCAGTTTTAGGATATAGATATATCCAACGACCGCGCGGTTGTCAAAGCGATCGCCCGTTCTTCCATCATAGAGATATGCTTTCCCTTCATGGAACATCGTCTGATCTTTCATCATCTCCCAAATCTTTGCTTCTGGGAAGCCTTCAAAGACGGCGCTCTTTACATAGATGCCTGCCTTCTTAGCCGCATAACCCAAATGGGTCTCGAGCAACTGTCCCATGTTCATTCGGGAAGGAACGCCCAGAGGATTCAGAATCATCTGGATCGATTCGCCGTTCGATAGGTATGGCATGTCCGCTTCAGGAACCAGTTTGGCGACAACGCCTTTGTTTCCGTGACGACCGGCCATCTTATCGCCGACTTGTAACTTTCTCTTTGTGGCGACATAGACCTTCACCTGCCGGATCACTCCTGCATCGAGCTCTGTGTCCCCTTTTCGCGCAAACTCCAACTCGGTGCGGTACTTCATCTGAAGTCCCTGATGAGCGAGTTCGTATTCGCGAACAATTCTCTTAAGTTCCTGATAGATCTCCTTATCACTTGCCATTAGAAGGTCTTCAGCCTTCTCATTTTCAAGCAGTTCCAGAGTATCTTGAGTCATCACTTGTCCCTCTTCCACCAGGATTGTGCCCGTTTTGCGGTGCATGATATGAGCAGGTGCCTTCTCATTCAAGAGGAGAGCTCCCATCTTCTCGTGGAATTCGAGGTGGAGTTCTGACTCCTTCTCGCGGTGTTCCACGTGGATGTCCTTAATGCGGCTTGCCTCTTCCACCATCTCATCGTCTGTCTTAGAGAGACGATCACGGCGGGAGAATACCTTCACATCCATTACAACCCCTTCAGTTCCAGGAGGTGCAACGAGAGAGGCATCTTTCACATCGGCAGCTTTCTCACCGAAAATTGCGCGCAGGAGGCGCTCTTCTGGAGAGAGTTCTGTTTCAGACTTAGGAGTCACCTTTCCAACCAGAATGGTACCTGGCTCGACAAGCGCTCCGATGCGGATGATTCCATCCTCACCGAGGTCTTTCAACATCTCCTCAGGAACGTTCGGGATATCGCGAGTGATCTCCTCTTTACCCAATTTAGTATCTCGGGCTGTGAGCTCGAACTCTTCCAGGTAGATCGATGTGTAGGCGTCTTCGCGAATCAACTTCTCAGAGATGATAATCGCATCCTCGTAGTTGTAACCGCACCAAGGCATAAAGGCGACCAGAACGTTCTTACCGAGCGCGATCTCCCCTTTATCTGTTGCAGGACCGTCAGCGAGAATATCGCCTGGCTTTACCTTGTCGCCAATGCTACAGAGCGGCGTCTGACTGACGCAGGTGCTGCTGTTGGAGCGAAGGAACTTCTTGAGCACATAGGTGTGCTTCTGCAGTGGGTTGTCCTTTGGAGCCACAACGATCTTAAAGCCGTCGAGATACTCAATCACTCCCTCTTCTTCAGCAATAATCACAGCGCCGGAGTCGCGAGCTGCACGCAGCTCTAGCCCCGTACCGACGAGAGGCGCTTCAGGAATTAGAAGAGGCACTGCTTGACGTTGCATGTTCGAACCCATAAGCGCTCGGTTAGCATCGTCGTGCTCCAAGAAGGGGATCAATCCAGCAACAATCGATACCAGCTGCTTGGACGATACGTCCATATGAGTAATCTTGCTCGTCTCGATCTCCATCGGCTCCCCTCTCTGGTGAGCCCAGCACATGTCTTCTTTAAACATGTTGAACTCATCGAGAGGTGTTGATGCCTGAGCAACTACACAATCGGATTCCTGATCTGCAGTCATATACTCGATCTCATCGGTAACGATCCCGTCTTTTACCTTGCGGTATGGGGTCTCGATGAAGCCGAATTCATTGATCTTCGCATAGGTAGCGAGAGAGGTGATCAAACCAATATTCTGACCTTCCGGCGTCTCAATCGGACAGATACGACCGTAGTGAGAGGGGTGCACGTCGCGCACTTCGAAGCTCGCTCGTTCGCGATTCAAACCGCCTGGGCCGAGGCAAGAGAGACGGCGCTTATGCGTCAGCTCAGAGATCGGGTTTGTCTGGTCCATGAACTGGGAGAGTTGGGAACGACCGAAGAAATCCTTCAACACGCCAGCCAGCCCCTTCGCAGAGACAATCTTCCCTGGGGTCATGGTATCAGAAGAGAAATCAAACAGGTTGATACGCTCTTTAATGAGCTTTTCCATACGAGCCAGGCCGATACGGCACTGATTCTGTACTAGCTCCCCTACGGAACGGATGCGGCGGTTGCCTAGATGGTCGATATCATCGACAAAGGCATGCTCATCACCCATTTTCAGGCGGATCAGATACTTTAGGGCGGCAATCACATCCTCTTTCTTCAAGATAGAAAGCGCCAGATCAACATCGGTGAGTCCAAGATGGAGTTTGCAATTCAACTTATAGCGACCTACGCGGCCCAGATGGTAGCGTTTTGGGTCGAAAAATAGACGCATAATTGCCGAACGGGCATTAGCCAATGTGGGCGGCTCACCTGGGCGGATTTTGCGATAGAAGTCTTTTAAGGCCGACTCATAGGAATCGGTCGTATCTTTTGACAACATCTTGATGATCGGATGGTTCTCATCTGCATCTTCTGCAATCGAAACTGACTGGATCCCCTCATCGAGCATGCGTTTCAGCATGGCTGTCGTGAGCTTCTCTCCTGCCTTTCCATAGACCAGGTTGGCAGCTTCATCAGCCACCGTCTGCGCCAAGATCTTACCTGTCAACTTGACGAAGTCTTTCTCAGACTTCAGCTTTACCTTGCTGATTGGGAAGAACTCTTCGATGATGTCAGCATCTGTCGAGAAGCCTAAAGTACGGATAAAAGTAGAAGCAAGAATCTTACGACGACGTTTTTTGCGGTCGATATAAATATATACCAGGTCATTGCTATCAAAGGCCGCTTCTAACCAGCTACCTCTGTATGGAATAACGCGGAAGGAATAGAGAACGCCACCCTTAGAGCTACGTTCCTGCTCAAAGGAGATACCAGGAGAGCGGTGGAGCTGGGACACAATAACCCGCTCGGCCCCGTTAATGACGAAGGTTCCCTTGTCGGTCATTACAGGAAGGGTGCCCATATAGACCTCCTCCTCCTTGATACCTGTCTCATCCGTGAGGCGGAACTTCACCTTTAACGTTACGTTATAGGTAATACCCCGTCGGATACACTCTTCAGGAGAATACTTTGGAACCCCTAAGCTATAGGAGAGAAATTCCAGAACGGTCTTCTCATCAAACGACTTGATGGGAAACATTTCGTTAAAGACTTCCTGAAGGCCTACATTCTCTCTCTCATGGGGGAGGAGGTGAGCCTGAAGGAACTGATGATAAGACTTAATCTGAATCTCAATCAGATTCGGGAGATCGATGATCTCTTCCCGATCCTGAATACTCTCTCTACGAGGGGGTTTTTTCAACATAGACGCACTCTCTCCTCAGATTTTATATAAATGCTGTTTGCGCAACTCAATTACTTGAATTGCGCAACAGCACTCCACTCTATGTAATTAGAGTCCTTTTAATGTAACCTTAGCGCCTGCAGCTTGCAGTTTCTTGGCGATCTCATCAGCTTCTGCTTTTGGAGCAGTTGCTTTGACTTCTTTTGGAGCGCCATCAACTAGATCACGAACCTCTTTAAGGCCGAGACCTGTCACTTCGCGCAATACTTTAATGACAGAAATTTTCTTGTCATCAGGTACTGGGCCTTCCAAGATTACTTGGTAATCTGTGGATTCTGCTACTGCTGGCGCTGCTGCGGCTGCTGCGCCTGCTGCGGCTGGAGCCACGGCTACTGCCGCTGTTACACCCCATTTCTCTTCAAGGGCCTTTTTCAGTTTTGCCATATCCAATACAGTGAGTTGGCTCAACTTTTCTACGAGATCTTCTACTTGATTGCTCACAATTTACCTCATTCTTTTGTAGCTTGTTGTTCGATTACGGAGAGCGGTCCGGAGAGGATCGCTTCCAAAGTAGCAGCCAGCCCAGACATGGGGGCAACTAGAAGGGCGATGAACTCTGCGCGCATCTGCTCTTGGCCTGGGAGGAGCGCTAACTCCTTCATATCAGCTCCAGAGCAATGCCGCCCCTCGATTCGGCCACAAAGGACCTCTAAGGTTTGCGGATTATCCGCAGAGAACTTGCATAATGTTTTCAAAGGGGCGATCGCGTCGCTTTGCGAGATGAAAAGCACCCCGACGTGGCCTCGCAGAAGATCTGCATCAAATTTGATGCCAGAGCGCTCTGCCGCCTTTAAAAAAACGCGTTTACGCACCACTTCGAACAGACTACCTGTCTGGGCGAGTTGGCCGCGTAGATCCCACGAACGATTTGGTTCAAGGCGATCGTAGGTAGCGACAACCATTGCCTGAGAGGCCTCGATTTTTTCTTGAATTTCGTTTAATAGAAGCTCTTTTTCTGGTCTCATATTATGACAACCCCAATGACTGCGTATCAATTTTTAATCCAGGACCCATCGTGGTGGAGAGGTACATCGAGCGGAGGTAGATCCCCTTCGCACTTGCTGGCTTTGCACGGTTAATCGCGTGAAGCAGCGTTTCGATGTTTTTTACCAGATCTTCCACTGCGAATGACATCTTGCCTACGGCATTATTCAGGTTGCCTGTCTTGTCGACTTTAAACTCGATCTTGCCGCCTTTTGACTCCTTAACCGCTTTAGCCACATCTGTTGTGACGGTTCCGCCCTTCGGTGTTGGCATAAGGCCTCGAGGACCTAGCACCTTTCCGAGTTTGCCGAGCTCACGCATCATATCTGGCGTTGCAATCAGGACGCTAAAATCGGTCCAGCCGTTCTTAATTTTCTCGAGAAGATCTTCTGCACCTACAAAATCGGCACCCGCTTCGGTTGCTTCTCTCGCCTTATCACCCTTTGCGATAACAGCGACTGTAATAACCTGACCGGTTCCATACGGAAGAGTGACCATTCCACGTACCAGCTGATCCGACTTCTTCGGATCGATCCCCATACGGATTGAGATATCCATTGACTGATCGAAGCGTGTTGGTGGACAAGCTTTTAGAAAATCGACAGCTTCGTTAAGCTTATAGGTCTTACCTAGCTCCAGTTTCTGATCGATCTCTTTCATTCGTTTTGAGCGTTTTACCATAATCTTACTCCACGACATCCACGCCCATTGAACGGGCTGTTCCCTTCACTAACTGCATTGCCGCCTCATCCGAAGAGACCCGCATATCCGACTTCTTATGATCTGCGATTTTTCGCACCTGGGCCAGAGTCAATTTCCCTACCTTATCGCGGTTAGGAACTTTTGACCCAGACTCGAGTCCGAGCTCTTTCAAGATCGCACGAGAAACGGGAGGTTTCTTAGTGATGAATGTAAATGATTTATCTTGATAGACAGTAATCACGACTGGCAGAACATCTCCAGCCTGATCTTGTGTCTTCGCATTGAATTCCTTGCAGAAAGCCATGATATTCACGCCGGCAGGCCCTAGAGCCGTACCGATCGGAGGAGCTGGATTGGCCTTCCCCGCCGGAATCTGCAATTTAATTAATTTAACAACTTTTTTTGCCATAATATATATCCCTACCGAATCTAACTGGCGCTTTCAGCGCCCGCCTGTTCCACTTGCCAGAACTCCAGGTCGTCAACGCGTGTATCCCGTCCGAAGATCGAGACCATTACGCTAAGACGGCCCTTATCATGGTGAACTTCCATGACGGTTCCGATAAAGTTGATGAAGACGCCGTCCACGATTTTTACGCGGTCGCCGATGTCTACCTTGTGCTTATGTACAACGCCTTTCTGACGAGTCTCGAGCTCCTCCATGATCCCCTTCATTTCATGTTCTGAAAGGAAGGTAGGAGTGCCCCCTCCTAGGAAGTCAATGACTCCAGGAGTTTCTTTAATATAAGACCACGACTCATCTGTGAGCGTCATATGGACAAGGAGGTACCCCGGCCACATCTTCTTCTCACTGATCTTCTGCTGACCTTTCTTCACCTCAGAGACCTGCTCTGTGGGAATCAAGACCTGCTCGATCTGCTCGGTCATTCCTTTAGAGGCGAGATGTTCCTCTAAAACTTTTTTTACTTTTTTTTCTTGTCCAGAAGCGACCTGAACTACGTACCAACGCATCATTCCGAATCCCCTATCCCAAAAAGGCCCATTTCATCAGCGAACTAATAGACTCTAAAAGACCACGGATGGATAAATCAACTAAATAAATCGCAAACCCGAAAAAAAAGGTGGCCAGGACGACAATCTTTGCATAAAAAAGGAGTTCGCCCCGAGGAGTCCACGTGACTTTACTCAATTCATTGCGAATCTCGCCGAAGCTTAAAAATTTCCTACTTCCTTGCGCAGTCGTGTCTGACAAAAATACCCCCATTCCCTAAGGAATCCGTTGATAATAAGAAACTCTTACAAGACTATCGCCTTGTAAGAGACCTCTTTTGACGTAAAAGACACGAGTGCGGAGGGACTCGAACCCCCGACAAGCGGCTTTGGAGACCGCTGCTCTACCAACTGAGCTACACACCCGCGTACAAAAATGTCCTTACTCAATAATCTTAGAGACGGTACCCGCACCAATCGTACGTCCACCTTCTCGGATCGCAAAGCGCATTCCGTTCTCCATAGCAATTGGATGGATCAGTTCGATCGTCATTTCAACGTTATCGCCTGGCATCACCATCTCAACTCCTGCTGGAAGCTGTACTGTACCTGTTACGTCTGTTGTTCGGACGTAGAACTGAGGACGATACCCGGTAAAGAAAGGTTTATGGCGGCCGCCCTCTTCTTTCTTAAGAATATAGACAGTACCAGTAAATTTCTTATGCGGTTTGCATGTTCCTACAGCTGCAATAACCATTCCGCGTTCAACATCGTTCTTTTCAATACCGCGGAGTAGCGCACCGACGTTCTCGCCAGCTTCAGCCATTTCCAAAGTTTTGTTGAACATTTCAAGACCGGTGATAACCGTTTCGCGAGTTGGGCGAATCCCAACGATCTGCGCTTTATCGTTGACACGGAGAACCCCACGCTCAACACGGCCAGTAACCACAGTTCCACGGCCAGCAATCGTGAAGACGTCTTCGATCGGCATCAAGAAAGGCTTATCAATTTCACGGACAGGTGTTGGGATACTATTATCCACAGCATCCATCAGCTGCTCGATTGACTTCACATACTGAGAATCACCTTCAAGTGCTTTCAGAGCGGAACCTCGGATAATTGGGGTGTTTTTGTACCCTTTCGCTTCGAGAAGCTCTGTCAACTCCATCTCTACGAGGTCTACTAGCTCTTCGTCACCCTTGCCAATCATGTCCATCTTATTGAGGAACACAACGATAGAAGGAACACCTACTTGGTGAGCGAGCAGGATATGCTCTTTTGTTTGAGGCATTGGACCGTCTGTTGCAGCGACAACCAGGATCGCTCCGTCCATCTGCGCAGCACCTGTAATCATGTTTTTTACGTAGTCGGCGTGGCCTGGGCAGTCAACGTGTGCATAGTGACGTTCGTCTGTCTCATACTCAACGTGAGAGGCGTTAATCGTAATCCCACGAGCTTTCTCTTCAGGGGTGTTATCAATGGAAGCGTAATCTCTAAATTTCGCTTTTCCTTTCGAAGCCAATGTTTTTGTAATCGCCGCAGTTAATGTGGTTTTTCCGTGATCCACGTGACCAATCGTTCCAATGTTTACGTGCGGTTTATTTCTTTGGTATGTTTCTTTTGCCATTTTTCTCCTCGACTTTCGTTTCCTTGGCTATTTGCCCAAGATAGGAATTGAACCTACGACCACTTGCTTACCATGCAAGTGCTCTACCACTGAGCTACCTGGGCACTGTCTGTACAGGCACCGGCCGCACAGAGTATATACGATCCTCCTACTGAAGATCAAATCATTTGTGGCGATAAACAATTCTCGCCTTGGTTAAATCGTATGGGGACAACTCCACAGTGACTTTGTCTCCTACGTATACGCGAATGTTTCGCATCCGCATCTTTCCACAGAGGTGCGCTATCACCTTCATGCCATTCTCCAGCACTACGCTGAAGTGCATGTTTGGCAACAGCTCTTCCACCTGACCGTCAATTTTAATCGTCTCTTCTTTGGGCATGGAATGCTACTCATGAAAGCAGGAGTCACCGGTAAATGTCAACAGAAAATAGAGAAAAGGAGAATTTTTAGAAAAAATCGAGCACGAAAGCCGAGGCGGCTAGAAAAAGAAAAGACCGATCTCCCCTCTCCTTGTGCCCATAGAACGAGTCTGTATCCGCACCCGATCTCCTCCATTTCTTCTCTCTCCTTGCCCGAAACTGGAAAATAGCCTACCATTGGCGCTACCTTTAAACCAAGAAACCGAGATGGATCATGAAAAGAACGTATCAGGGCAGCAAAATTCGCCGCAAAAAAACTTTAGGATTCCGCGCACGCATGGCAACACCGGGTGGACGCAACGTAATCCGCCGTCGCAGACGCCAGAAGCGCAAGATTCTGTCCGCCTAGATTTTCCTAAAAACGTCCGCCTCCGCAAGCGCCGTGACTACCTACGAATGCAGAAGGTCGGCCGGCGCCTGGTTGGGCGTCTATGCTGTATCGATGTCGCTAGCAGCTCCCATCCACGCCCACGCCTAGGCATCTCCGCCTCTACCCGCTATGGAGATTCCCCTACCAGAAACCGCTTCAAGCGCATCGCCCGCGAGGCCTTTCGAAAAGTGGCCCCGCAACTCCGCTCCAGCCTAGATCTCCACGTTGTACCGCGCCCTCTTGCAAAAAAGGTCTCTTCGTCAGATCTTGAAAGAGAATTCTTGACCCTTCTACAAAAACTATACTCCTTCCAGATCAAAGGCACCCAAGAGGGTTGAATTGAAAGCTCTCGCGGTTGAATTACCGCTAA
>CAZEZK010000014.1:0-10991 GCA_964516935.1 uncultured bacterium
CCCGAGGCTTTGAATCAATCCTCTTGGGTGCCTTTGAACTGGAAGGAGTATATTCTGCCTATTTGGTATTGCTCGTAAAAAAGACTCATGAACCCATCCCTGAATGGCCGAGATTGCGGCTTTAAGCATCCCGTTCAATCTTCTTGAGTTGGAAGGAGTATATTTAGTTGTTGGCTAGTCGGTTATGTTAGTTTTTGACAAACATGCGATTCAATCGCATGTTTGTCATTATGATTCAGAGGCACCTCGCAAGGGGGCTGTGGTCTATTGCGGGGAGAGCGCTCACGCTACGCAACCCATTCCTGCGATTCCTTGGTATTTTCTTTAGAGTTCGGCATAGGAGCTATTCTTCGCATTCAGAGCTGGGCTCTTCATCCTCAGACTCTTCCTCAACGTCAGCTTTCGTATAGCGCTTGGAGACTCGCTTCTGCTGCGGGCTAGCGGCGATCACGAGTACAACCTCTCCCTTCGGACGGCTTTCGCCGAAGTGGGCTAGGAGCTCTTTAGCAGTGCCACGCAAACATTCCTCAAAGGCCTTCGTCATCTCGCGTGCGATGGTGATCTGGCGTTCCGGAACGATCCGCGCCAGGATGCGCAGGGTATCGATCAGTCGATGGGGGCTTTCAAAGGCAAGGCTGCTGCCAGGGTAGTCCAGAGCGCCCTGAAGGTAAGTGGCGCGTTCTCCCTTCTTTCGGGGGAGGAAGCCGAGACATTGGAAGCGGCTGGCGTCGAAACCTGATAGGACCAGAGCTTGAATATAGCTGCAGGGGCCGGGGAGGGCTGTAAAGGGGATCTTATCCTCAATGCAGCGCTCGACGAGCCGTCCACCTGGGTCGTTGATGCAAGGAGTCCCCGCATCAGAGACTAGGGAGATAATATTGCCCTCTTTTAGCGCCTGGATGATTTTGTCCTGGCGACTGCGCTCATTGAAGCGATGGAGCGACATTAGAGGTTTGCGGATCTTAAGGTGGAGGAGCAGGTTGCGCGTGTATCGGGTGTCCTCGCAGAGGATGAGGTCAGACTTTCCAAGGGTCTCAATAGCGCGTTTGCTAAGATCCCCAAGGTTGCCAATAGGTGTAGCGATAAGATAGAGCATAAAATTTGATATTACGAGCCAGTTGCACAACTCCTGGCCTTGCGAAAATCGGCTATTTTGAGGCAGGTTGCGACGGTGGCGAAGTCGCCGGTGTTACAAAAATTCGACCATACCCGAGTAGGGTAGGCGAACTTTTGTAACCGCAACATGCCTCAAAAGGGCCATTTTCCCGAGGCTAGGAGTTATGCAACTGGCTCATTTAGGTGGCACTCAGGATCGAACTGAGGAATGGGAGCTTTGCAGGCTCCTGCCTTACCACTTGGCTATGCCACCATAGAAACGCGGTTTCGGGCAGTGAGGGTTCATTATGCAGAATCAGGGGGTTTTTTGGATAGGGGGTTAGACGAAGGTTGTATTTGCTTGTTTCTGCAACTGTAGCGCTCTCTGTTTGGATTGCTTTACTTTATGCTGAAGTTGCTTCCGTACATTTTTCTCTATTGTTATTTGTCTGGAGTTCATTATTAATTCCAGATCTGTTGGGAAGTAGTTTTTATTTATACATTTTTCTGTCAGTTCTTTAGTTAGTTTGATTGTGATTTTTTTGGCATCTAGATATTCTATAACTTGTAAAATAAAAGCTCTCTTATCTTCTAATTTAAAAAAATCGGTCTCTTTTTCATCTCTTAATGGATTGTGAGCGAATTCGTCTTTTAGAGCCATTAGGAGAGCGTATTTTAAGTCATCCTCTTTTAGAGGATTTGGTGAAAGGGTGAATATCATTTTGACTATGTCTTGATCTTTGATCGACATTTCGAGTGCATATTGCAGTGCGAGATTTCTTGTTAGAACGAATGGTAGAATCAACCCGGCCAATTCTTTTGACTTTAGTTGCACTGCCATCTGGAATGCCCTTACCATTGTGTCGTCTTCGATCAACTCAGGTGTTGTTAGGATTGCTTTGACAAGACTGATATCATTCCGCGCTGCGGCATGTTCCACTGCCATAGGTAATGCCATTTTAGGAGAGGCTTTCTTCTCGAGCAAGAGTTGCACGATTATAAGATTATGCTTTTCAACAGCGATCTCCAAGGTTTGTTTGAGCAGTGCCTGGCCTTGCAGCTCTTCGATAATCATTATGGCGATTTCATTCGACTCATTTTGGATGGATTTTTGGAGCCCTTCGGTCATAATAGCAGGCGATCTAATTGTGAAATTTATAGCGATCGCTTTTAGTTCTTTATTGTTTGTTTTGAAGTTGTAATTTTTTAGTATTTTGATGATTGTTTTTACCGATTCGGGTTGATTTTCTTTGATCTCATTTTTGATGATTTTTTCGAGCAGGTCAGCATAACAGTCTAATAAGATTGTTGGTGTAATGTTGTTTATGTTTTTATTCTGTTTTAGTTCTGATATTATTTCCGTGAGCTCATTGTCTATTTCCGTCTTTTTGGTGAGAGCATTCAAGAGTTTTTCTGCTTGTACTAGGTGAGGTGTTAGGGAGGTCCTGTTGAGGTTGGTAAGGGAGTTGGTAAGTGTCTGAGTTTGCTCAATAAGCTCGTTGATTAATTCTTCATCAGTTAGTGTGTCGTTTTTGGTTTCAACTATATTCTGTTGAACAAGATTCGTCTGAGGATAGAGAGCATTGTTTGCTATGTTTTGAATTTCAATCTGATTATTTTCAATCTTTGGGTTCTGTGAATAGTTCAGTATATAGCAATTCTGTGCGGTTTCTTCAAGAACTTTCTGTTCGGTCATTTGTATGACAGGATGGTTGTCATCAAATTTAAACCAATTTCCTTCTATTTTCTTGTAATTAACATAATGTCCGCTCTTAACGCTTTTTGCATTACCATCGTTTATGTGACTGGTTATCGAAGTTAAGTAGTATGTTATATATCCGTCTTCTCTCTGAGCCGTAAATTGCTGTTCAATGTTGTAAGAGGTGTCAACCCGTTCGATTGTATTTATACCATTTTTAACTCGTTCGTTGTTAAATCGTATTAACTGCACTGTGAGTGTTGGTGGGGCGTTAAGAAGGATAGTCTGTTCAACTACTTGCTCCATTTTGTATGTTGGCTGCTTTTGATCATCGAGAAGCGGCATTCCGTTCGCATCTGTTAAAGGAATGCTGTTTCCATTATCGTCTTGTTTTTGAATGTCTATTGTATGTGTGGTGTTGAAATAACTACCGATAGTTTTGTTTAGAGGTATTTTAATATTTGGAGAAAACGCGAATTCTGGATTGCGATCGCCTTTTGTTGTGGCGGTGTATACTCTGTACTTTTCAGGAAGAAGATTAACTAAAAACTCGAGAATTTCAGCCGCATCTTGTTGCCCCTGGCTGATATTCTTTAAGTTACTGTTTTCTGGCGCTAAGCGCACTATTAGTTCGCGAATTTGGCCTATGTTATCGTGAAGTGTGCCATCGTTATGGTATTTGGCTATTGTCTTCCAGATCTCTCGTTGGTTAATGATGAGCGATGCCTCTTCCTCTCCTTCTGAGGTGATGAGGTCTGTTAAATCAGCATCATCGCCTGATGTTGCCCACTCCATCCACTCGTCATTATTCAAGATCATTTGTAGATCTGCAATTAAGAAGCAGTCGGTTTTCGACTTATTAGCAAAACCATGGTGCTTAGGGTGAGGAGTGATATTAAAGCCTGCTTGGCTCGATGTACTAGAGCGGGTTTCTGATGACCCACCCATACAGTTGAATTCCGGCCATTTTAGATTCGTCCACCAGTTGCGCAGACCCTGGAACATTGCACCAACTTTGGCGAATTGTGCGCTAAAATCAAATGAAGGGAGATGGAATATGCGTCTTTTCGAAGTGGGGATTTCAGGAAGCGATTCTTTATCTTCCAGCTCTTCTGGAATCGAGGCTTTAATCAACTGATACCCTGTCTTCTCCATGTATGTCTGAATTTGTTGCGCGACTTGAGAGCTTTCGTTGGTGTTGTCGATCGACTCACCCAAAACCTTCAAGTCAATCTCTTCGCCTGTAAACGTGATATCTAGAAGTGTTGTGTGGTTAAGGTTATTTACGGCATGATTAAACGCTTCCTGCGTAATGAGATTTTTTTTGCTCGGCCAAATAACGTTAGTTAACAATGCATTAACCGTACTAATATCTACAGGAACTGGAGTGTCTCCTAAGGTTATCGAGAAGGTATACTCGATACCTTCAGGCGTCCCCCAAGTGTGAATATTCTGCGACTGTTCGTTGATAATAGACATGCAGTTCCTTAATAATATTTTAACACAAAATGGATATACATCACAGATGTGTGTGGTATTTTTTTAAAGCTACCGCAACTAACTTATATCCATCTTGTTGCGGTCTGTATTGCTGATTAAAAAAGGGTGGCGATATCATGCCGTAGTGAGGGGGTTGAGGGGATGGAAATGTTGATTTCTCAAATAGCTGATTTTCTGCATGTTAGCGACGTGTCTTCTTCGCTCCGAATCGTCGACTCTCAAATCGACAGCCGGCTGGTGATCCTTGGGGGGCTCTTTTTTGCCATCAAAGGGGCCAAAGTGGATGGCCACGACTTCCTGGAGGAGGTGGCTGGGCGGGGCGCTGTAGCGGTCGTAGTCTCACGGCACTATAAAGGCCCTGATTTTGGGCTAGTCTTGATCCGGGTGGAAGATGTAGGGGAGGCTTTGAGGACCCTGGCGAAGGGTAGAGCTCAGGAGCTGGGGGTGCCGATTATCGGGATCACCGGCTCTATGGGGAAGACTACGGTAAAGGAGTTTGCGGCAACTCTGCTTGGGGGGCGCTATCGGGTAGGAAAGCCCCCTTTGAGCTATAACTCGAAGTTGACGATGCCTTTGACCCTGCTCAATGCCCCGGAGGGGGTGGATCTTCATCTCCTGGAGATGGGGATGAGTGCCCCAGGGGAGTTGCGATGCCTGCTGGATATCGCCTCACCGCAGGTGGGGGTGATCACGAAAGTAGGGCTGGTTCATGCGGCAGCGTTTCCAGATGGGCTCGAGGGAGTGATTCGGGAAAAGTGTGAGATGGCACGATATGACTCTGTTCAGAGGCTCATTATTGACCATGCGCTGATGCCCTATCTGCTGGATGTGACTAAAGAGAAGATCAGCATTTCTCTGGAAGATCGCTCTGCGGACTATTTTGTCTCTTTAGCCGGAGGGCGACTCTTCTTCGATGAGCGCGGTGTGCGCACCCATGTATGTGACGCCCCCTTCTCTGAGCCCCATATTTTGCATAATTTGGCGATTGCTGTGGCTATTGCTCGAACTATGGGAATGGATTGGTCTGAGATCGATCCGCTAATAGGGCAGCTGAGACTTCCTAAGCGGCGCTTCGAGTCGATCATGCATCGGGGGATCCGGCTGATTGACGACGCTTATAATGCCAACCCCGATTCGATGCGGGCCGCTTTGAGCTGTCTGCCTGTTCCAGACACGGGAGGAAAGCGGATCGCTGTATTAGCCTCGATGAAGGAGTTGGGGCCGCTATCGGAGAGTCTGCATCAAGAGGTGGGGATCTATGCGCGCGAGCGGATTGATTGGCTGCTAACTTTAGGTGCTGAGGCTCTTCAGCTCTGCGAGGCGTTTGCGGGGAGCAATAAGCCCGCGGAGCATTTCTCTAGTCGCGAGGCGCTAGCGGAGCGGCTCTGCGCATTAGCTAAACCGGGAGACGTCGTGCTCTTTAAAGGCTCGCGTAGCATGGAGTTGGAGCGAGTTCTGGATATCCTTAAGGCACTTGCTTAAAAACTCAGAGCAGATTCCAGGGAAGCGCTATCGTCTGCTCATCTAATTTATAGATTTCTGTGCCTGCGTAGATGACTAATCCGGGCATGATTTCTTGTTTGGGATAGGTTTCTCGGAAAGCTCTAAGTCCTGAAAGATCTGCATACACCTTGTGTTTTATCCAAGCTGTGGATGATTTGCAGAGTCTTTTTTGCGAGTTGTTGTTAGTAAGCGTGTTAGTATGTTCTTTTTGTTGAATTTTAATAAAAAAACCTCTGATGGGCTATGATGCTGCGCGAGGGGTGCGGCAGTGCTGCTAATTTTGGTCGAATTTCTCCAGAGACTCTTTCATTGGAAATGTCCGGCTGCATTTACCTATTTTTCTACGCGCATGCTGTTGGCCTCTGCTACAGCGCTTCTCTGTACGATCTTTTTGGGTCCTCTATTTATCCGCAAACTCTATGAGTGGAAGATCGGTCAGCCGATCCGAACAGGAGAGGAGTGTCCGCTGTTAGCGGAGCTACATAGCAAGAAGAAGGACACGCCGACGATGGGGGGTACGCTAATCCTCTTCTCAATGGCGGTGTCGCTGCTTCTCTGGATGGATCTGACGAATGCCTTTACGTTGTTGCTATTAGCCGCTTCGGTAGTTTTTGGAGTATTGGGGGCTATAGATGACTACCAGAAACTGCGCTATAAAAATAGTAAGGGGATCAAAGCGCGCTACAAGATGTTGGTGCAGTTTGGATTTGCTGCGCTAGTGGCCTGTTATTTGCTGAGTCCGACGAGTGAGGAGCCGCATCTGATTCGGCCTCCGACGGCGAAAGAGAAGACGATATCGTTCTCGACGCAGGACTATATGGCGCTGCTCTATGTTCCCTTTGTGAAAAAACCTGTGGTAATTTTGGATGGGGGAATGCGAGTGCTCTCCTTTTTATTGATTTTGCTGGTGATCGGAGGGGCCTCGAATGCAGTGAATTTGACGGATGGATTAGATGGGCTGGCGGCGGGCTGTCTGGTGATGGTCGCAATGGTCTTGGCGCTCTTTGCCTTCTTATCGAACCATATTGAGTTTGCGCGTTACCTAAACATTCTCTACATCGAGGGGAGCGGGGAGATAGCGGTCTATCTGATGGCGTTAGCGGGGGCTTGTTTGGGCTTCCTCTGGTATAACGGCTATCCGGCGCAGATCTTTATGGGAGATACAGGGTCGCTTGCGCTGGGAGGTATTATCGGTCTTTCAGCAGTCTTGCTGCGACGGGAATTTATTTTGGCGCTGGCCGGAGGGGTGTTTGTGGCGGAGGCGCTCTCCGTGATCGTCCAGGTGTTGAGCTATCGCTACCGCAATAAGAAGAGGGTTTTTCTCTGCACGCCGCTTCACCACCATTTTGAGTATAGAGGTTGGCCGGAGACTAAGGTGGTGATCCGCTTCTGGATCGTGAGCCTTTTTCTGGCTCTGCTCGCAGTTGCTTCGCTGAAGTTTCAATGAAAAAGGCACTGATTTTAGGATTTGGGGTGAGTGGGCTAGCGGCGGCGCGGCTGCTGCAGGCGCAGGGTTGGGAGCTGGTTGCCGTCGATCGCAATCCGGAGGGGCGGAGCGATATATTTAGGGTGGTGTCTGAGTCGCCGATGCCCTCGCTAGCGGGGATTGACCTGCTGGTGGTGTCGCCAGGGATTCCGGTGAACCATCCGATTATCGAGCGGGCGATAGAGCTCGGCATCGAGTGGGTAGGAGAGATCGATCTGGCGTTTCGGTCATTGCGGAATCATGTAGTGATCGGTGTCACTGGCTCTAATGGGAAGACGACGGCAGTTTCGCTAATCGCTCATGCATTATACCAGAGCCGGTCTCTGGGAAATATCGGTGCACCGTTGAGCGAATATGCGCTTGCTCCGAATGAGCGAGAGATTCTGGTGGTAGAGTTAAGTTCATTCCAGCTGGAATCTCTGCATCAGCGCTGTCTGGATTTGGCGCTGATTCTGAATATTACTCCGAACCACCTTGATCGCCACGCCTCCTTTGAAGAGTATGCTGCGGCGAAGCTTCATATTGCAGAGTGTCTCAAGCCAAATGGAAACTGTCTAGTTTCTGAAGAGGTGAAGGAGCGCTTTGGTCTGGAATGTTCAGTATTTGGGAATAGCTATCAGACAATCGAGGCGGCCCATGCAGTCTGTCGCCATTTTGGACTGTCGGAGGCGAAGTGGGAGGCGGCACTGGCGTCATTCCGGAAACCTCCCCATCGGATGGAGTTTGTTGCGGAGCGGGATGGGATCTCTTTTTATAACGATAGCAAGGCGACGAGTGTCGATGCGGTGTTATATGCAGTGCGCTCTATGGAGGGGCCATTGATTTTGTTAGTAGGGGGCACGCACAAGGGGAGCTCATATAAGCCGTGGATTGATCCGTTTCGGGGGAAGGTAAAGTTGGTGGTGGCCTTTGGTCCAGCAGGGGTGCTAATCGAGGAGGAGCTGCGCGGAGAGGTGCCGTGTGAGCGAGTTGTTCGGTTGGAGGAGGCCTTTGCAGTTGCACTAAAAGGGGCGTGTAAAGGGGATCAAATTCTGCTCTCTCCGGGGGGGGCGAGTTTCGATCAGTTTCGAAATTATGAAGAGCGTGGTGAAAAATATCGCGAGATCGTATACAACTACCTTGTATGATGACCAAACGACAGACAATTCTGATTGCGGCAATGATCAATGCGGGTCTGCTGATGTTGCTCTGCATTGCGGCGCTCTCATCACAAGATGAGTTGGCGACAGAGCTTCCAAGCCTCGCAATTCAGTCGCACGAAGAGGAGGTAATTCCTTTCTTCCCTGAACCGCAACCTGTAGGACCTTCAGAAGTGGTCCACTCGCTGCCTCCACTTGTAGTGCCTCAAGAGGCTCCCGTAATGGTGTTGCCCGCTCTGCCTCCGTCGCCAGTTTCTGCTATAGCAGCAGCTTCACCGACACCGGCTCCTTCTGTTCAAGAGGTGACAGTGCGTGCGGGGGATACATTGGAGAAGTTGGCTCGGACGCACAAGATCTCTGTCGACGATCTGATCAAGTTTAACCAGCTACCGAGCACTTTCCTACGTGTAGGACAGGTTCTACGCGTTCCTGCAGGCCATGTAGCAGCGGTGGCGCCGAATAATAAACCCACAGCCGCTGTTCCAGTAGGTACAGAGTACTATGTGGTCAAGGCGGGGGATAGCCCTTGGACGATTGCGATGAAGCACCACATGAAGGTCGAGGAGTTGCTGCGTCTCAATCAGCTCGATGAGGGAAAGGCACGTAAGCTGAAACCTGGTGACCGCATCAAAATCCGATGAACCGTGCGAGTGCAGCGATTGCAGCAGCCGTAGCGTTGCTTTTTTCCATGGGGCTGCTGATGGTTTTTAATACGACCTCGGCAGAGATCCTTGATCGCGCGCTCAATGAAGATACCCATTGGGCGCTCTATAAACAGATGGGATATGGTGTGGCGGGACTTGGGTTTGCTCTTCTGGCCATGCATCTTGGGTATGAGTTTTTTATTCGCTGGAGCACTCCGCTACTGATCGGTGTGACGCTGCTGCTGGTTCTGGTCTTTGTACCTGGAATCGGTCAGACGCTGAATGGCGCGCGCCGCTGGTTAGGGCTCTTTGGGGTGACCTTCCAGCCCTCGGAGTGTCTGAAGATCATCTTCCCTGCCTACTATATTTACTGGATAAATAAGAATCGCGATTTGTCGTTGCGCTCATTTCTGGTGCTTTTAGGATGGCTACTGATTCCTTTAGGACTCGTGCTTCTCGAGCCAGACAATGGCACCACAGCAATCTTGCTCGCTCTGCTCGTCGCACTTTTTTTTCTGTCGCAAGTGCGTTGGCGTTACTGGGCGTTACCGCTTTTGGTGGTTGCGGGATTGGGGTTGGGGGCAGCGTCGCAGATGCCACACGTGATGACGCGTTTGCGCGTCTTTCTGCACCCGGAGGCCGATCTGCTTGGCAAGGGGCATCAACCGCACCAGGCGAAGATCGCAGCGGGATCTGGACGCCTTCTTGGGCGTGGACTTGGAGAGAGTGTGCAGAAGCTAAACTATCTGCCAGAAGCTCGGAGCGATTATATCGCTGCGATCTACGCAGAGGAGACTGGTTTTATCGGGATCCTCTTCCTGATTCTTCTCTATATGGGAATCAGCTGTAGTGGGTTTTGGATCGCTTTGCAGGCACGCGATTCGATGGGATACTTTTTTGCAGCGACGATCACCTTTCTGATTGCGCTGGAGTCCTTCCTCAATCTGGGAGTGGTATCAGGGCTCTTGCCGAGCAAAGGGATGACGCTGCCCTTCTTCTCTCAAGGGGGGAGCTCCTTGGTGGTCCATCTAGTTGCTGTGGGGCTACTGCTTGACATCTCCCGTAAGGGGGCGCGGTCATGCGTGTTTTAATTGCAGCAGGAGGTAGCGGTGGCCATCTGTTTCCCGCACAACAGCTCGCAGAACTTCTATCGGATGCGGAGATCCATTTTGCCGGGCATGGACTGGAAAAAAGCCCATTTTTCCGGAAATCGCTCTATGCTTTTACCGATATCGAAAGCGTGCCGCTTGAGAGACCCTTTACTTTTTTGCGCACGCTTTGCAGTGGGGTGGTAAGGAGTATCCGACTGCTGCGCAACTTCTCTCCCGATGTGGTGGTGGGGTTTGGGAGTTACCATACGGTGCCGATTCTCTGTGCGGCGCTGCTCCTTCGCAAACCGATCGTGCTCTATGAAGCGAATGCCTCACTAGGTAAGGTAAACCGCCTCTTTGCCCCCTTTGCCAAAGCGGTCGCCTCGCCCTTTCCGGGAGTTGGGGTGAGAGTTCCCTTCTTCCCTTGGATTCAGAAGAAGGAAGAGATCTCATCGGAAGGTTATGGCCTTGAAGCTCCTGTTTGCCTCGTATTTGGAGGGTCGCAGGGAGCTTCTTTTCTGAATGAACACTTCTGGCGCACTGCGAAGCTCGCGGGTCTACAAGTGGTTCACTTTACCGGTAAGGAAGAGGAGGTGGCGCGCGTCGAGCAGCGCTACGCAGAGGCTAGCGTCAAGGCGCATGTCAAAGCGTTTGAGACGCAGATGGCTCGAGCATACGCCGCAGCGGATTGCGCAGTTTGCCGCGCAGGAGCAGGGAGTGTATCGGAGCTGGTGCGCTATCAGGTTCCGGCACTACTCATTCCCTATCCCCATGCAGGGGCCCATCAGGAGAAAAATGCAGAGTGGTTTGCTAAAGTTGGGGTCGGTGGTTGGC
>CAZEZK010000014.1:11001-23184 GCA_964516935.1 uncultured bacterium
AGATGCAAAACCGGAGCGCTGTGCAGAGCGGATCGCAGAGTTGCTGCGCAGCGATCGTGTGCCGCAGCTTCCTTTGGGATTTACAACGCCTTTTGAGGTGGTCGTAAAGAGCGCGGCGGAAAGATAGATTTTTTTTAATTTTTTCCTTAAGATGTCAGCCATCTTAAGGTTGTTATGCTACGTTCTTGGATTTTGTCATTTTTTCTTGTTTTCGGATTGCATTGTTTCCCTGCAAATTTGTTTTCTAAAGAGTGCTTGTGCGGAAGCCCAATGGACGATGAGGATTACTCCAAGGTCGTCAAGCTTCTGATCTCTTCTGTAGAGAGGACTCCTTTTACTGTCACCTCTTTTGGAATAACATTTCCTAGCGATTACGATAGCGTTTCAGAGAAGCAAAATGGTGTGAGCTTTTTTGTGAGGGAGGGATCTATTTGTTGGACCCTTCTAATGGGCGGCCCTTATGAGACAGTATACAGATCTTCATCGTCATCTCTTCCGCGCAGAATAGAGAGGAAGGGCGTTTGGAGTGATTCCGTTGACCTAGAAGAGTGGTCGGAATGTCCTGACCATAAGGTTTATGAGAGTTTTGATCTATTTAAAAACTATACCTCGATCCCGAAAATTTTTGTCTTTCTAAAGCAAGATTGCTCTCTATATTACACGCGCAGCATCGGATTTTTACAGAGACGTCTTCAAGAAACAGAAGCGGGTAAAAAGTGGGAACGAGCTCATGGGGGATGGAATAGCTGGTATTATGAAGCGGAAGAGTTTGCAAAGGAGATCAAGAGACTACAGAAAAGATTTACAGAAACACTTTCATTCATTGAACGGGCAGAAATCAAAGCGATAGCTCTTTGCAAGAGATCGCTAAAACGCTGCCAGAAACTCCACAATAATCCACAAACATATTACGAGCTTGGGTTGTTTGATTTTCTCGAAGGCGAATACTGTGATGCCTTAGACAAAATTCGCTTTGCTCTGAGTCGTATGGATGCAGCAGCTTTGAAGAAATTACAAGCGCATGCCGCCCTGTTAAAAGGGCAGATTGAGTCAGAAGTAGGTCTATATGCGGAGGCAATTCTCTCTCTAACTGAAGCGATCGTTAAAGATCCAACAAACAAAGAGGCCTATTTTGAAAGGGCGATGGCCTATTTCGAGCAGGGGGCATTCAATTTAGCTCTGGACGACTATCGAAGTTCGGGGGTTAAATCTACACCTATAGAATCCTCGGCAACAGACCAGGTGTTGTTTGCTATGGGGCTCTCTCAGGGAGTTCTGAAGGGTATGAGTGATGGCGCAATTGAGTTTGTTCCAAATATGCTTGCTTCTGCGTATGGCCTATCACACGGTCTCTGGACGTTGACTCTACACCCGTTAAGTACATCTCAAGAATTAGTAAAAAGCGCCTATGCCTGTATCGAATTCGTTAGGAAGAGTTCTGCGGTTGAAGTTCTCTCTGCACTGGTTCCAGAATTTCAAGAGCTTGTCCAGACCTGGGACTCTGTCGCTCATCAGAGGCGAGGGGAGCTCATGGGATATGTCATTGGCAAATATGGCATAGACATTTTCCTGGGTTCTAAAGCTCTGAAATCAGTGGCTGCCTATCGCGACCTAAAAAGGGCGAACGGTGTACTTACCCTTGAATCTGCCGCTAGCAGCGAACAAAATGGCGCGCGAATCGCTGTTGAGGCAAGGAGATACAATGATACGAGAAAGCTGATCCTTGAAAAGAGCAGTTTGATGATTGAGTTGGATAAGGAGGGAAAGCATATTTTAGGTCATAAAAATTATCGACCTGGAAATAGTGTGCTTACTCATAAGAAAATTGAAGAGCTTGTAAAAAAATCTGCGGGGACTGGGAGAAAATATACGGGAGTTCCTGGTCAACCGGGTTATGTGGAAATCGTCAATTTTGGCGAAGAGATTGGGTACAATGTGACTCAGGGGACCGGAATGCAAACATCAACAACATGGGGGAAAATCCATTACGCAAAAGGTGGCGTACATGTGGTCCCTACTTACCCTAGAGAATAGCGATGAGAAAATATGACCTTGCCGATTTCTTATTAGACATGCAGGGAGCTCTATGGCTTGAGGTTGAACCGTTTTTGCGAGCTGTAGTGGCAAAATTTGAACCTGAAAAGCAATACGCCGTTGCATTATTTTTCTTTGATCGAGAAATAACAGACGAATTGTTAGCGACAGCTTCTTATGTCACTGTAGAAGTGGATTTGCCATGGGATTTTTTAGATTCAGAGGTGTTTACGATTCTTCCCCCCACGCCATGTCCGATTGAAGGATATCTTGTCTATCATCGTTACGAGCCAGAGTTTTTTCCTCCGGATCAGAGTGGTTGTATAGCCCCCTTTGCGCATAAGCCTTGGTATGCCCGCCTTGTAGCTCAACAGGTTCTTTTGGGCATGGTGACTCCTTCCTTGCGAGCTGTCGTTGTAGATTATGAGATGGAGAACAAAAAAGTTCTATTTCAGTTTGAATATGATGGTGAAGTCACGGAATTCTTAAGGAACCTCGTAATAGAAGTGATAGATCGAGCAAAAGTCTTTTTCCCAGGAGATGTGGAAATCACACAAAAGATCACTAAGATCGAAAAGGTGGATATTGTTCCTAAAGGAAAAAATATTTGGCATGTCTACAGAAGAAAGGAACCGATATAACTGATGATGCGTTTTCTCTTGAAGATGATCTCGAGTTCGAAGATTTTTTCCGCTAGTACCCCAATGTGCGAGTTGATATAACTTGTACAGTTCTATGGATAGATATCATTTGATCGGATTGGGAGGCATCGGGATGAGCGCTTTGGCGCGTATCTTGTTGCAGAGAGGTGATGCGGTGCAGGGGAGCGATCTCGCTTCGAGCGCGCTGTTGATGGCGCTGCGTGCGGAGGGTGTGCGTGTTGAGATTGGTCATGATGCGAGCTATGTCGACCGGGGGTTGGCGGCGGTTGTCTATAGCAGTGATGTGAAAGAGAACAATGTGGAGTTACGCCGCGCAAAGGAGTTGGGGCTACCGCTATTGCACCGCTCTGATCTACTCCATCGGCTGATGGATGGAAAGAAGACTCGGCTCATTACCGGAACTCATGGAAAGACAACAACCACTTCACTGCTTACGAGCGTGCTAATTCATGCGGGACGCGATCCCTCTTTTGTGATTGGGGGCATTTTGCGTTCGGTTGGTGTGAATGGCCGTGCGGGGAGAGGGGAGGAGTTTGTGGCGGAGGCTGATGAGAGCGACGGCTCTTTTCTGAAAACAGCCGCCGATGTGGGGATCATCACCAATCTTGAGCGGGAACACCTCAACTACTGGCAGACCGAAGAGCGGCTGACAGAGGCATTCCGCCAGTTTGGCGAGACGAGTCGCTCGCTTTTTTGGTGTGCCGATGATTCGGCGCTGGTGGCGCTACGTCCGCATGGAACGTCGTATGGATTTTCTCCTGCAGCCGATGTGCGCATTTCCAACTACCGAAGCGGTATTGTCTTTGATCTCGCTATTGATGGTACCCTCTATCGCGATATTGAGCTGCCGCTCTGGGGGCGCCACAATGCGCTTAATGGTGCCGCGGTGTTTGCCTGTGCGCTCTCATTGGGTATCGCAGAGGAGCAGATCTGCGCGGCATTTCGCGTTTTTGCAGGAGTTGGGCGGCGCATGGAGAAAGTGCGAGAGGTGTCGGGGATCACCTTTTATGATGACTATGGCCACCATCCGACGGAGATCGCAACTACGTTGGCTGGGTTGCGCGCCGAGATTGGTAAGCGGCGCCTTGTGGTGCTTTTTCAGCCGCACCGTTACAGCCGTGTACAGGATCTCTCATTTCAGGGCTGTTTTGCTGAGGCTGATCAGCTGATCGTTACGGACATTTATAGCGCAGGCGAAACGCCGATCCCAGGTCTCTCTGGTCAGAAGTTGGCAGGGGAATTACAGGGACAATATATTCCCCGCGATCAGCTCGATCGCGAGGTGGAGCTGCTCGCGCATCCAGGGGATGTGCTTATCACGGTTGGGGCGGGCGACATTACGCGAGTAGGGCGCAAATGATTTCGATCCGGATTGCGATCGCGATTTGGATGACCTCTGCATTGGCAACACTCTGTCTTGGCGCTTCTGGATTCTGGATCTATCGAAAAGTGCAGCATGGACGGATCTGCGACTCGCGCTATCGTCTTGAAGCAATTGTGCAGACCGGCCCAGAAAAGGCGGTGTTACAGACAGCCTATTTAGCGGAGCTGTTGGGGCTCTCTTCTGATCATCCGATTTCAGTTTATGGAGTCTCTCTCAATCGGGCGGAGCAGCAGCTCATGGCCTCTCCTTTAATCGAGGAGGCGCATGTGCGCCGCATTCCCCCTTCGACACTTTATATAGACTATACCGCCCGCCAACCCGTTGCTCGTATTGGAGATTTTGAGAATGTAGCGATGGATTGCAGTGGCCATATCTTCCCGCTCTACCCCTTTTTTACGCCAAAGCGTCTCCCTGTGGTCTACCTTGGTCTTACTGAATTTAGAGGCTGGGAAGAGCCTCTTTCTGGCCCTCAGGTCGATTTTGTTTTTTCTCTCCTTGAGAAGCTCTCCAGTCCGCCCTGGAAAGATCTGGTCCGCATCGAGCGGATCGACCTCTCCCGTGCATATGCAAAAAATCTTGGACAACGGGAAATTGTTCTTTTTTTAGAGGAGGATTTGGAAGGGGCTGAGGGGACTCTGTCCGCCTTCCCCAAGATCGTCCGTCTCTCGCCAAAAGAGGTTGATGCGCAGCTCAATCGCCTTTTTACTTTAAATCAGAAGATGCGCGATGACTACCGCGCTCAGCTCGTTACGGTTCATCTCTCGGGTCGTTTTGCTCCGAGGATTATCGATCTGAGGATCCCGCATTTGGCCTTCGTTGAGAAATAGGTGGTCCTAAACAGAAAAAAAGGCAGGGGGGAGGGTAGTCTTTCTGTTCTTCCTGCGCCTGCCCAGCCTTCACTTTCTTTCTCCTCTCCCGCTTGAACAGAAACGAAAAATCGACTAAGCTGTACCGGTACATCTCCCTCAGATAGTCTGAGGTCTTAGAACTCACCAGGGTATTATGGAAGAATTTATTGCATATCTCGTGAAAAATATGGTTAACCTGCCAGAGCAGGTTGATATTCGCTCTCTGCAAGGCGAGAATGGAACCCTGATCGAAATTCGGGTCGCTGCCGAAGATGTGGGTAAAGTCGTCGGTCGCAAGGGAAATGGAATTCGATCTCTCCGAACGCTCGCCATGACAATTGGCGCTCGAATCGGACGACGGGTTCGCTTGGAAATCATTCAGCCTCAGTAAAACTATGTCACTATTTATCGAGTTGGAAAAACATGACCGTGGAATGATCGTGCGCATTGAGGGACGTCTTGATGCCTCCTCCACTCCACAGCTAGAACGGGCGCTTGAACCGCTACTCAAAGAGGGGATTACCCGTCTTTTGCTTGACTTTACTCAAGTCGAATATCTCAGTAGCGCTGGGATGCGTCTGCTGCTCTCCGTAACCAAACAGCTCAAGGCGAAGGAGGGGCTACTCCTTCTATTCTCTCTGGGCGATGAGGTGAAAGAGATCATCCGTATGGCTGGATTTGAGAAGATCCTCCATATTTGCAGCACAGAAGCAGAAGCAGTTCGTCAGCTGTGACTATTAGCATTACGCAAAGGGAGCGAGTCACTCCTTCAGTGCATAAGCGTCAGCGCGTGATCGTGATTGCTGGGCCGACAGCCTCCGGTAAGAGCGATCTTGCATTTTCTTTAGCGCAGATATTGGGTGGAGAGATCCTCTCCGCCGATTCTGTACAGATCTACCGTAACATGGATATCGGAACGGCGAAGGTCTCTGCAGAGAAGAGAGCTGCTGTTACACACCATCTAATCGATATTTGCGAGCCTAATCAGACCTGCAATGTCGTGGAGTTTTGTGAGCTTGAGCGCCAAGCAATGCAGGAGATCTCACTACGTGAGAGCGTGCCTATTGTTGTTGGCGGCTCTGGCTTCTATCTCCGCGCGATTCTCTATGGTCCTCCACAAGGCCCTTCCTCTCATCCAGAAGTGCGCCGCATGTTGGAGAAGCAGATGGAGGAGCTAGGTCCCGAGGTGCTTTACGAAAGATTGCAGATCCTAGATCCCATCTATGCGGAGACCATTACAGAGAAAGATCGCCATAAGGTAATCCGCGCGCTCGAGATCATGGCTCTCTCCGATCGGAAAGTGAGCGATTTTGGCAGGTCGGAGCGCGAAGAGCCTGATGATGGTTACGATTTTCGCTGTTGGTTTCTCTACTATCCCAAAGAGACGCTCTACCGCCGTATTGAAGAGCGGTGCGATCAGATGATCGCGAATGGGCTTCTCGATGAGGTGCGTCGTCTTAAAGAGATGGGGGTTGAGCAGAACCCCTCTGCCGCCCAAGCGATCGGCTATAAGCAAATCTTGGCCTTTCTCAAGGGCAGCCAGACCCCCCAAGAGTGGCAGCGCTGCATTGCCGATTTCAAGCGCGCCTCCCGTCACTATGCCAAACGGCAATTCACCTGGTTTCGTAAAGAGCCCCTCTTTCGCTGGGTTAATCTGGAGGAGTTTGGGGTAGAGCGGGTCAAAGAGCTCATCCTGCAGGATTTTGAGCAGGGTTGGTAGAGCTCAAAAACCAAATCTTCAGGTTGTTTGTGTATAGTTCTGAGTTCCTGACTTTGCGTTTTGGGTTTCTGCGGTGCCCGTCTCGATTTGGAGATCAACGATCTTGGCGTCTTTCCAGAGGCGTTCGAGGGAGTAGGCTTCGCGTAGGCCAGGCATAAAGAGGTGAACCATGATTCGCCCGAAATCGAGCACAACCCAATCGCCATTCTCAAGCCCTTCTTCATGAAGCAGATTCTCTCCATGGGCTTTGAGCTCAGTTTCAAGGGCGCGTGCAATTGCGCTCACATGGCGATCGACATTTCCCTCTGCGATGACCAGGTAATCGGTGATCGTTGACAGATTGCGGACGTCGATAGCGATGATGTTGAAGCCCTTCTTATCATAAATAACTTGGGCAACTGTATTTAAAAGTTCGATTTCTGAATTCACGCTCATGAGTATAGATGATTTTTATGGATGTAGTCTAGGACTTTCGTAGGCAGGAGGTGGCCGCAATATAATTTTTTCTTTATCCTCGCCCGGATTTGGGTGCCAGAGATGTTGGTTCTGGGGCCAATGAGAGGGGGGGCAAGGGCAACAATTTCCTCAGGCTCTTTCCACTGATCGAAATGGGCGAAGCTCTCATCGGAGAGGAAGAGGCGAATGGATGAAAACTCTTTTGTTAAGGTGCGGATGGTGTCGATCGTATAGACAGGTGCTTTGCTGTCGATCTCGAGTCGGCAGATGCGGAACTGGGGGATATCTTGGATAGCGATCTGGAGCATGGCTAATCGATGTTCTGGGGAGACAGTGGGAGGGGTCATCGTCTTAAAGACCGAGCAGTAGGCTGGGCAGAAGAGGACCCCTTTGAGCGAGTGCTGCTCAAGGAGCGATATGGCCAAGTTGATGTGGCCAAAGTGGATCGGATCAAAGGTCCCGCCAAAAAATCCCCAAGTCTCTTTCAAAGGAACAATATCTCCCGGTATTTCGGTAATGGCCACATATTGTGGTCTATTCGTCTTTCTAGAGAATCGACAGCCTCTCTAGCAAGGGCCATTTTTTCGGTGCCGAGATCGCAGTAGGCGCGGCCTTTGGCTTCGCACCCCAGGGAGTGGCTATTTTTTTGGACCTCTTCAATGGCGTCAATAGCCTCTTTAGCGCGATGGATGGCGTCGGAGAGGGATCGAAGATCGTTAGTATCGGCAGGGAGGTGAAGCTGCTGGAGCCGATGGAGCGACTGGGCCCACTCGGACTGGTAGGTGAGCGCTGCGGGAAGAATCTGGGTGTGGAAGAGCTCGATCATTAGGTTCAATTCGATATGGAGGTTCTTTGTGTAGAGTTCGGTAAAGATTTCATAGCGAGCTTCGATTTCATGTTCGCTGAGGATCTCTTCAAATGCGCGTTGGGAGGTGCTGCTCTTGAGGGCTGTAAATGCGTGGAAGCTCTTGCGGATGTTTGGCAACTTGCGGCGTGCGGCCTCTTCAACCCACTCTGCAGAGTAGCAGTTGCCTCCGTAGACGACGGCCTTGGCCTCTTTGAGATGGCGTTGAAGAACAGGCTCGAGCTTCTTCTCTGCTTCGGCCTCGTCGAGGATAAGGTTGAGTCGGTCAGCGACGATCGCATTGAGAACAGTCATCGGCCAAGCGCAATGGGCAGAGGAGCCGACGGCGCGTAGCTCAAACTTATTGCCGGTAAAGGCGAAGAAGGCGGTGCGGTTGCGGTCGGTGGCGTCAGCCATATAGGGATGGAGGTGGGTGAGATTGAGATTGAGTGTTGCAGCCTCTGCGAGAGGCTTGCCGGGATGGAGTACCATCTGTTCAAGGGTCTCCCCTAGGTAGACGGAGACGATTGTGGGAGGGGCTTCAGAGCCGCCGAGTCGATGGTCATTACCCGCGGAGGCGATAGAGGCGCGCAGGAGGGCGCTGTGGGTATGGACGGCGCTGAGAAGTGCTGTAACAAGCGCGAAGAAACGCTCTGGGTTGCCTCGCGGATCGAACAGATTCTCTCCCTTGTCTGTCATGAGGGACCAGTTATTGTGTTTGCCGGAGCCGTTGAGGCCGGCAAAGGGCTTCTCATGGAATAGACAGCAGAGGTCGTGGCCATAGGCGATCCGCTCCATGAGCTCCATGAGCAGGAGGTTGTGGTCGCAGGCGAGGGGAGAGGGTTCAAAAATGGGAGCGAACTCATACTGGCCTGGAGCAACTTCCGCATGACGCGCTTTGAGAGGGATGCCCAGAGACAGGGCGGCCTCTTCGACATCTCTTAGGAAGTCGGCGACGCGGCTGGGGAGGGGGCGGAAGTAGTGCTCTTCGAGCTCCTGTCCCTTGGGAGGCTTCGCGCCAAAGAGGGTGCGGCCAGTGAGGAGCAGGTCAGGGCGATCTTGAAGGAAGGTGCGGTCCACGATGAAGAACTCCTGTTCGGCGCCCAAAGTGGCGCTGACTTTTTTGGCAGATTGGCCAAACCAGCGCAGCAGCCGCTGGCAGGCAGCATCGATCTTCTGCTCAGATCGGAGGAGAGGGAGTTTGTAATCGAGCGCTTCACCCTTCCAGGAGAAGAATAGGGCAGGGATATAGAGGACATGATCCCAGATGAAGGGAGGGGAGATACCGTCCCAGGCTGTATAGCCGCGCGCCTCATGGGTGGCTCGAAGTCCGCCAGAGGGGAAAGAGGAGGCGTCGGGCTCTCCGCGAAGGAGCTCCTTGCTGCTAAATTTTTCGATTGGTTCCAGGAAGGCGTTATGTTTTTCTGCGAGTTTGCCTGTCAGAGGCTGAAACCAGTGGGCATAATGGGTTGCTCCTCGCCGCAGAGCCCACTCTTTCCACTGTTTTGCAACTGCTTCAGGTTCGCCTTGTACGCCTTCTGGGAATACATTGGAGGAAAAGAGAGCCGCCACGCGGGAGGCTCCAGCTCGTTTGGATTTCAAAACTTCTGCCATAATCACACAGGATATGCCTCTATTCGATTTGGTCAAAATAGATTTTGTACATAAATGTTTTCTCCACGTCCTCTGTGCCTCTGTTCGCGCGTTTCGCGCGAAGATCATTATCGTTTTATTTTTCGGGTTCTCTATAATGCCAGAGAAATCTATATAAGGAGAAAAAATGTTTTGCAGTTTTTCAGGTGGACGAAGTTCCTTTTCAGATATTTGTTCTCAAAAATTTAACTCAAATTCCTTTGGAGGGAGTGATCTCAGTGTAAGTAAAGAGGGGAAGATTTATGTGCCAAAAGAAAAGTCAAACATTGTAGAGTCTGCGATCAAGGTGATGGCTATCGTTCAACAAGACCCACCACCGCGGAATGAGTTTGTTTCGGAGTGTATACCGGAACCGGTTATCGTTGAGGCTTCTGTTACATCAAAGGTTCTAGAGACTTTCCAAAGCTCTGTTAATTCTACAATCTCAATTAGGACGGTGATTATCGGAATCGAAACTGGAAATATCCCTCTTGCCATTATCGGAGGGGTGGGCGCGATCAAAAATCTTTATGATGCAACACAGAGCTCTATAGAGGCAGGGGAAATTTCAACTAAACAAGGGGCTGAACGTAGGGCTGAGCGAGCAAGAGAGGTCGAAGGCACATCTGATGATCGGTCCTATGACGATAGAAGTAATGGATTATACGACAGATCTAGTTCTGATTATAATCGTTGGTAAGGGCTATGCGGCATCAAGATGGATGGAGTTTTCTCCTCTTGGCTTTAAGCATTATGGCGTCTATGGATCTGATTCCTGGAAAAGGATGGATGAAAAAAATAAAGCTCCCAGTGAATAAAAAAGATGGACCCTTTAGTAGGGCTCGTGTGCTAAATTTTTTTTACTCTGCAAGGAGAGCTGCATGTGTATTGGCTATTATCATTACAGTGTGTTGGGGACTGAAGGTGTGCACAGTTCCTTTATGGGAATATCTTGCGAATAGAAGTAATAGCAAACGGGAAGCCGCTGCATATAGAATAGGTGATCTGCAAGTCCTTAGGGATGAATTTATAGCTCATGTTATCCAATGAGCCATTAGTGAAAAAGAAGAGACGTGTGTTATTTTGAAGATCTCTCTGATAGAGAGGAAGGCGTACAGATGTTTGGCAGAGATTTGACACTTAGAAAGTATTGGTTACTGGCAACGCTGTTGCGATATGTTGTGTCATTATGGATTTTCCCGTTTGTGTGGATGCAGTTTATGCACTCCCCTTCATTTCCTGAACATCAATTATTGTCATTCTTGTTGGTGTTTTTGGTAGCTTGGGGGATTTGGACCTGGTTGTTCTGCGCTGCTGGTTATTGTGCTTATCACAAGTTTGGCACGAAATACCTGACCGTCTTATTAATTATGGTTCCCGTTGTACTCATGCAAGAGATTTCATGGAAAATTTCATTGACTATACTTGACGACTTTTCATTTAAGCGGGATGGATTACTTTTTCTGTGTACTGCAATTGGGGTGGGATTAGATGTTTGGTGGTATGTCCTCAGTCTGAGGTTGCGTTGCCTGAATAAACGTGTGCGTCAAGAAGTCCAGGACGTAATAAGAATGAGTAGGCTTCATTCTGAGTACCTGAAGATTATTTAAAACCTAGGCGATTTCCGGTCTTGGCTCGGTATACCACAAACAAGTACTGCAGCTGCTCGAGCTCGGATTTTAGAGAATTATACAAGTCTTATTCCTGCACAAGTCTAATTGCTTTCCCTTATTTTCAATATGTGTTGGCAATACTGGCTTGTGATCCATAAATGCACATTGAAAAATATGGGTGGCTAGGTCCATCCCTACTGAAAGAATTGATGTTGCGCAAATAGTGGCAATCGCTGGAAGTGGCCCAACAAAGGGGGCTATGGTAAAGGCTATATTTTGGGTCAGTCTTGCTATAGAAGATGTTAGATTCAAAACACGCCATATGCGAGTTTCTCGAAGTGCTACTTTTACTTCTTCATCAATTTCTTGTTTTTCATAAAACTCCTCTATCTTGTCGTGATCACAAAGAGCCATAATATCCAAACTTGTTTCTACGGTTCCGGCTCCAAGGCCAATGCTGCCGCCTATGTGTCTCAAAATATGTCCGCCAAAAGATGAAGCCAAGCGAAGAGAAGACGCCCCTGTTTTTAATATGGAGCGAAAAGCCATTCCAGTATTTGCAATAACAGGTTCTGTAATGGATTTTTGAATAGAGATATAGGCTTGCGTAGCACTTGTAAGCGCCGTTGGTAGTTTAGCTAAATAATTAGCTCCGCTAGCGGCGAAAGATAAATTTTTACCAAGACTGACTAGTCTTGTCCACAAGCGTGATAACATCGCCGGTACATCCAGCGATAGTGCAATAGTCTTGATATCCTTCAGTCTTAGAAAAGTAAGAGGTGAGTGCCTCTAAAACGCTGCATTTATTATCGTAAATTTTGATTGACATAAAGCTCCGGGATTATTTGCTGGTATGTATCATAATGCGTAGCGTAAAAATCAGAAACCTTTTTGCCATTACCGGTTGGCCAAGAGTTTTTGCAACTGGCTCAGTAGATATACCCCTTCCAGTTCAAAGGCACCCAAGAGGGTTGAATTGAAAGCTCTCGC
>CAZEZK010000015.1:0-257 GCA_964516935.1 uncultured bacterium
GGCAAACCGATCAAGAACTCCTACCTCTACCGCTGGATCGTCTCCATCCGAGAAAAGAGCGGAGGCACTATGATCACCCCCCGCAACGCCCTGCGTGAAGGGCTTAAACAGCTCCGACAAGGGACATTCCTTGGCATCGTTGGCGATCAGGGGATGCCCGAAAGCGGCTATGTCTTCCCCTTCTTCGGCCGTAGAGCTTGGACCTCCACCGCACCTGCCCTCCTCGCCTACAAGACCAACAGCCCCCTCTTCTTCGC
>CAZEZK010000015.1:267-13722 GCA_964516935.1 uncultured bacterium
ACTCGACGCGTCTCCGGAGGATACCGCATCCACTACTCCGATCCCATCTGGCCCGATCTCACGCAGCCACTCGAACAAGAAACTGTGCGCCTCATGGATCAGCTCCTCACCCTCCAACAGCAGAGCGTCCGAGAACGGCCCGGCGAATGGCTCTGGCAGCACAACCGCTGGAAACAGGGCGGTATCCATGGACTTTATAAGCGGTTCCGCCAAGATAGCGTCTGTGCTATCCTTCCTCCCGGTAGCGAGAAAATCCTTCCCATGCTCAAGCAGATCTATCCCACAGCATTCCTCTTTCTCGTCGTTCCCAAAGGCATGCAGGTAGCGATAAAAGTCGACGAACTGTTTTATTATGAGAAAATGGAAGAGACACTTCTAGATGACCTGCGCTTTAAACTGGTCTTCAACTTCACCAGTTACACCCCTATTAACACCCACTACAAACAGCGCAGCGCACTCTACGTATTAAATCTCCCTCCTATTCCGGAACTTCTTCCTAAAACCCTCTGCAGAGTATTTGAACCATGCCCATCGAACGCTTCTATCTAGACGCCGATCTCTCCACAGGCGCCACTGTCACTATTAACGGTTCTGAACTCCACCACCTCTCCCATGTCGTGCGCCTGCGCCCGACCGAAGAGGCCGAACTCGTGAATGGCCGCGGCACTCTAGCTACCGCAAAACTCCTTCGCGTCGATACCAAAAAAGCAGAACTCCAGATCCTCCACGCTACTCACATCCCTCCCTCACCCCCCTTTGTTACCCTTGTTATCGGCATGCCTCGCTTCCCCAAACTCGAATGGATCGTCGAAAAGGGAACAGAGCTCGGCGCTGATGCCTTCTTTATCTTCCCTAGCGACTGTTCCGAAAATAAGATCGAACGCCTCCGACACCTCACCATCGCCGCCCTTAAGCAGTCAGGCCGTCTGTTCCTCCCTTCAATCCATTTCTATCCAAATCTTAAAGCCTGTCTACACTTTGAATCACGAGAGGTATATACAATTTATTTTGGAGATACCCGCCCCTCTGCCACCCTCCTACTCCAAGCCAATCCTAAACTCCCCCTTCTCTTTGCCACAGGTCCCGAAGAGGGGTTCACCAAAGAGGAGATTGCCACTCTAGAAGACAAGGGGGCCGTCGGAGTAAAGTTAAATAAAAATATTTTAAGAGCAGAAACTGCTCCCCTCGCGGCTCTGGCTATTCTGGCTCAGATTTAAATTAAAAATATAAATATATTTAATAAATATTAACGTTTCTATATAATATAAAACATATGATAATTAATTCAGACAAAACTAACAAAAACTCCATTTTTAACGATCTTATTAACTATTGTTCGCAAGAAGTTGGAAAAACAAATCAGAAGTTTAATGAATTTCTTACATCTATTAATAAAGAACAGCTTCCAGAACCCCAGGAAGAGCAGCCGATTTTCCTCCCGAATCGATTCGCAGTCAATTACGAAGAAGATCTGAATGCGCCGCTTGCAGCCTTCAAATTCGAATACTATTTTACTATCGAGCAGGAAGAGATAGACAATGAAGTCCCATGTATCGTCGAGGAACCCAAGAGCATCTTTTCGATTATCGGTAAGTTCCTACTCCATATCTGCTCGGCCATCCGGAATTTGTTGTTCGCAGAAGAGTCGATAGATCTAAAAAATGAGGTAGAGACGATGTCTATGAAGAGCGAGAGCGAGAGCTCTTCTAAAGAGAGTTTAAAATGTGAGTTTCTCCCTACTGAATCTTCTATTGAACCAACGCTGAGAGAGCCGGAGAGCATATCAAAAGAAGAATATCAAAAGTACGATGAGATCATACAGATGATGCCCACAGATAAACCCATAGGTTTTCTTTGCATTGGCAAGCTTACAGCTGCTTTCCTCAAGAACTTTAATGTTATTAACGAAGGCGCTATTGAAAAACATTTTTTAAATCTTTTAGTGGTAGCCTTTGACGAAACACACAAAGAGACAGCAAAAAAAATATTCGCACTGAATAAAAATAAGTTCCAAGAATATGCTACATTCTACCTGAATGGCTTTTCTACACGGCCCTATTTTACACAATATGTCTTAGACTTCATCAAACTCGCAAAGCTCGATCAGGAGACTGCACTACCAGTGTTCGAGAACAACGATTTCGAAAGTCTTTTAAATTTATTATTAAAATAGAAAACATCAAGATCTGAAAAAAGTTCATTGAATTTAGTGAATGCTGCGTGATATAATTTCGAGAAACTTGTTCATCGCCTTGTTCTTGTGTTCGTTGTAGCAAACAACATTTTAGGGCCAGACGAAACTTTTTAAATTTTATATTTTTGCAAAAATCCGACGTAATCAGAGTTTTTTAACTACATCAAGAAATTAAGGAGTAATAATGTCACCAGTAAACAATAAATTAGATGATACAGAGATTTTCGAAATGTTCCTTCCGAGGATTGATGAAATACCAAATCTACTCCAACAGTTAATTAACGATCGATTTGGATCCAACCTCTCACCGTTTCACGCTTCTTGGAAATCTAACTGCGAAGCAAGGATTCCAAAGGTTGTTGCATGGTTGCGAACTGCGCCACCCCAAACAGCATCTCAAGTGGCTGACCAAATTCTTCGACCTGCGCCAACCATTATCCGAGACAAAACGAGAAGGATCTTAGAGCAGCACTTTGCAAAAAAGAATATAGAGATCTCCTCGGCGGTAAAAAGCGCCCTAGAGCAATACTCATTTGAACAAATCCCCTTTGACGCAAATCAAACTCTGAATGATTTCGCGCAGTCAATTGCGAAAGAGCTCCTAACTCCCCCTCCCCTTGATTTACTAAAGATAAAGGTCAGGCAGCTATTGGCAGAACGTTTTAGCGAAGAAGGCGGTATCCCATCAAAGGTAATTGAAGTGTTACACTCCTATCGTTCCAACGCGGCCCCCATCGACACCTCAGAAACTTTTGATAATCAAGCGCTTCGAACTGCAAATTATATAATATGGAAGGCTCAACGCTAATCTACAAATTGTCAACCAATACGAGCTGTCATATACTGTCAGCTCGTTATGACGTCGCTGATCCCTCATAAATATCCCACCGCAACCATTGAAAACAGTCGTTTGCAACTCCAGATGGAGAATCTGCAGACAGAATTACCTATTATTTTGGAGGAATCCAATGGCTATCTGCCATTTACTGTGATGACTCCCTCTGGAGAACAGATTTTGATCTGGATAGAGGTTACGCTCCTCAAGGAGACGTTCAAAGTCTCCGAACGGCTTATCGTCGAGGCCTCGAAAACTTATGATCTCATGCAGATCATTCTCTATAAAATCATAAAGAATAACGACCTATTCTTGAACTGTTCACGATTAACGGAGACGCTACAATCTTTCGCAGAACAACGCGAATGCAAAGCTTTGCATCTATCTAAGCTCGACTATCTAGAGTTACCTCGAAATATCTACGCCTGTGATGAAGCCGTTGTTTTTGGTAACTCTCTACTTGATGACACTCCTCTGACACGCGTTGAGCATGTCATTCTCCCTGAGAATTTCTCCTCCAAGACGGTTTTGACAAATGCGAAAGAACAGCTCTTACGTATTAGCGCAAAAGTCAAACAGTTCTATACGAAGTATACATATGTAGCGGAGCCACTTCTCACCGTAAATTATATCAGCTTTCACAAGCGATTAAAAAACGTGACCTTTTACCGCTCTTACCCGACCATGAACGAGCTTCTTGCCGGCACACAACCCTTAGATGATCAGACGCAAATATGCTTCGCCACTACACTCTTAATGCATCCTGCTTTACGGGTTGGAACTAATAACTATCTCAATCCCAACACAATTTTTATCGATGAAAAGGGTGCTCTTTTGATCGGAGGGATGGAATATTTCTCCGATGATCAAACCTCACCGATCATCTCCCCAGTCACAGCTTGGTCTCCTCCTGAATATCGTCGCCATGCGATCATATATCCTAACAAAACCCACGTCTGGTCTATTGGAGCCATCCTATGGTGCATGCAGCACAACTCTTTAACGGTTCCCTTCACTTCCGAGATGACGCAAACTGAGATCAATAAAATCATATCAGACGATCCACTGCTTACCCAGGAATGGAAATACCGCATCTCCATGTTGTTGATTGAGAATCCATATTTAAGGCCAGATATGAATGAAGCATTAATCTTGCTCCAAGAGTCTTTAAGAGACGGCATACACAAACAACCTGAATATTTGATTCTTTGAGCCGCGCAAAAAACCATTTGTTTGTGTATAATACCATCTCATGCGCATTGCAATCATCGGCGCCGGTCTAGCCGGCCTCTCCGTTACATGGCATCTCCTTCAACTCTCCGCCCAGATCACCCTCTTTGACCCTCTCGGCGTCGGAGGGGGCACCTCTGGCTCGATCTCCGCTCCTCTGCTCCACCCATTTCCAGGTCGTCTCGCCCTATCATCATGGCGATCGACAGAAGGGATGGCTGCTACCCTAGAGCTGATCGCTGTAGCAGAGGCGCAACTAGGACGCCCTGTCGCTGATCGGAGAGGGGTCCTGCGATTGGCTCTCACGCCCCAACAAAAGGAGGATTTCCTCCTCCGAGCCAAAAAGGACCCCCGCGCAGAGTGGTGGGAAGCTGATCAGGTCCAGAGGGTCGCTCCATTAGCCGTCAAGGCACCAGCTCTCTGGATCCCCTCTGGAATGGCGATCTTCTCGCGCCTCTACCTTCAGGGGCTCTGGCAGGCCTGTGCAGCTCATGGAGCACAACTAGTTCCGGAAGCAGCTAGCGGGCTAGAGTCTTACGATGCAGTTGTCTTTGCTACAGGGGCACAGCTCATCGATCGACTGCCACTCAAACTGGTCCAGGGCCATATTCTCCTCTGCCGAGGCGACCTCCCCCTAACGATTGCCTCCCACGGCCATATTAGCGCAACTGAGGTTCCTGGAGTGGTACAGTTCGGCGCGACCTATGAGCCGCCTACTGCGATGATGGTGCCGGAAAAGGCCGCTGAACTACGAGATAAGATAGGACTCTTCTATCCTCCTGCGAAAGAGTGGGAGGCTATTGAGCTGCGTATGGGGGTGCGCGCCGCCCCCCAAGTCGGCTATCGACCGATCATTGCTAAGTTGGCCCATAACCAGTGGGCGCTTGCGGGATTGGGTTCACGAGGGCTGCTCTACCATGCACTATTAGGGAGAGATCTCGCTGAACAAATCAGATCCGGATTGGCAGGTGCGTCAGCAGCTGCTTCGTCGTTGGATAGAAGTGATAATGTTTATTAAGGTCGGGATCATCTTGATAGACTGTCCAACCACGGGCTGTCTGTAGGATACAGGTATCGACTATCTTCTTTTCCTCAGCGACATAGGTCACGATATAGAGGTTCACTAAGAAGTTGTTCTCTTCACTCAATCTACGGGCAAACTCTTCTGCGAGAGGATCCCCCTCACGGATCAGATAGGAGCCGACAGGTCGATGTTCCAGCTTGCGCTCTGCCACGATCCGGTCAATCCCCCCAGCCCACTGCTTGAACTCTTCTAGAGAAGGCTGCTTAACGAGCGACTCCTCTGGGACAACTCCGAGGGTGTTTAGAACACCCAGCATCTCACAAGCAACTTTCCAGGCAGCCACCCGGACTCCAGTGCGCGAAAGAACCTCTCCATTCTCTTCATTCAGGCTAAAGGAGGTATGATGTCTCTCTGAACGAATAACTAACTGAGCTGGTCTCCACGCTCTGGATAAGGGCTGTCGATCTGCAAAATGCATTTCGCCAGTAACTCGATTGAAATAGAGATGGTAATTATGAGGTGCGTCTAAAGAAGGAGGAAGAAGTTCCTTAACGCGAGCTAGATTGTAGACGACCTGTGAATTCATAAAGGGGTGCTCTTACACCCCTTATACAGAATCTCAGATTTCGTGCAATTACCAGCTAGCTTTAACGACGCCAGGGATTAGACCTTGAGAGGCCATTTCCCGAAAGCAGAGACGAGATAGCTTGAACTGACGGAGAAAACCTCGACTACGGCCAGTCAACTGACAGCGATTGCGGAGGCGAATTTTTGAAGAATTTTTTGGTAGCTTATTGAGTGCTTCCACAGCAACCATGCGCTCTTCATCACTGCTTGCCATATCCCAGATCACCTTTTTCAGCTGATCCCGCTTTGCTCGTTTCTGATCCACGAGCTTGAGTCGTTTCTTCTGTCTTGCAACAGACGATGCTTTTGCCATGAGTCCTCTATTTCTTCCTAGCTGGGCCCTTTTGCCGGTGATTCCGGTTTGGGTCCTTTTTATTTAACACATAGACGCGGCCTTGTCGACGCACGACGATGTCGCCCTTTGAAGGGTCTGCTTTAATCGATGCTTTTACTTTCATCTAATATCACCCGTAAAGTGCATATTTATAACCGGCTACGGATTTACCTGGCAATCACTTTTACAACTCACTGAAAATAAGCATCTTGCTAGATGGATAAAAGTTCCCTCTTGTCTATGAGAATGGATACCAGGCAAACTATGCCTATGTCAGGAACGATTCAAGAAAAAATTGCAGAGCTAGAAAAGCGCTTTACCGCCTACACAACCAGCGAAGCGCGCTATGCTGCGATAATGGAAGTAGGGCGTCACCTCGCGCCATTTAACCCAGCTTGGAAGGTCGATTCGAATCTTATCCCCGGCTGTCAAAGTATCCTCTATCTCCGCAGCCACTACGAAAATGGCAAACTATTTTTTTGGGCCTATTCCGAGGCACTCATTTCTGCCGGTCTGGCAGCCCTACTTATCTCTATTTACAGCGGAGCAACCCCTGAAGAGATCCTAACCACCCCCCCGCTTTTCCTGCAAAAAATCGGCATCCTAGGCACACTATCCCCTGGCCGCTCCAATGGTTTAGCGCACCTTCACGCCCGCATGAAGCAGGAGGCTCTCCGATGCTTACAGAAGGAGTAATTGAAGCGCATACCCGCTGGAAATCCTGGTTGCACCCCACTGACGGGGTCGTCGATGCCACCTCTGGCAATGGGAAAGACACCCTTCTCCTGAGTCAGCTGGTCCCAAATGGCTACGTAGTCGGATTCGATATCCAAGAAGTCGCCCTCCAGCGTTCCCGCGAGCGGTTAAAAGAGCAGCCTCACGTAACCCTCCATCTCCGTTCCCATGAAGAGATCGACCAGGTTCCCCTCCCCTTCCCTCCGCGCCTCATCATCTATAACCTCGGCTACCTCCCCGGCGGTGACAAGACCATCACAACCCTCAAAACAACCACCCTACGCAGCCTAGAAGCATCTCTTCGCTGTCTAGCCCCCGATGGTGCACTCTCAATTATTTGCTATTCAGGACATCCCGGCGGGCAGGCAGAAGAGGATGCAGTGTGGGAGTGGGCAGAGAAACTTGTGGGCTGGAAAGCAGAGCGCATTCGCTTTGAGCGACCGCGTTCACCAACTCTAGTCTGGATTAATACCAAATAAAGCAGAACAGCTTTCGCTATCGACCCAGGTACAGCCTAAAGAGAGATGGGGGGTGTTGGATCCATGGTAGTCAGATCCGCCTGTGATGATCCACCCCTTGGCTCTAGCAACCTTGATCCAGGGCTTGTTCTGCTTATGGGTGGCGCGACCATAGTGGCACTCTAGGCCATCGAAAGGCAACTGAAGGAGAGAACCGGCATGTTTCACGATATGAGGGTGGGCTAGTATAGCCTTGCCGCCGGCAAGGCGAATCGCCTCGATCACCTGGATCGAAGTGAGGAAGGATCCTAGCTCCTCTTTGAGATAACGGTCGAACCCCTCTCGGATCGAGGAGGTGTATCCTTGCTGGATGAGCCATTTAGCGATGTGAGGACGACCTATCAACTTCTCTTCAGTGAAGAGGCTACTACAATCGATGCCGGCGCGTTTGAGCCGGTCGACGAGTAGCTGATTGCGCTTGTTACGGGCGTTAGAAAGCGCTGTGAGCAGATCTTGTGTTGCGGGTGACTGAAGATCGAGCCGGTAACCCAAAATATGAACCGACTCCCCTTTATATTCTGAAGAGCACTCGATACCGACAAGAATGCGAATCCCAAGTTCCTCTGCCTCTTTGAAGAACTCCGGAGTGTAGGCGTCAAGCGTGTCGTGATCTGTGATTGACAGTCCGGTTAAGCCCGCCTTTTTAGCAAGGTGGAGTAGCTCCCCGGGGGGCTTTGTTCCATCGGAGCAGGTGCTGTGACAATGGAGATCATATAATTCGGACTTCTGGCTCAAGCCACACCCCCGTCTGTTCCTGCACGGTTTTCTGCACATGAGCAATAAGGGCGCGCACATCGGCACAGGTCGCTGCGGCATCATTTACAATGAAATTGGCGTGGATCTCAGAGACCTTAGCCCCACCGATGCGTTGACCTTTGAGTTGGCAGCGGTCAATGAGGGCGCCGGCAGAGAGCCCTGTTGAGGGGTTGCGGAAAACGCAACCAGCGCTCTTCTCTTTGCCAGGCTGCGTCTTGAGGCGGTGGGTAAGCAGCATTAGCTGGCGCCTTCTGGCCGATGCATCTTGAGTAAGTGCAAAGGTAGCCGAAACGATGCAGCCAGACATCGACTGAAAGGGTGAGTGACGATAAGAAAAATGAAGATCTTTAGCCTGAAAGATTTTATCAGTGCCATCGGCGTTGATAAAGCGGACGGAATGGAGCGTAGTGGCAGTCTCTTGACCGTTGGCACCGGCATTCATAAAGACCGCACCGCCAACGCTCGCGGGGATGCCTGAGGCAAACTCAAGGCCAGAGAGGTCTCGCTTTGCAGCTTGGGCGCCGAGCAGGGAGAAAGGGTAACCGCCTCCCACTTCAACAAGTGGATCAGAAAAAGTGCAAAAGTCGATGCGATTGACGAGGACAACGCCATCAAATCCCTGATCGGAAAATAGGCAGTTGGACCCTTTACCTACGACAAGAATGGGAAGTCTCTCTCTTGCCGCAAAGGAGAAGGCTTCTTTAATGAGATCAATGGAATCGGCTTCAAAAAGATGGCGAATCGGCCCCCCGATTCCAAAGGTAGAGAACTCACTCAGTCGGCGCTGCATCTTGTTTGTAGATTCTATCTAAAACGGCATTTACGAAGTGGGCGCTGCCTGGAGTACCATATTTGCGGCATAGGCGAACAGCCTCGGCAAGGACGACTTTTGGGGGCACTTCCTTGTCATATAGCAGTTCATAGATCCCTAAACGGAGGATACTGAGCTCCACTTTACCAATCCGCTCTAACGAAAAGGCAGTGGAGGCTGGACCGATTTTCTGATCGAGCTCTTCGATATGAGATTCAACCTCTTGGGTGCGGCGGAGAGCGTCTCCCATCGCTTTCTTAGTCGCCTGATGCTCCTCCATGAAATAGGGTAGCAGATCGCTCTCCTCTGCCACGAAAAAGGCTCGAGCAAAGAGCATCTGAACTACAACTTCTCTAAATTTCTGCGGAGGAAGTGCCATATCTGCAGGGAGATTATACCCTATTTAGCCTTTAGATTCAAAATAGACTTTAGTAACTTGCAACACGCTCTGCGCAAGTGAGTTGAACAACATAATCTTAAAATATTTAATTGACTCAAAGCCCCGCGATTGATTTCACTTGCAAAAAGTTGTCGCACTCGGCACGATCTGTTCTTATGCTCGGGATCTTCTTAGATACGGAGACCAACGGACTCAATCCCCGAACACATCGTGTATTGGAGATTGCCTATAAAATTCTCGATCTTGAAACAGGAGAGATCAGAGAGAGTTACGAAACTGCTGTGCAACAATCCGAAGAAGATTGGGGCCGCAGCGATCCGAATAGCCTCAAAGTCAATGGATTCACTTGGGAGCGCGTCGCAGAAGGCATCCCTCTAAAGCAGGTCGAAAAGGATATCCTCGAATCGTTTCAACGCTGGCAAATCCGCCGCAAAGAAGCTGTCTTTATCTGCCAAAACCCCTCTTTTGATCGCGCCTTCTTCTCTCAGCTGATTCCAGTGGAGCTACAGGAGCAGCTGCGCTGGCCCTACCACTGGCTCGACCTCGCTTCGATGCACTGGGCCGTAGCCCTTGAACGGGCGAAACAGCGCGGCGGCTCACTTCTCCCTTGGGAAATTGGCTTCTCAAAAGACCAGATCGCCTCCTACTATCGCCTACCCGAAGAAGCAAAACCGCACCGCGCCATCAACGGAGTAGAGCACCTTATCCTCTGCTACCAAGCAGTCGTCGGATTCCCAAAAGAACCTCTACTCCCATAACGCCTCTTAAACCCGCAACATGCCCCAAAGGAGCCATTTTGCGGGATCCAAAAGTTTTATACACAAACAACCTCAAATAGGCTCTCAGTAACTCATATGGTCTAGCTGCACCTTACCGCGCAGCATGCGGTAGATCCATGCTGTATAGGCAAGCACCATTGGCACGCCGAGCAGCACAATCAGCATCAGGATCTGCAGTGTCTTATGTGTTGAGGCGGTATTGTAGATCGTCAGGCTATTGACTGTAGGGTCGAGCGTAGAGTAGACGATCGTGGGAAAGGTGCCGATCGCAAAGAGTACCAGGAGCAGAGAGATACTCGCGCAAGAGGAGAGAAACGCCCAACCATAACGCTCTTTTTGCGCCTGAATTGGCACATTCAAGATCGCAATCAGAGAGAGAACTGGAAAGATAGCCAGTAGGGGATGATCTACGAAAGGCTGCGTCATGCGAGGGATATGGATAAGTGTCGCTACAGTAGTTATCCCATAGAAAAAGAGAAAAAGGATAATCGTACGGGGCATCCAGTGACGAACCATGGCGAGCGCGTCCCCTTCCAGCTTCATCAATAGGTAGATAGAGCCGTGCATTGCCAATAAGGTGACAGCTGTGATCCCAACAAGGATCGGGTAGGGACGGAAGAGGTCAGAGAAGACACCGACATAGTCTTGCGAGCCGTTAATCGATACGCCTGTGACAAGATTGCCCAAAATGATTCCGACTGTAAGAGCCACCGCCACGCTAGATACCGCAAAAACAGTGTCCCAGAGCGAGCGCCACCCTTTAGAAGGACGTTTGCTGCGAAACTCAATCGCAACAGCGCGGAACATCAGTCCAGCGATAAGAACCATCATCAGCGTATAGAAACCTGACAGAACGGTCGCATAGACGTCAGGGAATCCTGCAAAAAGGCCTCCTAAAATAATAACAATCCAGACTTCGTTACCGTCCCAGAAGGGGCCAATCGAGTTAAGAAAGAGACGACGCTGCTCATCGGTACGCGAGAAGAGGTGAAGAGCTCCCACTCCAAGATCGAACCCGTCTAAAACAGTGTAAGCGAGAACTGCGGTAACAAGTACACAATACCAGAGAGCTTCCCAAGGGAGCTGTTCCATGATCTATTCCTTTGTTGCATAGGGGTTGCGATAGACAGACTCTCCCTCTACCGGATGAAATTCTGGACCGTGCTTAATCTTCCTATCGAGCAGAAAGATGAATAGCGCGAAGAGCAGAGCATAGGTTAGAGTGAACATAATGAGAGAGCCGATCACCTGACCTTTGTCGATCACAGTAGATACCGAGTCCGCTGTGCGTAAGAGTTTATAAACCGTCCATGGCTGTCGTCCCACTTCAGTGCAAATCCAGCCAGTCTGAAGAGCGATATGAGGAAAAGCAACCGAACAGATCAGCGCCCAGAGGAGTTTGCGGCTCTGATCGAGGCGGCGTCGGCGCCACTGTACACAGGCTAAAAAGGCAAGCAGAGCCATGAGTGCCCACATAATAACCATCACATGATAGGCTTGGAAAACAAGGCTGACATTGGGCCACTCATCTCGTGGCACTTGATCCAATCCTGGTACTGGAGTAGAGAAGTTCCGGTAGGTCATGAAACTCAATAGCCCTGGAATCTGGAGTGAGTGAACCTGCTCTTTCTCCGTATCAACCCATCCTATGACAGAAATCGGCGTTGAGGGCACTGTCTGGTAGAGCCCTTCTAACGCAGCCAATTTTTCTGGCTGGTACTTCGCTACAACGCGAGCACTGCTATCACCAGAGACCAGCTGGAGGGCTAGAGCGACAACTGCGACACAGAGACCGATCTTCAACATAGATCGAGAGACAGCTTCATGGCGCTTGCGCAGCATATAGTAGGCGCCGACGCTGATAACGAAGAAAGCACCTGTGAGCCAACAGCCGAGAATCACATGGCAGATGCGATCCACCGAAGAGGGGTTAAAGACCATCTCCCAGAAATTGGTAACCACAGCGCGAGGAGCGCCCATTGAGGTGTCTATGCGATAGCCTGCCGGCGTCTGCATCCAAGAATTGGCCACAAGGATCCAGACCGCGCTAAAGTGAGCCCCAAAAGCTACCATGATGGTTGCGAAATAGTGGATCTTAGGTCTAACGCGATTCCAACCAAAGAGCAGAACTCCCAAAAAGCCCGACTCCAGAAAAAAGGCAAATACCCCCTCAGATGCCAAGGCGCTTCCAAAAACGTCCCCTACAAAGCGCGAGTAACGAGCCCAATTTGTTCCGAAGGCAAAAACCTGAACGATCCCCGTCGCCACGCCCAAAGCAAAAGTCAACGCAAAGATCTTGATCCAAAAATCGGTCATCTCTTTGTACTTGGGGTTTTTCGTCTTGAGGTAGAGTCCCTCCATGACGACTAACATCAGCCCTAAACCAATGCTAATCGGAGGGTAGATGAAGTGGCATGCGCTGTTCAGCGCAAACTGGATCCGAGAGAGAAATAGAACATCCATATGGATGTGTATTTTGAGCTGAATTATATTTTTGTCAACCGATCACTTATCTGAGCAATTGTTCTCCCGAGCGGAGAAGCGGTAGTGCAAACTCCAAAAACGAATCGGGATCTGGGTGTTGTGATGTGAGAATCGTCATCCGCTTTTCTAGAAGGCTCGCGTTTGCTTTAAATAGAAAACCCATCAGCTGCTTTAACTTATTGATCTTTGTGCGCATCGGCGTCCTCTCCTCCATTTCGGCAATATAGGTTGCAAAGTAGCGCAGCAGATCTTCCCACTGCGGCTGATAGAGTTCTCCAGAGAAATGAGCCTTGATTTCATGAAATATAAAGGGGTTGATCACGCTCCCCCTGCCAATCATCAGGGCATCACAGGAGGTCTGCTTAAGCATAGCAAGGGCATGACCTACGTTAAGGATATCTCCATTGCCTACAAGAGGGATCTTGAGGATTGACTTCGCCTCTGCGATCAGATCCCAGCGAGCTGGAGGGCCATAGCCATCGACCTTCGTTCTGGGGTGAAGGGTAATGTAATGAACGCCGCTCTCTTGAGCAGCTAGTAGGTTTTCTTTGAATAGGGAGATATCTTCATAGCCTGAGCGCATCTTGAGGGTCACAGGAATCGACACCGCCTGAACCATCGCCTTGGCGATCTTATGAAGATGTTGCGGCTCTTTAAGCAGGCTAGAACCTGCGCCCCTTCCTGTCACTGTGTTGGAGGGGCACCCACAGTTGAGGTCAATTCGAGGG
>CAZEZK010000015.1:13732-16737 GCA_964516935.1 uncultured bacterium
CACCCCGCTTCTCCATCTCCTGAGCCATCGCTGCCATCAGCTCTGGGTCTGAGCCCATCAGCTGCGCAGCTAGTCGGATAGGAGCTAGCTCCTGGGCGTCATATTCGACAGCAAGGCTCTGAACATGAGCGTTCTTCGGAACTCGAAGGAAGTCCCGTACCGCCTCATCGAACCCTCCGATCGTAGCGATTGCCCGCCGAAAACAACGGTCCCCTACCCCCTCCATAGGAGCTAAGATCAGGAAAGGACAGTCGTTAGAATTCTTAGGGAGTAAGTTCATAGTTTAAAAATAAAATAGACGAGCCGGTTATACCAAATATCAGAAATAATATCATTTGTGATATTTAGTTTTATACACAAACCGGCTGATCTCGCCATCCCTTAAAATCAAAATGCCACCACTCTGTTGCCCACTCTGGCGGGGGAGTGTCGAATCCATGCTTTTCCATTACACTACGTAACAAATCTCGGTTACGAGTTGCCTCTTCGGAGGCGCCCTTATAATGGCAGTGAGCCTTCTCTGAAAAGTCGTCAAACCCGGTGGGCATGACAAGCTCCTGACCCTTTGCATCAACGAGCGTAGCGTCAACGGCAGTACCTCTTGTATGGCGGCCTCCCTCTCGCGGATCAGCCACATAGCGCGGATCGGGACAAATTTCCCAGAACTTCCACTGTGCGGCGAGGGGGCGGTAGCCGTCCCACACTTTCAGCCCCAACCCAAGCGACTCAAGCTCCTGTTGCACTTCGTTCAGCGCCTTAGCGACTGACTCAAGCACGAAACACTGGTTGAATCCATAGATCACTTGACCAGTAAAGTTATCGGCTGTCGCATATTTTAGATCGATGCAGATATTTGGATTGATCGTTTGGATATCAACCAAAAGCGGTTTACCCTCACCAAAAAGAGAGAATGAGGGTTGTATTAAACTCAATACTACCCCCATTAGCGGTAATCCAACCCCGAGGCTTTGAATCAATCCTCTTGGGTGCATTTGACGCATAGAGAACCTCCGATAGCCCCAAAGATTGCCACATTTGACTCCAATTTTTCCAGGCCTTTTGCTTAAGTACACCAGAGCCAGTCTCATCCGCGCACAATTTTCTGTTTGGCTTCATCAACGCTTTACAAGATTCATTCAATAAATCATTCTACAGTGTCTAAAATTGGAGATTCTCATGCCTAAACGCCTATTTTTTGCATCCCTCTTTCAGATTGGCCTCTTGTGCGCCGATTTCGCCTATCCCGACTTTACTGTATCCCTTCTGCGAGAGGGAAGGGATCTGCGAAATTTTGAAACCAATTTTATCAGCAAAGAGCGGCTCGATGACTTTTCAAGCACAAAGAACTTGAATATCTATCGTCACCTCTACGCACGCAACGTTCTCCACACACGAGAGCCATCATACCTCTACCGCATCCCCCGAATCGTGCACCAGATCTGGCTAGGAAGCGCAGTACCTCCCAAATACTACGACTGGATGCGCACCTGGATGGCCTGGCGCGGATGGGAATACAAACTCTGGACCGATAGCGATGTAAAAGAGCTCACTCTCCACAATCAAGAACTCTACGATCAGGCGACAAACTATGGAGAGAAGTCCGACATTCTACGATTGGAACTGCTACTCCAATATGGTGGCATCTATGCAGACACCGACTTTGAATGCATCCGCCCCGAGATCTTTGATGAGCTGCACCGCTACTTCGATTTCTATATCGGCTTTGAACCACTCACTCACGGCACCATAGGCGGCACATATAAAATCTGTAACGCCCTCATCGGCTCTTCGCCTTCGCATCCCCTGATTAAGCAGATGGTAACCCATCTAGCAGACAATAGAGTCGCACATAGCCATCAAACAGCTGTGGAACAGACAGGGCCAGACTATCTTTCCAAGACAATCCTAGCCTATGAGCAGGCACAGCTCCAAAAGACGCGCAGAGAATATAGATATAGAAATATGTACCTCCCCTGCACATTCTTCTACCCCTTCTCTGAGCCAGAGGTCAGAACCGCTGCAAGTCGCGAAGCGCTGCTCGCCCACATCACCCCAGAGACTGCGGCGGTCCACTACTGGAACGGCAGCTGGCACGATACTACCAGCTGTTATTCTGCTCATACCCAAGAGCGATAAGAGCGGCTCCTAGCCGCTTTTTAAATGCCCGCTTGTGGTCCTCCTCAAAGACGTCGCGCCATCCGCCGATCTGTCCGCTTCGGAAGGTGCTCTGGAATTTGGGGATCTCATCTTGGTTGAACGGGTTCTCTTCATTGCCAAAGAGGTTCTCAGCGATCTCTTTAATCTCCGGGTTGGTTAAAGAAATGTCTAGATAATCCGTTAATCTACGCAGGGTCTCTCTCTGCGCTTTGGCACTTCCACCCCCAGCTTCTCCAACCAGATCCTCGAATCGACAGACAAACATATCTGAATTATTCGCATAGAGCACTGCCTCCTCAGAGACCTTTCTGATTGCGACCTGCAGAAATTCCGGAGGAACCGGTGTATACTCCTCATTGATCACATAGAGCAGCTGGTCATGAAAGGAGAGCTCTTTAAACGCAGCTAACCTCTCTGAATGGTTGCCAAATCTCGGCCATCTCCCCTTCAAGATCTGATAGACGATCGATACACAGACGTCACGCAGATCCCTCACAGCCAAGATCTGCCTAATAAAAGGGGTTTGAGAGTAATAGTCACGAAGCTCCTGAGTAAGACATAGATGAGTATAGGGAAACTTCTCCTCTAGGTAGACCTGAGCTGAATCGGGCACCTCACGATGCCAGTATGGGGTAAAACCGGTCATAAAATAGAGAGTCTTGATCACCAAGTGCGAGCCCGATTTTGGGACCGTGAATAGCGCAAATGGCGCCGGCGTCTGCTTTTTTGGTATATAGGCCATCCCTTGCAAAGCAGCTATCAGACAGAAGAGAACCGCCCATCTTTTTTTCATGTGAAGCAGTTTAACGGAATTCAAAAAATTAATGCAAATTCATTGTATAAGGTTT
>CAZEZK010000015.1:16747-22679 GCA_964516935.1 uncultured bacterium
ATATATAAAAATTTTCAAAGAGTGATTAAAATCCACCAAATCCACTATCATGTCCCCCTGAAGGGCGGGCCTTCCAAGCGCAGAAAAATCTATACAAATATTTTAACTATTGATGACAATTAATAATGTTATTAACATATTGTTAAGTTAGGTCGATTTTTACACGTTTAAAATAAAGCATGCCCGTAAAACTTATTATTGGAACATAGCATATGTCACATACTCCTATTACCCACACCTTTCATCTTCTAGACATTCCTAAACTAGACCAGCTGTTTTCAAACTACGATGATTACACAGATCTCGAACTGGAAGCAAATCAGGGGGCTACTGCTAGGGTCAATAGGGTAATCTATGCTGTGGTACGCAAAGTTGCACAAGTAGCGGAAATCGCGCTCTACTGCCTCGTCGCTTTACTGAAGGGATTGGTAAATCTAGTGCGGTACGCTGCATTGGCCGGGAAAGTCGTTATTCTAACTATCGCAAAAACACCTATGGCCGTTCGAAAGAAGTTTTGGCCCACCCAGTCGGAACTTCTCCATAAAAGGGTAGATCTCTTTAATCAAGCTCTCTCAAGGAAGACAACGCCGCTCGTTAAACCACTCTTTACTGAAAAGGGACGCAAGCTCTCTCACGATGAGAAAAAAGAGATGTGCCACGCCTGGGTCGCCCAAAACCCGACATTGGTTTGCACAGAGGAGCTGAAAGAGCTCGACTCCCTCCTCGCAAAACTAGCTGATGGGAATCTCTCAGAAACTGCTTATGGAAAGATCGAAGAGAGGATCTTAAAAATCACAACTGAGTTCAAAAATAAATTTCCCAATCTACACCTACCAGAAATTATTGAGGCTTTTGTAAAAGAATTTCGCGCAGAGCGAAAAATGACAAACGAGCTGCCCGTTCCTTCCTCTACAGCAGACCTTGCCACGATTCTCAACCATCCCAATATGTTGAAGAGAGAAGATGTAGAAAAAGCCATTCATCTGATGCCAGATAGCCCCCTGCGCACGCGAGCACTCCAAAAAATGGATGTTGTTCACCAGCAAGCAATAAAAAGTGCGCATCAAACGGAAGAAGCGATTTTGGAAGATCTATCCACGAAGTTAAAGACGCTACCGAATATAGAGGAACTATTAGAAACATATTTTCCTAAATCAAGGATTAGGTATTTGGAGGAGCGAACAGAGGCGCTTAACGAGCAAATCCAAGAAATAGGTAACAACAACCAATCTGAGCTACAGCAACCGAGCTTTGCAACCCGACTATTGATGTTGGAACAAAAATACCTGACAGAGCAATACGATCTAGTAACAGCTGATAGACAGACTGTATACAACGAAAGCAAAAACATTCCAGACATCCAAAACATCAGACATAACGAATTAAAGTCCGTGTATACGCTCTTAGTAAAGAGAATAGAGGCGACTCTTGAGCGACTCTCTAGCATACCGCTTGATACTGATATAGAGCTAAGTGAACTACAAGGACAGTTTAATGACATTCCTCCTACCATAGAAGCGGCATTTGATCAGGAAAATCTTTTATCCAATATCTTAACCTTTACCAAAGAGCTTCATGCACTTGAAAAACGGGTGATCGCAAATATCCCTCTCCCCCAAAAAACCGCCTATCTCCGTGCTGTCCAACTCTCTCTTTCGACCTTAACGAATGAAAAAGAAAATATAGATGCTATTCACAACGCGAGCTTTCCTTGGATTGAGACAATCCAAACATGTCAGCAGAGGGATTTAGAACGTCAAGATGCCTTTGCGAAAGAGATTATCTGCTTAACTTTAGAGAAAAAAGCAGAGTGTCAGCTCCCCCTTAAGTTGGCCAACAAAGATGCGCGCGCAGATAAAAACAGACCACAAAATGCGAAGTTGAACCTCGTGGAGACCAAACTGGAATCGCTCGCCACAGAGTTTGTTACCTCCATACAGGAAAAGTACTTAGAGAAATGCAAACTCTCACTCCCCTCTCTTCGAGAGTTTCTTATAGAGATCGAAGGAAATGAAGCGAAGCCTATCCTCAATCCAACAAAACAGGTGATGACAACCAACGAGAATCTCGGCTTTGATTTTGAGAAATTTGCACAAGATTTAGAAATCTCCCAACCTCTACAAAAATGGTACACTGGCCTACAACAAGTTTGGGTTGACCACCTGCCAAGAGAACAAGAAGATGCCATTCTTGCCATCTCCAATCGAGAGGAGCTGGAGAAGAAAATGGCGGAGTACTTTTCTGCTTGGGTTCTAGAAAAGACACATACGCGGCTAATGGCCTCTCTCTCCTTTAAGCATATCGAGATTCAAGATCTCTCCTCACAACGAGAGGAAGCTCTCGACAAAATGCAACAGGCGATTTGGGATAAACAATTACGACAACGCAAAGGTTCGGTCCTCAACATCGCGCAGTGGAATAAAGCAACATCTACTCCAGCTCATCCATATGCCGGCTTTGACATAAGTCTAATTGCACAAGAACCGCTTCCGTTTCATCAAGAATCCGTTAAGTCTTATGCGAATCAATATGAGACAGTTATGAACGGTTCGCAAACATATACTAATTCTGTGCAGGCACTTCGAGAAGCTCGCGCGAAAATTGTGAAAAACTTTCCCCCCACCATCGAAGAACGCTGCCAATGGATCCTGGAGTTGAGTGGAAATAAGCAATTTGTAAGCTTGCGAGATCTTCGCTTAATGATCCTAGCAGAATGTGAACTAGTAGCTGAAATCTGCTTTAAACAGCAGCAAGTTGTGCCCGAGGACATCCTGAATATATTCATGAAACAATTTGACCTTCAGCAGGTAGCGAACCTAGAGCGAAGATCTATCCTTAGAACCTTCCTTCACATGGTTTTTTCATCTCGTCCGCAAGTTCAATTAACAGAAATAGAACGCGCCTACCTTGTACAGATCGCTGCGCTTAGCGACCTTCCTGCGCAGATCGTCAAAAAGATCATGGACAGGATTGTCGGAACTGATCAGCCCTCCGACTTACCATCACAATTTGCAGAATTTGGAAGGAAACTCCAAGAATCCTCCATCGGACTCGAAGGCATCGAAGAGAGTACTCTCCAAAAGTCTTTCCAACAGTCTGGCTTACCAAATACCCCCGAAACACGACGCGTATTAGACCTCTGGCGCAGCCGTAGTGGAGAGGAGTTACTAGCTGATCTTCTGCGATTCTCTCTCTCTGAAAATCTCGCATCTGAACAGGGCAGAGAGATCGTCAGCCGCGCCCTCTACCACGCCTACAAGGGAAATCAACAGGGACTAGTTCTGTTTATACAACAGAAATTGACAGAGCAAACTGTCTTCAACGATCAATTTAATGAAGAGACCTTAGCGCCCCCTCTCTCAATTTTCTATCAAGACTGCCTACTCACCACCATACCGGATGATGTTTCAGCGAACAACAATGTGCAGCAGTTTAACGAAACTTTGATCGTATCAAAAAATGTGCACCAGAGGTTCATGGGGTATGCGCGCGAAATCACTCGCCTAAGCAGGCATATCTCCATTCTGAAGGACGAAACATTTGCACGACTCCTCAAATATAAGATAGCCTACCAGACCTTGAAGGTGGACTACTACGAAGGCAAAAAGGAGATCGCCGGCTTCTTAAAAATAGCCACAAACGATGCAGATCTAATGATGCTCTCCACTATGAGCGATGTGCAACAGAAGTTGGCGCAACCCCAGTACTTAGAAACCAAAATTCGCCCTCTACTCTTAGACAATCAACTGCCAACAGAAAAATTTTCCGACAAAATTCTGAGAGAGGTATTCAAAGAACGAATGGCTGATCCCCTAGAAGCTGATCCCCATGTTCCTGGATTTGCCTCACTGGGTTACAAAGTTCAGATAGATGGAATGTTAGGCATTATATACTACGATGGCACGCAGAAGACGAGCCTTCCCCCGCAATTGCAGAACCATCCCTATATACGCTCCTTAGGAATCCACACCCTTCCCTACGTTTTCAACTCTGTAAGCAAGGCCTATTGTTATCTCACCGGATCTGGGAAAATGCGAGTCCCTCAGGTCATGGTAACCGAAAGCAATGACCAACCAATCATCCAAAAACGGTTACCTACCGAATTCGGCGGAACAAAGCTAGAGTTCTTGCAATTCATCTCCAAAGAGCAGCTGAGCTTACCCTACGCGGCTGCCCACCGCATGGGAATTAGAGATTTCTGGCAGGATGCGCATGGCTCTATCTATGCATTTGATAGTGCCGGCGATCTAGTAGCCATTCTAAAACAATCCAACCTCGAGTGGACCCTCACAGCCAAAAATCAGAAGGAGTACCTCTTTAACGCCACTGCAACACACCCTATTGGAGAGTATCTTCTAAAAAGCTTCAATCCAAATGACATCCTAGTCAGCAAGCAAGATCTTTCAGTATGGATCCCCTCAATTGGGCTGCGACTCAACAAAGCAGGAGATGAGTGGCAGTGTGAATGCAAAGGAATTGTCGGGAAAATTCTCGACACTACGACAGACCCTTCATCCTATTTCTCCTTAAAAAATGAGGGAGGAACCCAACGCGCTTCAAGACTTCGAGACCAGCTAATACTAGCTCAAAAACATCTGGTTGCTGCTGAAACACCCGGATCATCTAGATTGAGTAAACAAGCCACCATTGAACTCGAGCGAAAAAGAGCTCGTATCGTCAAAGATCTGAGCGAAGCAGAAGGGCGCATCTGTTTGAGCACTCTATCTGAACCTGCCTTTGAACAGACAACTGATCTTTTCGGGTACATTGATACACTCATTCCATCGAACCTAGAAAAGGATTGGGGAGATTATAAAACAAACAACTCCAACAACCTTCAATTCTCATTTCAGGTCTATCAATTGGCCTTGAGCTTCTTAAGCGCCGAGCTGCACAAGAGTTATGCAAAATGTCAAAATGACGACCCCCAAGCGCAGGAGATGGCACAAAAGCACTATTTAGAAATAGAACCAGTCTACCAAAAAGTGCAAGAACAGTATCTGACCACTTGTGATCGACCTACAGAATGGGTTCTCTTTAAACGAACCGTAGATAATACAATCTTTTCATCCGATCTAGCTGGAGCGTTAACTTTAACAATGAACGGGATCAAGGAGCCGCTACAGCTCATAAAGGAGTTGGCTAAATACCCCATTCTACAGCCCCTATCTGACTCTCAACTTGCGCTCTTAATAGAGGCGCAACAATATCTGGAGCAATTTTTAAATGCCCACACAACTCCTCAATTAGCAGAGCTCTCCGCATATCTTAGCTTTATGCAATATCAGCACCATCTCTACCAAATAGAAGAGTTGGCCCACACCCCTCTTTCAGATAAAATGGATCGCGTTGAGGAGACATTAACTAAAGAAGTAGCTACAAAGAACAAATGTCTTCACTCCATCAACCATTTGCAGACTTCGCTCGATATTGCTTACAAACTCTCCCCAGAACTCATCGCACTCTGGAGAAAAACCATACTTGAACCAGAGGCTCTTGCCAAACTTACTTCTAAAGCGGCTCAAAAGCAAGCACCGGACATAACCGCAGCGAAAGCAGTCGCAACAAATGAGTTTGTATATTTGGGTCAACAATCCCTATTAGAGCGTCTCTTAGCGACAAAGAGCGTCCTATCTGCACCAAAAAATCTCGATACCGAGCTCTCTGACCAGCAAAAATCTCTGATAAAGTCATTCCAAATGCATAGCCCTGAGCAGGTATCTGGATTTTATCTTGAAGAGATGGGTCGCTTTAATCTGGCTGGATTCTATGCAGAATTCCGCCTTAATTTTGATACAAATCGCGCTCTTTTTGGATTAAATCAAGAGCAGTTGGAAAGGCTCTTTACCCTTGTCGCTAAAGAGACATGCCAACGAAACAGAGTATAAAATATAATAATCAAAGATAATTAAAAAATACAACAACAGGTGTA
>CAZEZK010000016.1:0-447 GCA_964516935.1 uncultured bacterium
CATTTCGCGCCTCTGCGTCCTCTGCGCCTACCCTCGCGCAAGAGGAGGCGCAGAGGACGCAGAGGCGCGAAACGCGCAGAATGGGATTATGCACTTTTCTTCTTTTTGAATTTGTCGAGGTACTCGAGGGCTTTGCCGGTACCGAGGCAGACAGCTAGGAGCGGATTTGGCGCGACGAGAACGGGAAGGCCTGTCTCTTTAATGAGAGCTTTGTCGAGACCCTTCATGAGGGCGCCACCACCTGCGAGCATCATGCCGCACTCGACGAGGTCGGCAGCAAGTTCGGGTGGGCACTTCTCGAGAGTGAGCTTTACGTTTTCAATGATCTGCTGGATCGGCTCGGCGAGACACTCGCGGATCTCTACAGAGTTAATGCGCTTGATGATTGGAAGACCGGCAACCTGGTCGCGGCCGCCGACGCGTTCCGCGAGGCGATCGCGCTCGATC
>CAZEZK010000016.1:457-7347 GCA_964516935.1 uncultured bacterium
AGGGTAGGCGGAGCCAATGCGGATTTTAATCTCTTCCGCCGTGCGAGGGCCAATCATGAGATTATAGGTGCGGCGCATGTAGTTGATGATGCACTCATCGAACTCATCCCCAGCGACGCGGAGAGAGCGCGATTCTACGATACCGCCAAGAGAGATGATAGCGATCTCTGTCGTTCCGCCGCCGATATCGATGATCATGTTGCCAGATGGCTCATGAACGGGGAGGTCGACGCCAATTGCAGCTGCCATCGGCTCTTCGATTAGAATCACCTCTTGGGCGCCGGCGTGGAGCGCGGAATCTTCTACGGCGCGTTTTTCTACACCGGTAATCCCGGAGGGGACAGCGATCAGAATGCGAGGACGGAAGAGGCTGCGAGTAGGAGTGACGCGCTTGATAAGCGCTTTGAGCATCCCTTCAGCGATCTCAAAGTCGGCGATCACACCATCTTTCATAGGACGTACAGCGTGAATCTTGCGTGGAGTTTTCCCAAGCATGTTCTTCGCAGTTTGCCCGACGGCGAGTACTTCATTCGTAAGCGAATCTACAGCGACGACGGAGGGCTCGGCGAGGACGATCCCCTTGCCGCGTACATAGACCAGCGTGTTGGCCGTACCTAAGTCGATGCCGATGTCGCTGGAGAAGAGTCCGGAGAGGCGATGGAGTTGTCGTCTTAAGAGGAGCCTCGAGGTTTCAAATGCTTTAAATTTGTTCATGGCTGTAATAGTTCCAAGACGTCTTCCCACGTCAGTTTCGCAATGGCTTCATCATCGCAGCTGACCACTTTCTTGACTAATCCTTTTTTGCTCTTCTGCATCTCGACGATCTTCTCTTCGATAGTACCGAGTGTGACGAGTTTATAGGAAGAGACAGATTGTTTTTGGCCGAGTCGATGGACGCGGTCAGTAGCCTGATTCTCTACTGCGGGGTTCCACCACATGTCGTAGTGGATCACTGTATCAGCACCAACGAGGTTAAGTCCTGTGCCGCCCGCCTTGAGAGAGAGGAGGAAGACAGGAATCGATGTGTTCTCGTTGAACTCCTTCACAATCTCGAGGCGATCTTTTGTATTGCCGTCGAGGTAGGAGAAGGCGATGCCGCGCTGTTGGAAATCTTCGCGCATCAGCTGCAGCATGCGAGTGTATTGGCTGAAGATGATCGTACGGTGGCCGCCAGAGACAAGCGATTGTAGCAGTTCCAGGAGCATGTCATATTTTGCAGAATCTCCCAGCTCTGCCTTCTCTTTAGCAAAGATCGCAGGGTGGCAGCAGATCTGTTTGAGTCGCGTGAGGGTGGCGAGTACGTGAATTTGCACCTTATCGAAGCCATCGCGTTCGACCAGTTTGGTGAGTTCATTACGCGCAGAGGCGGCATAGGAGCGGTAGAGCTCTTCTTGGACAGGAGAGAGCTGGCAGTGGTAGACAATCTCCGATACAGGTGGCAGATCTTTCAACACATCGCTCTTCATGCGGCGCAGAATAAAGGGAGAGACCTTGCGCTTGAGGTATTGGATGTTTTGCGCATGGACAGCTGGAGGGGCGCGGAGATGTTTCTCGGCGAAGCGCTCGAAGGTGCTTAGGAATCCAGGCATTAAGAAGTCCATGAGGCTCCAGAGATCCTCTAGGGAGTTCTCTACAGGCGTTCCGGTGAGGATTAGGCGGTGAGCAGCTTGCACCATCTTGACCGATTTGGCGTTGCGAGTGCTGCGATTCTTAATGTGTTGCGCTTCGTCGAGGATCACATAGGTGAAAGGGATCAGTTTGTAAAGTTCGATATCCTTCTGCAGTAGTGTGTAAGAGGTGATAAAGACGTCGTGGTTATTGACATCGCCAAGTAGCTTTTTGCGCATCTGCGGAATGCCATCGATCACCATTGCCTTGATCTTCGGATTGAACTTATGGAACTCCTCTTTCCAGTTGTATAGAAGAGAGGTTGGGCAGACGATCAATGTCTTGGCTTCTTTATGTTTCAGACGATGTTGGGTAATTGCAGTAATTGCCTGCAGGGTTTTTCCTAGCCCCATATCATCGGCCAGGATCCCGTTTAGATACATCATGCGCAGACGCTCGAGCCACTGAACCCCTTCCATCTGATAGGGACGCAGGTCGGCGCGGATCTCTTTGGGCATGGGGGAGGCGACTAGCTCTGTCTCTCCAAGCATTTGGCCGCGGATATCAATCAGCCGTTTTGACATCGAGAAGTCGATCGGCATGCCATCAAAGGCGTTCGGATCGATCGTCGCGAGGTTCCAGAGGGGGCGTTCCTCTTTTTGGCAGTCGAGTTTTTTAATACCCAACTCGTCGAAGAGCTGGATCAGCTTTGAGAGCTTCTCTAGATCGAGAACGAGGATCTTGGAAAATCTGCTCGAGCTTTCTTTTCTGGCGCGCGCTGCATCTAATTCAATGTAGGAGCGTTTAGCGGCAATGCACTCCCAGATCTGTTCGAGCTTTACTCCCTTTAGAGGACCGTCGACTTTAAGATCCATGGTGTAGTAGCCCATGGTATCGTTTGCGTCGAGGGCGAGGGCGAACTTGGAGTCATCGTAGATAAACTGATCGAGCAGGTTTTGCGGGCATTCGAATAGGATTCGAGGTTGGTTGCGGGGCACCGTGCCTGTCATAAACTCGACGATCTTCTTCTCTGTTTTGGCGAGATAGGTCGATGTCTGTGGATTGAAGATGAAGTCTTGGAAGAGCTCTTCGACGATCTGGCGCTCCTCGACGAGGTTGCGGGCGACGATGCCCTCCTCTGTAACAAAGGTGCGAATCTCATCGATATTTAGCTTCTCTTCCGAAGCGGGGATCTCTTTGCCGTTGTAGGAGAAGAAGAGGGTCGCCTCTAGCTCTCCATCGAGATAGGAGAGGAGGCAGCGAGCTCCTAGCGCGCCGGTAAATGGAAGCGTTACAAATTGATCCAAGATGCCCCGATTGGTCACTTCTGCGAAGCGATTCAGCTCAGGCAGCGCGTTTTCTACGAATGTTCCGAAGAGCGGTTCGGGGATCGTCATTTCGCGAAGGGCGCGCAGATGGCTGAGGTGAGTGCGCTTAATATGCGAGGGGAAGCGATAATAGGTATCTTGATAGACAACGCCGGGATGAGCGCACTCACAGAGGAGCGCCGCATCGAAATCGATGCTCTCTGGCTCGATAAAGAGCTGCGGTTTGAGCAGTAGCTTCGGCGAGAGAGGAGGGATATATTCCAGCTGAACCCGCAGATGGGCAGGTACAGGCGAGTAGCGGAGAGGAGTCTCGATATTGCCCAGATAGAGGCAGGGGAGTGGGGGGAGGTCATCCTCCCAGTCGTGGAAGCCTCTAGGACCGATTTGACGCGTCGAGAGTTCATGCATCTTAGCCAGCACAATGGCGAACAGTTCTGGCTCAAAGTGGGCGGTGCGCAGCGCGCGGTCATTCGGTGCGGCATCTGGCAGGCGACCATGATCTAAGATAAAGGCGAGTAGGGTAGCTCCCGCCTCATCGAAACTTTTGGAAGAGAAGAAGAGTTTTTTTCCACCGACAAATAGCGGCTCTTCGTAGCGAATCGCCTCTAGAAAGCCTTTCAAAGAGGCGATCTGAAGTGGTTTTGAACGGAAGGCGAGCCGCAGTGCTAGTTGGAACTCTACCCGCTCTTTCTGTTGCAGAGAGGCCGGATTGAGGATCAGCGCCAGTTCTGCCTGCGCGATATCACTCTCCTGAAAGGGGAGAAAGAAGGGGGAGGTGGAGAGAACTTTTGAGGCGGCAATATACTCTTGGAGGAGCTCTTTCTGCGTGCGAGCATCCTGTTTTGCCTCTTCTTTCGCTTGTGCTACTTGAATCGCTTCGGAGAGCTGCTCATTTGGTGCAACTTTTTCCTCTTTGCCATATTCGACGATGAGGGAATCTAGCTTCTCTTCCAGATAAAAAATGAGCGCGGCTAGATGTTGGCAGTCGTAACGGCTAGGGCAGTCGCAGTTGGTGTGGATTGCCTGGGATTCGAAGCGGTCTACTTCGAGTTCGCTCTCATAGGCATTCTCAAAGTTTCCGAGAATCCTACTGTTGAAGCGAATCGTCGATTCATCCAGACGAATAATTTTTGCAGAGAGAATCTTATTCTTCTGATGGAGAAGTCGCCCGTCTTTTAAAGTATTAGGGGCGAAATCTTGCTTCAGCTTGCGAAAATTGAGCATATTCAGCACCGACCTTGTCTACGGAGTCAGTTGCTGAACTTCCTGCTCCTGCAAAATGGCCCTTTTGAGGCACATCGTGGCCGCACTTTCTCGCCTACCTTTTTGGGTAGGGTTGAGAGAGTCCGGCACGGGCAGCAGGGCTGTCCCTCGCAATCTGCCTCAAAATGGCCGATTTTTTCAGGGACAGGAAGTTCAGCAACTGACTCCGATATACGCTTTTTACAGATTTCTTTTGACCGATGCAACCAAAAAATCTACTTTGCCAATGAGAGTGGCTGAAGTTTGCCTGTTTGGCTGTACAATGGTTTGGAGAAATACTGGGTGGACTGATATTCAATAACGCCCTGTGGTGTGAAAAAACGCTTCACAGATCTCCAGAATGCCTCTCGTTCTTTAGCCGCTTTAGCATCGGCTAATGCTTTGTTAGAACGCTCTTTTTGCAGCGCGTCAACTCGCTTTTGAGATTCGTCGAGACAAAGCTGCATATCGCTATTTTGGATAACGAGCACTGTGTGCTTTGCTTGCAGATCTCCATAGTCTGCAACCTCTTTTTTTAAGAATTCGGTCTCTTCAAGGAGTTTCCGATTCTCTTTTTGTAGTTGGACAATCTTCAGATTTTTTTCGAGAACCTGCTCCTCTAAATAGGATACATAAGTTTCATTCGTATTCAAGATTTCAGCGCTAGACTGTGAGGAGATCATTTGTTCCCTCGAATTGGTTAATCATTTTCTGTGCAGTGTGCACAATTATAAGAAGCGTGGAGCGCATATCCGAATCATTCGGTAGGCAATCGCTTTGCTGCTGTAGACAGACCACAAATTTTTGCAAACGTATCAAATCATCGAAGAGATGACCGCTGCTGTGCGGTGTATAGGAAAAGGTGACATGGACTGGTTCGTTTGCCTGCTTTAGCTGAAAATGGAGCTGTTTATTTTCATGTTTTAATTTTTCGTTCGCTTCAGCCAATCTGTTGCGTTCTGTGGTGACCTTTTGGAGAAGATTGACACCGCACTCTTTTTGCCAATAGAGATGGTCGATATGCGCTTCCGCTTTGGCGAGATCTTCTTTTGCATAGGACAATTTGATTTCGGTGATCTTGCCTCGGATTTTTTCAAAGAAGGCTAGGACATATCCGCAAGCTCCTGTGATTTTGTTTACTGCCGATTCGGGCAGGAAGATGCTTAGAATGGTGACGGCGAGAGAGGTGATCAGGGCGTACAAGATTAGTCCACCATCGGTAATCACGTGCCAACCGGCTGAAAAAAAACCGCCTATGCGTGATAGAAATCCGGATGAATGTCCCTCAGACCGAAAGTTAGATGTTTGGTTCCGTTCTGTCGTAGTCGGTATAAGATTCATGGCAACGATGTTAGAGTAATGGCTAATTTTTGGTAAAACAGCCAGCTCTATTGCTAAAAATTTTTATCAATCTAACAAGGTTGATGGGGAGGCGCCTATTCATGGAAGTTTTCCACAAGGGCGGCGTTGCCACCCTCGCAACTCGCCTCAATAAGACCATTGTTTTGAGACAGGGAGGCAACTGGCTATAGAGTTTTTTTTCCAGGCAAAAAAAACTCCCCACTAGCCTAAAAAATAGGCTCTCATTTATCATCTATCCCATCTTGCGGGTGTAGCTCAGTGGTAGAGCATCACGTTGCCAACGTGAGGGTCGTGAGTTCGAGCCTCATCACCCGCTTTTTCCTTCCTTCAATTTAAATTACGGTGAGTTTGTGTCAGAACTTGTATGGAAAAACGGTGAGCTTTCAGTAGTGGCCCAGCGCAAACCTGGGTGTGTTGTAGAATTTGATGTCGAGCTTTTCTCAGAGCTCTCTAAAGAGGCGCATAAAGCAGCCATTAAAGAGGTGAGAAAAGAGGTCTCGATGCCCGGGTTTCGTAAGGGGAAGGCTCCTGAAGAAGTTATTTTGGATCGTTACGCCCCAGCTGTGGAGCGCGAATGGCATCAGAAGTTGGCCCAGCTAGGTGTCAATAAAGTGGTAGGGCTTACAGGAATCCGCCCACTCCATTCCAAAACAAAAATCATTTTTGATGTAAAGGGTATTAGCGAAACTGGCGTAAAGCTCCATATCTCCTTTGAAACAAAGCCAGTGATCCCAGAGATCAATCCAACACAGTTCCAGGCACGGCCTGTTGAGCATTGTGAAGTCACTGAGGAGCAAGTGGAAGAGGCGATCCAGCAGGCGCGCTTTTTCTGGGCCGAATGGAAACCCGCTGAAGGACGTCCCATTGAAGAAGGGGATTATGTGATTGTAGACCTCGATGTCTTCCAAGAAGATGGTACAGAGCAGCGCCTCTTTAATCGAGTGCGCTTTGAGGTGACCTCTAAAAGGATGGCAGCCTGGATGCGAGAGCTCCTGCTCGGCGCAAAACAGGGTGATGTCCTAGAGGGGATTAGTCATCCTGATGAGAGCGCCAACGCGACAGAAGCTGATATGCAGCCAAAGAAGGTCCGTGTATCCATTCTTGAAGTCCAGCAGGCAATCCTGCCTCCGCTTGACGACCTCTTTGCTCAGAAGATGCGAGTTGAGAACCTCGAGGCTCTCCGCACCTCCGTTCGCTCCATCCTAGCGCGTAACGTTGATGAGGCGGCTAATGAGGCACTCCGTAGTCAAGTATCGGAATTCCTTCTCGAGAGCTATCCCTTTGAAATTCCTCCCTCCGTATTACAGGCAGAGGTAGATGCATGGAAAGAGTCCTCTCAACAGGAGAATC
>CAZEZK010000016.1:7357-16455 GCA_964516935.1 uncultured bacterium
GCTCAGGCAGAAGCGGATGCACTCCGCTCTGCGCGGCTCTTCTACTACGCTTCTTCTGTTGTTGGGAAAGAGCAGATCCCCATCACCCCCCAAGAGGTGGAGATGGAGTCGCTCCGAGCTCGCCAATATGTTCCTTTTTCTAAGGCTGAAGAGAAGCAAGCGGCCGAACGGCGCGCATTCTTCGACTTGATGATCAAGAAGATGCAAGATTGGGTCCTAGAAAAATCGGGCAGCAAGCTATACTCTGAAAAAGATCGCGAATCCATACAGACCTCGCCTTCTTAGGGAATTAGGGATGAATCAGAAGAGAGACTCTTTCTTGCCGAGACCAAGCATGTCCTTGACACCATACGTGATAGAAGATACTGGACGCGGCGAGCGCTCCATGGATATCTACTCACGCCTCCTCAAAGACCGCATCATCTTTATTGGTACCGATATTAATGAGCAGGTGGCCAACGTGGTGGTTGCTCAGCTTCTCTTTCTAAAGATGGAAGATCCAAAGAAGGACATTAATCTCTATGTCCACTCTGCAGGTGGACAGATTACCTCTGGGCTGGCGATCCTCGATACGATGCAGTTCTTGGGATGTGATATTAACACCTATTGTATTGGGCAAGCAGTCTCTATCGCCGCGCTGCTTGTTGCTGCAGGCACGAAGGGTAAGCGCTTCGCGCTACCTCACAGCCGTTTTATGCTCCACCAGCCCTACGGCGGTGTGGGGGGGACCTCAGCCGATATTGCTCTCCAAGCAAAAGAGATCCTCGAGTTAAAGCACATTCTCTCAAAGTTAGTAGCTCGCTTTACAGGACAGACTCAAGAGAAGGTAACAGAAGACTCAGAACGCGATTTTTACATGGATCCAGAAGCGGCTCTTCGCTACGGGATTGTGGACCATATCGCAAAACCGAATCAATAATATGACAAAGAAACCTGCGCCCTCTCTTCCAACCTGCTCCTTTTGTGGGCGTGCTGAGGATGCTACGGAGCGGTTAATTTCCGGCCCGAGCGCCTATATATGCGATAAGTGCGTCCAGCTCTGTGTAGATATCATTGAGAAGAAGCCACCTGTTTCTTATGAGATGAAGCTCCTGAAGCCGCGAGAGATTAAGGCTCATCTCGATGAGTATATGATTGGCCAAGAGTCGGCAAAACGGGTTATCTCTGTCGCTGTCTACAACCATTATAAGCGGATCCGCTCGCTCAATCGAAAATCCGATATCGAATATAGCAAATCCAATGTGATGCTTATCGGTCCAACCGGCTCGGGGAAGACCCTCATGGCCCGCACCCTCGCCGCGATTCTCGATGTGCCCTTTGCGATCTCCGACGCGACCACGCTGACTGAAGCTGGTTACGTGGGGGAAGATGTGGAGAATATCATTCTGCGTCTCCTGCAAGCGGCTGATTTCGATGTGGCTAAGGCTGAGCATGGGATTATCTATGTCGATGAGATCGACAAGATCCGCAAGACTACCTCCAACATCTCGATCACTCGCGATGTCTCTGGGGAGGGGGTTCAGCAGGCTCTTCTAAAGATCGTTGAGGGGACTGTGGCGAACGTTCCGCCCAAAGGTGGCCGTAAACACCCCAATCAAGAGTATATCAAGGTAAACACCCAGAATATCCTCTTTATTGTTGGTGGAGCTTTTGTTCATCTCGATAAGATCGTCGCCAAACGGCTTGGAAAGAGCACCATTGGTTTCGACGCGGCTTCCAAAGAGCGCTTCGATGCGCATGAGATCAACTATCTGCTCTCCAAAGTAGAGCCGGAAGATCTGATCCAATTTGGGATGATTCCAGAGTTTGTGGGTCGGTTTAATAGCATTGCCAACTGCAATGAGCTCACAACAGAAGACCTCGTCGAGATCCTCACGAAGCCAAAAAATGCGATCATTAAACAATATATTCAGATGTTCGCGGAAGAGAATGTCCGTCTCGAGTTCACAGATGCTGCCCTCCGCGCAATGGCCAGACGTGCCAAAGAGACGGGGACGGGGGCTAGAGCGTTGCGGATGATTACAGAAAATCTACTGCGCGACTGGATGTTTGAAGTGCCATCAGATCCATCAATTCGGGAGATTATTATAGATGAAGATGCGATCCAGGGAACAGGCCAACCGACGATTGTCCGAGCTAAGTCGGGTTAATCATAGATTTTTTAGTCGCTTCTGCAAATCAGCGAGATCGAAATCTCCATTAGAGTCTTGACTTAGAATTTCGTCATTATCAAATTCATTAATTAGAAAATCGTTCGCCTGTTCTTCGTTGAAACTGCTGGAAGGGCTTCTTTGTGAACCGGATGCAGATGAAACTGTAGAGTTATTTTCTTCCAATTTCTCTAGCTCTCTTTCATCGAGATGATGGGGCTGCTTAACTTGATGAGCCTGCTTAGCTTGCTGAAGCGTTTCGATTTCTTGCTTATCGGTTTCGGGTTGTTTTGCCCAGAACTTCCATTTGGGAGGGCCATTTTTCTTGATATCTGCGATGCGCATATCACAACTATTTTCAAAAGAGTGTGCGCAATCGAATACATGCCCCTTCTCTGCAAGTTGGGCGCGTAGTGCGTCTAGATTTTCGTGGTCGTCGATGTCATATAGGTTAACAGTATTTGTTTTGTAAATAAGCTCATTACCACCATTATTCTTCACAGTTACTATAGTCGCTACGCCAGTTCGGATGCTTAAATCATAGGTATGGACATGGCCGAAAATTTTCAGATCCGCAACGGTCTGGATATCTCCAATTACCCTAGCAAAAATCTCCTTGGTCTTCTCATCAGCTGAAAAGCCTTTCTGGCTACCGTTTCCCCCGACCATGATAAAATTGGGATTTGGAAGCGCTTTTGGAAGAGTGGTAATTGTGAATGTTGGCATTGTCATAAATATGTCCTCAACTATTATTTTAACATATTTTTAACAGAAAGACAACGGAATTGACGTAAGTAACTAAGGATTAATAAAGTGAGAAAAAGAGAGAATTCCGGGTAGGAGAATCCCACCCGGAATAGAGGCTAAGGCCTATCGGTTGTAGAAACCGCCGCCATTGCCACGGTCAGAGCGGAAACCGCCACCGTTACCACGATCGGAACGAGGACCACCCCATTCACGACGGCCTTCGCCCATAGGACGACGTGGGCCGCGATCACCGCCACCACCCATACGTGGGCGGTCGCCAGTTGGAGACTCAGCGCGAGCAAAGTCGATTACGAGAGTTTTGCCTTGGAAAGAGTAGCCATGGAGTGCTTCTTTCGCTTTCTCTGCGTCTTCTGGAGTAGCCATGCGTACAAACGCAAAACCTCTAGAACGACCGGAAATGCGGTCCATGACGACTTTAACGTCTTCAACCCCCCCGTAACTGCTGAACAGTTCTTTAACTTGTTCTTCATTGGCTTCGAAATTTAGATTCCCAACATATAATTTTGGGTTTTGATTCTGGTTCATTTACTTTTCTCCTAAAAAAATCACTTACCCTGACTTTGATCTGCGACAACACGGGGAGGGCGTAGATACGAACGGTACAGGGGTTCCTGTTTGTTATCTAAGGAAGGGCAAAATGCCCCCTTAGGACTCCCATCCTATAGAAATTTCCGATTCACGTCAAAAAGAAAATCAAAAACCTCTTTTCTTTTTTCAGGTAGGGTCATAGAGTGAAATTTAATCTTACAAAGGGGACTAAGGGCAAGGCCCAATGCTATGGACAAAACAGAAGTGCAACTTGAGTTCGAGTTTGGATGTCCAAATATCGAAGCAGAGTATTACCGAGAGGGGGCACAGGCGATCATTCAGCGGCTCGTGCCGCCTGATCTTCTGACTCCATCGCGGGATGCACTGGTCCAACAACGCATACGCTTTTCTGATCAGCTTCCAATTATCGAATGGTCAGAGTTGCAAAAGGGGCCGTGCTGCCTCTCTGCTCTCCTGCTCTGCCGTTACCGCCATAATGCAAGCCAATTTTTCTTCGAAATGATTAGTCGATGGCTGCTTCCGCACAAGCGCCTCAACGTAGAGCTCTTTTTCGCTTCCGATGTAAGACTGCCCCATCTTTCCGACGATTTGCTTAGTGTGGCAGAAGTTGTCATTTATTTAAAGGGGATTCAAGAAGTTGAAGAGGTTCGTCGCAATTTAAGCGCCTTAGAGGCGGAGATTCGCTTAGGAATTATCTCTCATTACCATGCGCGTCGTATTTTGGAATTTAAGGGGCTCTCTAGCGATGGCAAGACGGCGATGATTCAAGAGAAAATTAGCTCTTTGATTCAAAACCGCTCAAAAGATTTTGATCGAGACATGTTGGCGCAGATGCAGCAATTTCTTGTGAACTGTCCAGAAGAGTTAAAGAGTGGCCGCGACTATCACCATTTAAGCCGCATGATCTCTAATCTCTATTCGATCCGCAAAGTGGTTATGCAAAATAGTGCAGTTGCGCCATCGAAGCGCCATGTAGTTGTAAAATTTTTGAAGACGCGTGTGCAGATCGGCTCTGAGTCGAGATCTGTGCTCGGCGTTCTCGTGGGTCTTAATTTCCTTAGCGAACATGAGGTTTTCTCTCAAGAGCATCTCGTGAAGGCGATTCAGCAGCAGATACCGGAGTTGCGCTTTGTTCCAGACTCCTATTTTTCAGAGCCGGGACAGAATAAGCTCTTACAGACGATCTATCTGGAGATGGAGAAGGTGAATCGTTCTGAATGCTCTCTAGATGAGATCCAAGAACTGCGAACGACGCTTCCTCATCAGCTAAAAAGCCGTATCGAGCAATTATCTCACCCGCTTTTCATGCCGCGCAATGAAGAGGAGGTGCTGCGCAATATTATGTCGCTCGCTCAGGAGTTGCGTTCTGTGCATGACATTCCTCAAGTGACGCTCTCCTTTGATGGGCAGACAATCGATGAGGTCTGCTTTACAGTGATTCTTCTGCGGATCCGCACAGAAGAGAGTGCGCCAATCGAAGAGCTCTCTGCCTCCACTGCGAGCGGAGTTCGTTTTGTATTGGAGCGAGTGCGCAAACTCTCTCTCTTCCGCAAAAAATATTACAAAGAGGCGGCAGTCTTTCGCGCATCTGTACCGCTACGAGCCTTCTTGCGGGCGGATCACTCGGTCGATCTCTATCAGGCTCGCCACCGCTTACTCTCTGAATTAGTTCGTCTTTTCGGCGATGTGCGCGACTATAATGGGGGGATGATCCATCGCCAAAATGAGCTGCTTAATCTTCTCAAGAGCCACTTCCCAGAATCACACCATCTGCTACTGGAGCAGTTTTTCTTTGCTCTTCAGCCGGTAGAGATGCGAGCGATCCTCGATGAAGGGCCGCTGCGCCAATGGTTCTCTTTGCTGCTTCAAGCGGCAAAGGGAGATCGTCGTAAGCCTCTGCTTTGCAAACAAGAGGGGACGCGCCTCTTCGCGATTTTAACCGATCTAGCAGAGGAGCAGCGAGTGGCAATCCTGGATGCAATTCGCAAGTTGGGACTGCCTCGCCATCAGCTGGTCTCCTTTGCCATGGAGGCGTGGGACTCCTGCTGTTTAGGATTCCTGTTCTTCGCAGAGGATCCTGCGGAGCAGCAGCGTTTCCTCGATATTTTGTCTGTTGATGCGGCGGTTTGATTTTTCTAAGTTGTTTAGAATAAGTTTGATAGTCTTTTTTATATATTTTACTCACTCTATTGAGTAAAATTACTCAATAGAGTGAGTAAATGCAAAAGAGACCTATTTTTAACGAGTTACGCAAGAGGCTTTTAGAGCCTCGTCGTTTTATCCAGGTGTTGCTGGGGCCTAGGCAGGTGGGAAAAACGACCCTAGCTATGCAAGCAGCCGAAGAGATTCAGAGGCCGTATCACTATATATCGGCCGATTTAGCTACTTTGCAAGATCTTGCATGGATTCGGTATGAGTGGGAGGTGGCTAGGAAAAAGGCGCTATCTGGTAATGGCTGTCTTTTAATTATTGACGAAGTGCAGAAGATCCCTAACTGGTCTGCCCTTATTAAGTCTCTTTGGGACGAAGATACGAGACATCGGGTTAATGTATTTGTGGTCATCTTGGGATCTTCTCCATGGCTTGTGCAAAAGGGGTTGTCAGAGAGTTTGGCCGGCCGATTTGAGGTGATTCCGATTACTCACTGGTCTTTCGATGAGATGCGCACGATTTTTCACTGGTCACTAGAAAAATATCTCTATTTTGGAGGATATCCAGGCGCAGCGCCTTTTGCGGATGAAAACGACTCTTCTCGTTGGAAGCAATATATTAATGAGTCGCTGATTGAGACAACCATTTCCCGCGATATTCTGCTGATGACACAGGTGCATAAACCTGCCTTGCTTCGGCGATTATTTTATCTGGGATGTGTTTATTCTGGTCAAATTCTTACCTACACCAAAATGCTGGGGGAATTACAAGATGCAGGGAATACAACCACGTTGGCACACTATTTGGATCTTTTATCTGGTGCTGGATTACTTTGTGGACTACAAAAATATGCACAACAGTCAGTGCGGCAAAAAAATTCCAGTCCGAAACTTTCCGTATATAATACGGCACTCATGACTGCACAATCGACCAAAACATTTCAACAAACGCGTGAAGACTCTGCTCTTTGGGGTAGGATTGTGGAATCTGCTGTAGGCGCTCATCTATTAAACGCAATCCGAGGCACGCAAATAGAGCTCTTTTATTGGCGTGAAGAGTGTAAGGAAGTGGACTTTGTTCTACGCTGTGGTTCGGAACTAGTGGCGATAGAGGTAAAAAGCAATCAAGATTCTCTGCGTTGTTCTGGAATGGATTCCTTTGTTCATCAATTCAACCCCGCTCGGATTCTGTTGGTTGGAGAAAAGGGAATTCCTCTGGAAGAATTTTTTTCGATACCGATCGACAGGTTGTTTGTGTATAAGTGACTTGTCTTCTCTATTTGATTGCTCATCGCCATATGCTATGATCCTCCTCTCCGATGAAGAAGTTCTGTCTGCTCCTTGCTTGTTCCCCTCTTTTTGCTACGGTGAATGAACCGCTGCGCTGGGAGTGGTCTACGGGTTATCGAAGTGATGATTTTCACTGGCATCTTCTTGAATCCACCGATGGCAGCTCGGTCTACACGGAACACTACCCGACCCTCCAGTTTTGGCAGAATAACCTCCAGCTGCGCGTAGTCCATCGGGACCTTACATTCTTTGCCCAAGGCGGGGTAGGAGGCTTTGGCAGCGGCCTCCAGGAGCCTCTGAATATCCCCACTAAGAGCCTTGCCGCCGACGGGCTAGGCTGGTTTGGTTATGCAGTTAACCTAACGGCTGATCGTTTCTACAGGGTCATCCTGACCCCTCTAGTAGGCTATGAGGGGCATGTCCTCCACCTGCACCCTCAAGGGAGTCCCTCAGAGCACACCTCTTGGAATGGCTGGCTCTTTGGGGGGGACATCTCTTTCCAGCCCCTTCGCCCCATGCGCCTCTATGCCGGCTACGCCTACCATCTGCTCCATGCCCGCCTATCGGTCAAGGATCCTGCTCTCTCCTTTCACTTCAGTGAGGGGGGGAACTATGGCCATTCAGGCTGGGCGGAGTGGAACTACTGCCTGACCCGCTTCTGGAGGGTCGGCCTGGAAGGAACGATTACCTATCTCTTCTCATCGACCCAGGACGTGACGGTCAACGAGGATCTCTCTCGAAGACTAAAGATTCGCTGGACTGCGATTAGTGGGTTAGTTACGCTATCTGGGGAATTCTGATGACTCATATTATGGGGAAACATGCCGTAGAGGAGCTTCTGCTCCACTCCCCGGAACGGCTTCAGCAACTTTTTGTGCTCCACTCTAAGGAGCATTCACCCCTCGTTCATGCCTGCCGAAAGGCGGGGATTGAGGTCTCTTTTGCCCGCGCCGATGAGTTGAATCGGATGGCCGGCAGCGAAGCCCATCAGGGCTTTGTGGGTAGGATCAAGGCTAGGGCCTATGTCGAGCTAAAGGAGTTCTTTGCTCAGATGGAGGAGGATCAGCCGCTCGTTGTCCTCATGTTGGATCAGATCTTCGATCCGCAGAACTTTGGCGCTCTATTGCGCGCGGCAGAGTGTTTTGGAGTGGGGGCTGTGGTCTGGTCTAAAAATCGCGGCTGCGATCTGACTCCTGCAGTGGCTAAGGCTAGCTGCGGTGCTAGCGAACTGGTCCCGCTCATCCAGGTCTCCAATTTGGCGGAGACGGCAGAGAGGTTCAAACGTGAAGGGTTTGAGGTGGTGGCGTCCATACTGGACGAGCAGGCGGAGAGTCTCTATGGTTTCACCTTTGCGCCAAGAACGCTGCTCATTATGGGATCTGAGGGGGAGGGGATTCAGCCTCTATTGCGGAAGAAGTCTGACCGGGCGGTCTATATTCCTATGCGCGGCAAGGTCGCCTCGCTCAATGTGTCGCAGGCCGCAAGCGTGCTGCTCTCATATGCTTGTAAATAACCGAGTCAGTTGCAAAACTCCAGGACCCCGCAAAATGGCCGATTTTGCGTGACTCAAACTGCAAGTTATTTTTGATATTTGGTATTAATCGTTAAGATTGACGGCTAGATCCTCTTCCTTGAGGAGATTCTGATTTTCCTGCGAGAGGTCCACACCAAGTTTTTGAGCTACTTTAAGGCCGCCTTGATACATCTTGTGGAGAGCGCCATCAATTCTTGAGAGTTTGCCGAAGATTAGTTTTTCGGCCTCTGGGGTCAGACCGTGGCTCCAGAGATCATACATGCGCCAGAGGTCTTTGAACATCATCCAGTACTCTTCCCAAACAGGGGAGGAGAGGGTTATGCCACTTGTCGGTTTATTCCACTGCTCTTCAGCATAGCGATAGAGCGTTGTTAATAGGCCGAGGCTGGCTACGAGAGGAAAGGCGATCAGACCGAGGATGAATCCGTAGAAGATGACATTGAATACATAGAGCTTTTTGCAGCGGTCGGGGAGGAACACCATTAGAGAGGGGTCTCTTAGAGGTTCAGCAAGTTTTAGCCCGGCGGTCATGGTGTTATATTCGGAGCTTGCGATACCTGGCAGTAGCTTCCTGAGGACGAGTTCTTTGAACTCATCATTATTGACGAGGGTGAGGATGTCGTTCTGATCAATTGTTTTGTTAAGCGCTACCCATTG
>CAZEZK010000016.1:16465-22487 GCA_964516935.1 uncultured bacterium
AGCGGAACTAATCGAAAGTGCTATACCGGTACGGTCCTTACTGCTCTTGCAATGTTTTACTGCGGGGATGTCGGCCAGAATATAGAGATATTCTCGCAGAAGCAGCTCTTCCCAAGGTTGTAGGAGGTGTCTTCTGCCGGAGATCTGATTATTGGGATCTCTCTTGTCGCCGAATTGAGTTTTTATATTCAGATAAATCGGATTGTATACGTGACCTAGTTGCTCAATTTTATCAAAAAGGCGTTGATCGGACTCTTCGGCATCTTTTATTGATCGTTCGTTCCGATGAGACCACCATTCGGGAAGAAGTCTGTCTTGGAAATAGCAGGCCCCGTTGATGGCGGTATTGGAAAGGAAGACTTCATCGAGGATTACATTAACATTATATTGCTTGCCATCTGAGTCGGTGATCGTGACGGGGATAGGGGTTTTGTTGCTGATTAGCTGCTCGTAGGCTTCTCTTTCTGCTAAGGTGAATTTTTTATATTCCCCATCGTCCGGGATCTCTGTTTTGCAAAGGGATTGTACGGCCAGACTTAGGTGTAGGTAATGGGATCCATTATCTTTCTTCATTGCCGTATTGAGGAATTTCCCTTTGTTTTTCCAGCACTCTTGTTCGAAAACAAATGCAACCACTTTCTTTGCCTTCTCGATGGTCTCTGCGCGGCCGGCGTAGGCGTGAGGGGCCATCTTTCCGGAATCATCGATGCGACCTTCGATTACGCGCATTGCATGAGGGTCTTTAGCAGCGCGGTTATTGCTTGGAGATCCTGAGCCAATATCATTGATTTTTTTGTAGTGCATACGCGTCTCAAGCGTATCATCGTCATCGTATGCCAGAACATCATCCCACGGGAGCTTTGTTTGGAGAATACCCTTCCCCATGGAAGTTTTATCGCCATCGCCTTTTAGCTTATGGATTTCGCCGTTCTCGAACTGCTGTCTTGCAACTTCATCACAACGAGCGATGATATGGGGGAATGCTCGAATTGCGAAACCTTCGTGGTTTGAATCGTTCGCGATTTCGGTTAGTTTTTCTTCGGAGACAAACGTGACTACTACTCCAGCATTTAGGTAATTCTGTACGACAGAATCTGATTCGTCTTTATTTGTGAAGAGTTGGGCGCAATTAGTGAGATCATTTTTTAAAAAATCTCCGACTGCACCCTGTCCGCAAACTACTTTAGGTTGCATAGAAGGGGACTGTGTATCGATTACAATAGTAGCTTCACCGCTAACGGCTTTAATTTTTTTGTTCAGCGCATCGGTGTCAACTGGTTTAGGCTCTACAAATTTTTCCGCCTTGATCTTAGGATAGGCATATTCGTGGATCCCTTTCACGACTTCGTTTACCCAGGCTTGGAACTGCTGTTTTTCCTTAGCAAACGCCTGTAAGTCGCCTTTGTATTCTTCGAGCTTTTTGTAGACTTCATTGTATACAACAACTTTCTGGTTAAAATTGAGCTTGCTAGTGTCATATATTCCGTTTGTATCTAGGGACGTAATCGTATACTTGCGGTTCTTATACTCGACCGTCAGCCGCATGCCAAAGTGGCTGATTTTTTCAGGGTCGTCCAGACGGAATTCTATCTTGCTCATGCACATATTTTAACATATTATTAATAACTTTTACATTAGTGATTAATAATTATTTTTTAAATATACCGCAAGTAACTGATTGTCAGTTGATTACTTCTGTTCTTCGCGGAGCTTACGGAGGGCAGCGATGGCCCTTTCGTTGTCGTGTTGGATCTGGTGGCTGATCATAGCCATAATCGACTGCCAGAGCTTTTTGGATTCTTCGGCTGTAAAGGACATGCCTAGGAAGGTCATCGCGTGGCTAGCGAATCCTCCCTCAAAGTTCGAGGTATTGGCTGTATCGATGGAGGCGGTAGCGGAGAGGTAACCTCCCCCCGATCCTCCTACTGGAGTAGTCATACTCTTTGTATACCATTCTCCAGGGAAAAGTGCAATTTCGCATGGTGAGCCACAAGAAGGCCTGCAACGAGGAAGAGCATCACTTTTACCAAAGAGATGAGAGGGCACCATTACGGTGCCCTCTGCTCGCTTTAAGAACGCGAGGCGCGTTTGCGATCGTTTTCTGAGAGAAACTGTTTGCGAAGTCGGATTGAGTGGGGAGTAACCTCCACCAGCTCATCATCTTCGATGTAGTCGATCGCCTGCTCCAGAGTGAACTTCCGTGGAGGGGTGAGGATGATATTCTCATCGCTTCCCGCAGCGCGGACGTTGGTGAGCTGCTTCCCACGTGTCGCATTGACAACGAGGTCGTTGTCGCGAGCATGTTCGCCGACGACCATCCCCTCATAGACATCTTCGCCGGGTTGAACAAAGAGCGAACCGCGCTCCTGCAGCGAAAAGAGGGCATATCCGGTGGTGGCGCCGCTTGCGTTGGCGATCATCACACCGCGTGGACGGCCTGGAATTGGACCTTTCCATGGGGCGAACTTCTCAAAGACGGAGGTGAGGACGCCCAATCCGGAGGTTCGAGTCAGAAACTCATTGCGATAGCCCATCAATCCGCGTGTTGGGACGAGGAAGGTGAGCGTGGAGAGGCCATGTTCTGATGTGGAGAGGGAGAGCATCTCACCTTTGCGGCGGGAGAGCTCTTCAATTACAGAACCAGCATGGGACTCAGGGACTTCCACATGAACGGCTTCCATCGGTTCCTGGAGTACGCCATCGACAGTCTTGGTCAATACGCGCGGTTTGGAGATGGCCATCTCAAACCCTTCACGGCGCATCGTCTCAATCAGAACTGCGAGGTGGAGCTCGCCACGACCGCAGACTCGGATGGAGTCCTCTTTGCCTTCAACCTCTTCAATTTTGAGGGAGATGTTGGCTCGGCGCTCTTTATAGAGGCGTTCGCGAAGCTTGTTCATGGTGATATGTTTACCATCGCGGCCGCAGAGGGGACTGCTGTTCACCGAGAACTCTACAGAGAGAGTCGGCTCGGCAAGGGTGATGGGGGGAAGCTGTTTTACAGCGCCGGGAGCGCATAGAGTGTCGCCGATATCGATTTCTGGAACGCCAGAGAGGATAGCGATATCTCCGGCTCCAACCTCTTCAATCTCTACCTGTTTGAGTCCTAGATGGCCCTCAATTTTGGCGATGCGGTGGGTCGTTGCTTGGCCATTACGGTCAACGCGGACGATAGAGTCTCCTTTGGAGATCTTGCCCTCTAGAATGCGACCGCAAGCTTTTCGGCCATGGTAGTCGTCATAAGAAAGAGTGGCTGCCTGCATGAGGAAAGGGAGCTCTAAGCTGCCAGGAGGGGCTGGAGTTTTCTCCAGAATGAGCTCAAAGAGCGGTTTAAGGTCTTTTGGGGTGTCATTGATATTAGCAATCGCATAACCCTGGCCACCGGAGGCATAAATATAGGGGAATGCCAGCTGTTCGTCGTTCGCACCGAGCTCCATAAAGAGGTCGAAGGTGAGGTCGAGGGTCCGATCTGGGCGTGCGTGTGGGCGGTCGATCTTGTTGAGAACGACGATGGGGCGCAGGCCCATCTTGAGCGCCTGGGAGAGGACGAAGCGGGTCTGAGGCATCGGTCCCTCTTTGGCGTCGACGAGTAGGAGTACGGAGTTGACCATACCGAGTACTCGCTCCACCTCGCCAGAGAAGTCGGCGTGGCCAGGAGTGTCGATGATATTGATCTTATACTCTTCACCCTTAGCGTCGCGGTAGTAGACGGAGGTGTGTTTCGCAAAGATGGTAATGCCTCGCTCGCGTTCTTGATCGAAGCTATCCATTACACGCTCAGGCACTTTTTCATGCGAGCGGAAGACATCTGACTGCTTTAAAAGAGCGTCGAGAAGAGTGGTTTTCCCATGGTCGATATGGGCGATGATGGCAATATTGCGAATTTTCTTGGGATTAAACATGGCAAACGTTCTCTAAGAGTAACCTAGATCGGGGATTTCGCGCTAGTGGCTGAATGATACCCAACTAATCGGTTTGTTGATTTATTTACAGATCATATCTATCTTTTGTTTAATTAATTAATATATTACAGTTAAGTATAAGGGGTTGTTGCGTTTTTATGTCGTTTGATAAAATTCCTGAAATTCGGCGTAGTGAGAGCAAAAGTGGTGAAAAGGAGATTGGGGCTTCATTGCTTCAGGCTGCGGCGAAAAAGGTGAATCAACTGGCATCGGGAGTTTGGAGGCGAACTGAAGGAAAGGGTTTGGAGGCGGAGAAGGGGGTAATCCCAAAACTTTTCTTAGGCGCCAAATCTGTAGAAGATGCGGTCAACATTGCGAAAAGGAATGAGGGAAAGAAATTCACGGAGCATCACGACTCGATGGCCAGAGAGATCGCTGAAGGATTTGAACGTACAGCTTCTAAATTGATTGCAAATGGAAAGACGTTGCTTTTTCTGGATGAGCAGGTAAGAAAAGATGTGCTCCACCAATGCAACAAAGATATCGTGCGGAATGGGTTTGCAATCATTGTAAATGAAAATACTGGGAACAGTTGGAAGAAATCATTTGGTCCAATCTGGACGGAGAACACGGCGAATAGACTTCGTAAGATGGTATGGGCTCGCCCGTGGATATCTCCGGAAAAAATAGACGATATAGTCCATAGGGCAGAAGTAGAGGCGGCAGGGGATCGCTTTGGTACTTTTTTGCGAGAGGATGTGGGGTTGATGGACGAGGATGTGCGGGAGATGTTGGCATTGGTGCAATGCGAAAGAGCGGAGGATCTTCTGCTCTTTTTGCAGGATTATGCCAGCCGCTCTGAGAATGAGGCGATTCGCGTGATGATGTTAATGCAGCAGGGGGCATCTGCAAATGCGTCGAATCCTCTAAATGTGATGGGTGAAAATTTAGGAGAGGAGCGGCTCGCGTTCAATGCGCAAAGTGCGAAGATGGTTTGCACGATTGACGAGGGGACAAAGGATATATCGATTGAGAGGCAAGAGCTCTACCTTTCTAAGAGCCCCGATTGGGAGGAGCCATCTCCCGCTGTTCTTGGGATCACAAAATTTCAGATTCCAAAAAACGGTGATCCAACAGCGACGGTCTCTTGGGAGTTTCAAAAGAACCAGCTGATTAAGGGGGATGTGGCAGAGGTTCGTGCCCGCTCTTTTCCTCGTGTGGAAATTCCGAAGTTTTCAGGCAAAATTTCGCAGCTTTTTCAGCGCACTGTGTCGAAAGATGTTGAGATGGGATCTTCGCAGAGGACGCTGTTTGAGGAGATTGCAAGAAGTCATTCGATGCAGGCGGTAGAGAGTGTTCTGGAGAAATCGGCGGGCGTGGCTCAGCAGATGGATTATGTCGTCACAGATCTGGGCGAGGCTCGAGAAGAGCTATACTGGAAGATCCAGCCTGATATAGATAAGATTTTTTTTCTAACCGGAACGGCAGAGCGGCAGTTTGAGAGTAGTCTTCAAATATTTGACTATCTCACAACAGAGATTGGTTTGGCGCCAGAGCAAGCGGATCGCGTATTGGCACAGTTACTTCAGCAGGTCTCGGATCAGCTTGGGGGCTATCTGGTGGAGCAGTTTAAGAAGACTGGTTTGCCGATCGCATGTGATGCGGTTCCCGATAGTCGCGAGGTGCGATGCAGCCTGATTGGGAAGAATGTTTATATAGAGCATAAACAGCTCTTTTCTCTAAAAGATCTCACCGGAGATAGGTCTCTAGCGGATATCTCTGCATTGGCATGCATCACGATTCCTACGCAAGGGGAGCTGACGGGATTTTGGGAATGGCAATTGAATCCGATCTCATCTAGGTCAACGACTTCAATGGAAGTGGGGGCTGAACTGACAGAGCTATTTGCAGAAGCGAAGTCGGTGGAGGGGTGTGTGCGTACTGCGGAGGAAAATCGATGGAGCAGTTTTAGAGAGGGTCGGAACCAGTTGGCGGAGAGTATGTATGGTGGGTTTAGAACTAGGGTTGTCGAGACCTCTTTAAAGCGAGAGCGCACAGCGCCAGATGTGGCGATGGTGGCAGTGCTGACAAAAGAGGCGATATTTAAGCAGATTGAGAGG
>CAZEZK010000017.1:0-17849 GCA_964516935.1 uncultured bacterium
CTATACACAAACAACCTGAAGATTTGGTTTTTGAGCCGCGCGAAAGCTCCCGAGGATTGACGATCGTAAACGACCCAATATTAGCAATATGAGGTCGTTTACGATCGTCAATCCTCGGGAGCTTTCGCGCGGCTCAAAAACCAAATCTTCAGGTTGTTTGTATAATTCGGGGAGTACGTCAAACAGATCCTTCTTCTCATTTTTAAATTTTCTTAGGTTTTGATCACTTGACTTTAGAAAAACGTGAGGTTGTCAAAAAATCCTGCATTCTTCGTAGGTGAATTTTTCTTTTCATCTTTATTAGATTCCAATGTAATTTTGTAAACTGTACTGGACACTTCATTAATTAGATTCTTGTTAATCTCGATGTTGATGCAAAGATCAGCTGCTTTATTTATAATGTATTTTCTGAGCTTTGGCTCGGTAAGTTGAGTTAATATATTCAAATGAATTATTTCCGCACTGTTTACAACCTTCTTAATTCCAATGGTTTTTCTGTGAATCTTTTTTGTGAGGGATAGCAGTTTGTTCTTTTCTTTTTCTAAATCAATCGCTCGTTCGTTTATTTGTTTTAAATCTTTTGTCAGCTTTTCTTCATTTTCAAGTTCTGTGGTTATGTTTTTTAAGTTTTCTGTTTTGCTTGAATCTATGGCTAACTGGGATTCAAAGAACTCGAGCTTAGTGCGGGTTTCATTCAATTTCTTTTCAGTAGAAGAGATTTGTGTTGCTGCTGTTCGCTGAATACAGGTGTTTAATATTTGCAGCGCCGTGTAAGGTTGAGGAGTGTTTAATTTATTAGAGATGTTATATAAATGGTCGATTGCATCTGCAGAACAGAGCGGTTTTATATTGCTGTGTAATATCGCGTTGTACAGAATTGTTTTTGTGTCTATTTCATTGGTGCTGCCAAGAGTCCATAAATCAAACCGGTTGCGAAAAGCATCGTTTTCCTTTATATCCCTTTCATATTCACGTTCGGTAGTAATTGCGATAACATGCGCAAAACGTCCCTTCTCATCAAGCAGTGTCTTAAGTTTTTCAGCGATAGGACATGTTTCTTGGCAGAGGGTGTGGGCTTCGTCTATCACTAAGACGCAATTCTTATAGTTTTCTCCCATGGCAGCAAGGAGTTCAGCTATAGGATCTTTACCGGTTACCATATTTGCGTCACTGATTAGATTTGCTGCATTGATATGAAAAAAGGTCTTTCCAGCCAGTTCTGGAAATTCTCCATCTACTACACGCTGAGCTAAATCTTTGGCTAAAACGCTTTTTCCTGTTCTAGAAGGGCCTTTGATCAAAACATGACGACCTTTCACTAAGCTCTGAGCGATTTCAGTTGCTTCTTCTTTTCTGCCCTGGGTAGCATAGTCGCCATTTTGTACTTCTTTTGTCCAATTTGTAGCGTTGGGTAGCTCGGAAGGAGTTGGCTTAATAGTGGCCCAAATTAAGCTAATGGCCACAATAGCAAGGAGAAAAATTCCGGCCCCAATGGGGGAGATGAGACTCGCAAGCGCACTGGCTAGACTGATTATAATAAATAATTTGAAAATTTTCGATTGTGCTTCAGCACCTTGGATAGGTTTTAAAAAATCGGCAACGCCGAATGTGGCGATTAAGGTGTCTATTACTAATACGAGAGAATCTAGTTTTGAAAGCAGAATGGCTTTCATCGTTGGGGTGGGGGATTTAGAAGCTTGGAGATAATATTTTGAAACTCTTGTGCTTGCTGTATGAGTGGCGGGGAAGTTTGTTATAGCCTCCTTAAAAATCTTCTCAGGAAGAAGCGGCGAGATGCGCCTTGCGAAGGCTTCTGGATCGCCTTTCCAGCCATTCTGAGCATGATTATCAATAAAACTCTTTAAAATATCTATCGACTCGATCTTTTGTAGAGTGTCTTTCTCCTTATCAGAGAGCCAGCACCAGGAGGGGTTCTGGTAGATCTTCTCGAGAATATCGTCAGGTGTTTTATTAATAGTCATAATACATCTCTTATTTAATTTTTCTGACCAAGTTTAAATACAATTATTATTAATTGTCAAGTTATTATAAACATTTATAATGCGAGCATTCTAAATTAACGTGTTTTTAACCGGCTTATATACAATGACTTGCAATGTTAAAGAAATTATTAAAACGTAATGGTATAATATATCTGTAAGGCGATAGGGTTTTATGAGTATTTCTGAAGTCAATTCTCCGCTGCTCTCTTCCTCAATTCAGGGTTCCTCGCTGCCCAGTGAACGGCCCAAGTGGATGGAGCGGCAATGGGCTGTTATCGATGCTGCTGGGACGGCCAGAAACGCCATAGCTGCGGCTGTTGTGAGTGTGGTCACTGTGGCGGCAATGCAGGTCTTTGGCGGGGCTCTGATCCTCTATAATGCTGCTGTATACACCCTTCCGAACGCCTGTATAGAGTTCAAAGCAGCCTTGCTGTCAGATACCCAAGAGGGGAAGATCTCTTCGGGACTCAGCGCTATGGGACAGGTTCTGTATGCTTCTATGGGGCTAGGCCTTCTTTTGGCGGGTGCTGTGGGGATTCTGAACAAGATCCTCGAGAATCCCGCTGTAAGCCATGTGTCTATGGTAGCGAGCTCCTTTTTAGGAATGCTCTGTATTGTGCGCGGTGCCATTATGCTGGGGCGGGCGCTCCATAGTTTGGCGTATCTGATCTCATTCAAAAACGCATTCAAAGAGGTCGTAACTGGAGGTAACCGAGAGGAGATAGAGCAGTTCCTGAGTAAAGCTGCGGAGAATCCTGAAGATTTTAAACGGAGAGTTGGCTCTGCAGGTGTGGAGGTATATGAGAAGTACCTAGAAGATGGCAATATGAACGCGCTGCTCCTGGCAATTGATAAGGGGATTTTTACGCAGCTAAGTAAGCAGGCGCTCTATATTACGATCTCTTTAGCAATGATCATTGGTGGGGTCTTCTCGCTCATAAGCACTCTGGGAACGGCGGATATCCTTCTTACAGCCCTTATCGCAGCTACAACTTGGGCGGCCATGGAGTTCAACTTCTTGATCTTTGACGTATCGGCTGTGTTTAACTACCTAGTGGATAAGGCATATGGAGCTACTCCTCAGCTGACTCTGCCGGCTTCCCTTTAGAGTAGGGGACGCGGCGGGAAAAGACTCCCTCTTCATTATAGAGTGTTGCGAGGCCATTGCCGTGAGAGACTGTGGAGATCGGCTCTTTTTGGCTGCGCCGGAAATATTTACCTGACTCGAGCAGTCCATCTAGATATTCCTCAATCAGCATTAGAGAGCCATCGCGGTACCAAGCGCAGGAAGAGCCGCTTTTCTGGTTGTGTGCCCATTCTGACTGGCTGCGGAGGGTGCCGTTGAGATACCAGGTTTTGGCTAGGCCATGGATCAGATCGCCGCTCCATTGGACGGAGAGCTTTGGAGTTTCAGGCGCAGCCCCTTCGTATGGGAGGAAATATTCGATCTCTTCGCCCTCTTTTTTTCCCTGTTTCATTGAGTAGGAGGTGAGCAGCTCTCCGCGTGGGGTAAAGGTGCGGATGGTGCCTTCGGGGCGGCCATTGCGGATCTCGACAAGCTGGTAGAGCGCCTCTTTGTCGAAGAGCGCCTGGTAGCCAGATCCTTGATAGACATCGGCGCACTCTTTGCCGTTGCGGTCGTAGTAGGCGCCGCTTTGTAGTGAGTCGTGAGAGTACTCCTCGATCCAGCAGGGAGTGCCGTCGGGCCAGAAGCCGAGGCTGAGCCCCTCTTTCACGCCGTGAACATAGACACTCTTTGTATGGATCGCTCCTGAGGGCCAGTAGCTGAGAGCCTCTCCGTCGAGTTCATTCTGATGATAGGGGAGCTGCTTCTGTAGCGCGCCAGAGGGGGTGTAGTAGAGGCTGGTGCCTTCGAGAACGCCCTTCTGGTAGAGCATGGTGGAGAGGAGACGTCCTGTCTCATCCCAGACGCTGCACTCGCCATCGAAAAGCCAGCTGCTCTGCGCTGCGGGGGTGAGGTCGGCCATGCCGCCGATCACTGTCGCTTCGAGTTTGAGCTGTCCATTAGGGAACCATTCTCGGAAGGGGCCGTGGGCGCGCATCTCTTGCGATTCGAGGTATTGCCAAATAGCGCCGTTTGGATGGTAGCTGCTGATCTTTGAACAGGTCTGGCCTGCGATTTTGTACATGCGCAGCACCTTTTGATAGGGCTGCGATGAGAGCGGGTCGCGTTCGGCCCAGAGCTGTAGCCGCTCCGGTGCGCTAATGGTCTCTGAGAGGCCATTGCGGTCTTGGAGATGGACAGAGATGAGCTGATCCCCTTGCTGCTGCGGAGCACAAGAGGTGATTAAGAAGAGAAGGAGTCCCGTTTTAAGAGTCGAAAGTCGCATTCAAATCCCTGATTATGAAAAGGGAAGTCCATTTTTTGCAATCGAAAGTCGAGAAGGATCAGTTGAGGAGCGTTTGGAGAGTCGAGGAGTCGTAGCAGCGACCAGAGGTCTGCTTCGCCAATCTGCACCGGATGAAAGAGCCGCTCTTCACTCTCTTTCCAATGAGGAGTAGTTCTCGACTCTTCGGCGGCGAAGGAGATCTGGTTGTCGGGGCCGCAGAGAAAGGAGAGTCGCTCATGCAGGAGTGCTCGATCCATCAGCGCGGGGTGGTTGGTGGTTGCGTGGAGCCAGGCGATCTCTGGGGCGAGGAGCTGTAGTGTTTCAACATTCTGGTTGAGGAAGTAGAGCGAGGCGGAGCCATAGCGTTGCTGCCAGCGCATTTCAGTTGCATACTGCTTATAGATCGGTCGCGTCTGTTTGCAGAGCTCTTGGCATCTCTCTTGCCAGTCGCTGCACTGCTGAATTCTTACAGAGAAGTAGAACAGAGTAGCTAAGCAGGGGAGAAGCGCGAGTAGCCAGAGAAAGAGTGGGCGCAAGGAGAGAAGGGCTCGACCGATAGAAATCATAAAATCCTCATCACAAAAGAGACTCGGTAGCGGTCTGGCAGCGCATCCCAATGGAGCTCTTCGTAATCAGTTAATGCATCGTGGAACTGACGCGCACGTTGTGCATGGTTCGTTTGGAACTCTAGTTCGATCCGCAGGGGAACTGTCTTGGTGTAGGGATCGGGAGTCTCTAGAAGTGAGTAGTGGAATGAGAGGAGCGATAAGGCGGGTTCCAAAGTCCAGAGAGGATGCTCTGTGACCCAGCGCAGCACATTTTCTACGGAGGGGATGGATGGAAAATAGACGGGTGCATCGCGCCGTTCATCCAAAGCTGCTGCCCAGCGTCGCTCCCAGCCCTCTTCAAAGGGCTCAATAGCCTCTGTTAAGAGGGGAGGAGCTGCCTCGAGGAATTGTTCTACGATCTCTAACTGTGTCTGCTCCTGCATTTGCAGGATCTGCTCGCCAATCAGGAGTGCAGCGCCATTTGCTAGAAGTAGTAAGCCTGCGATCCAGAGCGTCCGTTGTCCTAGTCTGCGTAGATAGCGCGTTGGCGTCCATGCTCCATGTAAAAACTGTAGTCCATCAGGCTGATCTTCCATCGCGATGCCGATAGCGAGTGCAAAGAGCTTCTCCTCTTTGGAGAGGCTCTTTGCGCAGTCTTGCGCGTTTGATCCTTGCAGTAGTCCCATCACTCGACCGATCTCTCTCGGATCACCGGTACAGAAGAGCTCTCCTGGTTGAAGGATCAGCCGTTCAAAATCGGCGTCTCGGTCGCTCGTGGTTAGTGCGCGCGCTTGAGCGATCTGCCCTCGCACAATTTGCACGCAGGTCCACTCTTGTGGTCGAGCATCGATCAGCCAGCCATCCTGAAATGACGGTTCCTTCCACTGCGCATAGCGCCAAAGCGCTCGCGGTAGCGCGGTCATCTGATCGAGTGCGAGACCCCAAATTCGAAAGCGATCTAACATTCCATCTAGTAGGTCGCGGCGCGTGAGGAATAGAGAGAGTTGAATGCCATCTTTTGCGCGTTGCCATAGAGAGGCGTAGTGTAGATCGCTTTCGGGAATATGCGTCGCCGATTTTGTTTGAAAGTCGATCACCTGTTTTTGATGTCTGTGAGCAGACGCAGGGAGTTCGACAATCCGCACGATAGAGTCCGCTGCGGATAGGGCAGAGGCGACGCGACATGAGCGCGACAACACGAATGCCTCTACTTCTGCAACCTCACTCATTGCCAGCGAACGCAAAGAGACGATTTTTCCCTTATGCAGATGGGCGATGCGCAGATGAGAAGAGTCGATATGGATCGCGAGAGTCATTGTGTAACGGCAGAGAGTATATTAGATCGGGGAAATCAATGGAACTTCAGGGCGCGGAGCTCGGTTTCAATCTCTTTTTCGCGAGCATCGCTGATCAAGGTGAGGAAATCAAAGCGGTAGAGCCAGACTTGCGTTTGAAGATCTGCGTTGAAAAATACGGAGAGGGTGGGATTCGAACCCACGGTACGCTTTCACGCACACACGCTTTCCAAGCGTGCTCCTTAAGCCACTCGGACACCTCTCCGTAAGGAGATATCGAGAATAAGACAGATTCCTTTAAGAAGCAATCTAGAAAAAATCTATTTAACAGAGGACCAGTGTTGCGCTGAAATCCTTTCCGCTAAAAATATCTCTTGCTCTTGTAAGGAGAGGAGGCTCGCTTTGGTAACGGAGTGGTCTTTCATAAATGCGATCAGCGGTTGGACCATATCGCGACGAGAACGAATCTCTTTAGATATGAATGAAGCATTTCGCAATGCTCCGAAAGTTGGGTTGAAAATTTCTCTCTCACAAGCGATACTCTATCTTCATGCGTCGCCTCATTCTACTAGTTTTATGCCTGGTTAGTTGCGGAAAGAGGGGGGCTTCTTGCCCGGAAGGGGAGTCGCGGCCTCTTTTACTTGTTAGTATTGCCCCCTATCGCTCTTTTGTTGAGCGGATTGTTGGCCCGGAGTTCCGGGTGCAGACAATTGTTCCTCAGGGGGATAGCGCGCATTCGTATGAGCCGACCGCTAGGCAGGTTGCGCAGATGAGTCAAGGACGCATCTGGTTCCGCATCGGCGAGCCATTTGAAGAAAAAATTTTACCTTTTCTGAAGGAGCACAACCCTAATCTGGTCGTTTTGGACCTGCGAGAGGGGATTGAGATGCTCCATGCAGAGGAGGTGGGCTGCAGCCATTGCGCTCATGACCATGAAGATCGCCACATTTGGATGAGCCCCACTCTGGCCGCTAAACAGGTGCAGGCGATGGCAGAACTGTTGCAAAAAACTTTTCCAAGTAACAATCAAAATTTTCAGGCAAATGCCGATCTGCTCTGTCGCGAGCTTGTTGCGTTAGATTTGGAGATCATCGGGAAGTTGAAAGGGGTGGACCGTCGAGCGATCTTGGTGTCTCATCCCGCCTTTGGCTATTTTTGTCACGATTATCAGTGCGAACAGCTCTCTGTGGAGTATGAGGGCAAAGAGCCTCGTCCGCAGTATCTGGAGCGTCTACTGCATCAGGCTGCAGATCAGCATGTGGCGCTGGCAATCGCGCTTCCGCAATACAATAACAGGGGTGCGCAACGGATCGCTGAGCAGCTACAGCTGCCAGTTCAGCTACTCGACCCCTATTCCCCTGAATATTTCCAGACTATGCGGAGGCTTGCTTCATGGATCGCCGATCCTCTTCTTCCCCAGTCGTAATTGAGACCACAAATCTCTCTTTCCGCTACGACAGTACTCCTGTGCTTGAGCGACTTTCGCTGGCGATCTATGCGGGGGAGTGGATTGGCATCATTGGCCCTAACGGCGGTGGAAAGACTACCTTGCTGCGCCTTCTGATGGGTTTTCTAACCCCGACGGAGGGGCAGGTAAAGCGGCCGGAGGGGACGCGTATTGGCTATGTTCCTCAAGTTCACCGCACTGATCGCGACTTTCCGATCACCGTCTGGGATTTGGTTATGCTAGGGGCCCTTTCTGAAGCCTCGCCTCTGTGGGGCTATCCGGCAGTCTATAAACAGCGCGCGGAGGAGCTCATCAGACAGCTAGGGCTGACGGCTCATCGACTAGCTCCCGTAGGGTCGCTTTCAGGAGGATTGGCGCAGCGTGCTTTACTTGCTAGAGCTCTTGTCGCTGATCCCGATCTGCTCATTCTCGATGAGCCAACAGCTCACGTCGATGCAGCCTCTGCCCATCTGATCTGTTCGCTATTAGACAGCTATAAAGGAAAGAAGACGATCTTGCTGGTGACTCACGATATGAAGACCATTGTAGAGCGAATTGACCGCGTCCTCTGCGTCGATCGTATTGCGCATTTTTCAGCACCGCAGAGCATTTGTGCCCACGTCTCAATGGGGTTGTACCCATGATTCAAGATATTCTTGGAATGGCGCTTGCAGCGGGAGTCCTTGCCGCACTGGCTAGTGGTGTGGTCGGTTCATTTGTTGTCGCTAAGCGCATTGCCTTCCTTGCAGGGAGCATCTCTCACTCGATTTTAGGAGGGATGGGCTTTTGCCTCTGGCTGCAGCGCAGCTATGGGATTGCCTGGCTTGATCCAATGATTGGCGCTTTTGGGGCTGCTCTGATCTCCGCGTGGCTCATCGGTTGGATCCATCTGCGTTTCCGCCAACGCGAGGATGCTCTGATTGCTGCGGTCTGGTCGACGGGAACTGCGATCGGCGTCATTTTTATCTCGCTGACTCCAGGCACCAATGTTGATTTAATCAATTTTTTATTTGGGAACATCTTGTGGGTCGGCCATAGCGATCTGCTCTGGCTTGTCTGTCTCGATGTGGCGATCCTCTTTTTGGTCGGCTGGTTTTACCGTCCTTTCTTGGCCCTCTGCTATGATGAAGAGCAGGCGACGCTGCAGGGTGTGCCAGTGCGCAGGTACTACCTGTTGCTGTTAAGCCTGTTAGCGCTCTCGATCGTGGTATTGGTTCAGGTGATCGGGACGCTCCTGGTGATCACTCTTTTGACGCTGCCGGCGATGCTGGCTAGCCTTTTTACCCAACGCTTTCTGCGCCTAATCGGCCTGTCAATTTTCCTTTCTGCACTATTTAGTTTACTCGGGTTGGGGATCTCATATCGCATGGATTGGCCCCCGGGCGCGACCATCGCGCTGACAGCTGCGGCTTGTTACCTTTTTGGATTGACAAGCAGTAGGGTGAACCGTTAAACTTTCACGATATAAGGATATTTTTATGTACGCACTTATCGAATCAGGTTGTAAACAGTACCGCGTTGAAGAAGGGGATGAGATTGCTATCGAGCGGATTCCGCAAGAGGGCTCAGTTCAGTTTGACCGCGTTTTACTCGTACAAGACGGAGAGACGCCTCTGGTAGGCGCGCCCTATCTTAGCAAGTGGATTGTTCGTGGTGAGATCGTTGGTGAGACGAAGTCTTCCAAAGTGATCTGCTACAAATACAAAAAACGTAAAAGATCTCGACGTACCGTCGGGCATCGGCAAAAATATTGCCGTGTAAAAATCACCCAAATCGCGAAGGCATAATCATGGCACATAAGAAAGGTCAGGGGTCTACCCGTAACGGCCGCGACTCCCATTCTCAACGTCTGGGCGTTAAAGCAACGATGGGACAATTTGTCACTACAGGTTCGATTCTGATCCGTCAGTGCGGAACCAAGTGGCACCCGGGCAAAAACGTAGGAGTTGGTCGCGACTATACGCTTTTCGCTTTAACGGACGGTGTCGTATCCTTCCGGAAGGCGGATAAGACGTTTGTCTCCGTAACGCCCGATGTTCGTTGATCGCGTCGAGCTGCGTCTAACTGCTGGAAAGGGCGGAAACGGTGTCATCGCTTGGCGCCGTGAGAAGTTCATTCCCAAGGGCGGTCCTGCCGGAGGAAATGGCGGTAGAGGTGGCTCGATTATCCTACAGTCCGATTCTCATACCCTCTCGCTCGAGGGGTTTCGTAACAGACGCTTAATTAAAGCCGACGATGGTCAGCAGGGGGGCTCTAACCTCTGCGCTGGTAAGGGAGGTAAAGATCTCGTTCTGGCTGTGCCTCCAGGAACTATCGTCCGTTCTCTGCGTGACAAGCGCGAACTTTTTGAGTTTACCGAGCCGGGTCAGCGCTGGCAGATTTGCACAGGTGGCAAGGGGGGTCGCGGCAATGCTACATTCCGCACAGCTACCCACCAGGCTCCTGCGGTCTGCACGCCAGGTACTGACGGTGATACGGTCGAAGTCGAGTTAGAACTAAAGCTGATGGCCGATGTTGGTTTCGTCGGTATGCCTAATGCTGGTAAATCGACTCTTATCTCTCAACTCGCCGATATCCGGGTCAAGATCGCTCCATACCCCTTTACTACGCTCCATCCCAATCTTGGTCTGATCGAATTCGACGACTACTCCCGCATTCTGATCGCGGATATTCCAGGCATTATCGAAGGAGCTCACCTCAACCGCGGTTTAGGCCTCTCCTTCTTGCGCCACATCGAGCGTACCTCTGTTCTCGTTTACCTGATTGAGTTAGCGCCGGATCAGGAGCGCAACCCCTGGGAAGAGTTTCAGATGCTGCGTCGCGAGTTAGAATTTCACGATGCTGCATTGCTCCAAAAGCCCTTCCTCGTTGTTGTGAATAAGATCGATCTCGAAGGGGCAGAGCCTTTACGAGATCTCTTCCGTGTCAACTATCCATTCCCTCAAGAGACGCTTTTCGAGATCTCTGCAAAAGAGGGGATCGGGCTGCCTCAGTTAAAAGAGGCGATTCGCCAGATGGCGCGCCCTATTGTGCAGCGGGCGATTTTCGCAACAATGCCCATAACAAATTCTTAAGGTTTAAAATTCCTTAGGATCTGCTACAATGTTCGCCAATGAGACTAGCAAAGGCATTGGCTGAGGCCGGGATCGCCTCCCGCAGGGCGTGTGAAAAATTAATTATCGATGGACAGGTGGTTGTCAATTGCCAGGTCGTTAGCGTCCCTTATCAGGGTGTTGACTGGGAGCGCGACCGCGTGACCGTTGGTGGTCAGGTCGTCCGCCCTGGCGTAAAGAAGCGCTACTATGCCTTTAATAAGCCCGTTGGCTATGTCTGCACCCAAGCCCGTATCGGCCAGCAGCGCATCCTCTCCGACCTCTTCCCCGATGATGGCGAGCGTCTCTTCTCCGTAGGGCGCCTCGACCGAGCCACCTCAGGCCTAATTCTAGTCACCAATGATGGTGGATTCGCCCACCAGGTGATGCACCCCTCCTTCGGCGTAGTGAAAGAGTACCTAGTTAAAGTTGCCCAAGAGGTGAGCCATGAGCATCTCGTAGCCATGTCGCAAGGTACAGCCCTCCAGGGTGTCTGGGTAAAGCCTGTCGCCGTCAATAAAATTCGTCGCGGGACGTTCAAAATATCTCTTTGCGAGGGGCGTAAACATGAGGTGCGCGAGATCGTCTATAGCGCCGGCCTCCACCTCCTTACGCTGACCCGGATCCGGATCGGCTCTCTAGTCCTCGGTTCTCTACCTGAGGGGACCTTCCGAACTCTATCCCAAGATGAAATAGATTCTTTTTCTAAAAAAAAGAATTAATCTCATTATTTACATTCATAGATAGTGTATAATATTAATAACGGATGAGGTTCTTTTGGTAGACGTCGTAAGTAGTAATTATTCTAAAAATGATGTAATCCATCAAGATTCGATTGAATCGAAGAGTCTTTCGCTGCGAGTTTGTGAATTTGTAAAATATTTTTTTGAATCCATCAGGTCGATCGCTGTAATGATCTGGAGTTGGTTTTCCTGTTGTTCGTTTGAACCTAGTGGCAACAACTTAATACGGAAGGAAATAACGGCGCGGCCGCATGGCATATCGAACGTAACAGGAACTGACTGCTGGTGTAATTCGTTAGTACAAGTTCTCGTGAATAATCCCGAATGGATAGAGTGGGCCAATAAATTGCCTGATTCTAAAGATCTAAGCAAAGAGCTACGGTGCTGGAAGGAGATTGCCAAAGTGCATACAAAAGGAACTCTGCAATCCGCGAACATCCGCCAGTATATAACGCCGAATTCTGGGATGGATGGCGCTCAATCAGGGCATATGAACCGTCTATTAGCCGTTCTCCCTTCGGACCTTACTGGTTTCGGTACACAGCCATGGCAAAATGGTGAATTTCTTTACAAAGGATTTTTTTCAGACTCAACAAATATCGGAGATGTTTTGAAAAAAACGACTTTTCAGAAGCTGCCAAAATATCTAACATTCCTGAACCATTATAATATGGTGCCTCTCTTTGAGGGGGATATGAAAATAAAAGATGCAGGTAATGTGCATTGTGTATATGAATTGACGGGAGTTAGTCGCAATTTGGTTGCGTCGAAAGCGCATTTTGATGCCCTCGTAAAACGGGGCAATCAATGGTATCACTGTGATGATTTTTCCATTAAAGAAATAGATGAAGATAAAGTCAATCAGATGGTGCAAGAGGCTAGTAGTTGCATTCTGAACTATCGTTTGAAATAGACACAAACAACCTCAAGGCTTTGAATCAATCTTCTAGGGTGCCATTGAGGTGGAGCGGGTATAGAGATAGCTAGGGCAGAGCTCTTTCTCTAGGCTATGCTGGAGTTTTGCATCAAGCTCTTGCTTGATGCCATTTCTCGAGCTAGCGCCACGCACGCATCTGTAGAGGCTCCTCCCTCCCAATAGTTCCCCAGTAGAATCAGGCGAGGGAAGCGCTTTGTGAGAAGTTCGCGCTCCTGTTTCAATCGCGCTGAATAGCCTATCTCAAATTGCGGGATCGATTCGGGGAAGGCTCGTAAGGTGCAGCTTAGTGGCTCACCAGGGATTTGCAGATGGCGCCGAGCGGTCTCTTTGGCAATTTCGGCATTGGGAGCCCGCAGGAAGGTTGTCATGCGGGATATGCCCGTCTCAGGAAATAGGACAGAGTCCCAGATCATTCCCATCGCCGGCTCTTTTTCTTGTGAGGGGATTAGATAGCCATAGCCTTTGGGCAACCGATCACCTTCGTAAGTGAGCTGTGCGGTCCAGACAGAGGCTGATTGGACACCTTGGAAGCAGCCAGTGAGTTGGCGAAAGGCGGGGAGAGGAAGGGCGGAGACGATCCAGTCGGCATCGAGTGTATCGAGGTCAGTTACTGGATGGTTAAGCCGCACATCGATGCGCAATTGGCGCTGGAGCTCCTCGATAAGGCGGGGGAGGCCTCCTTTTAGAGAGAAAAGACCATTCTGTTTCGGGCGTATTTTCCAGAAAGGCAGCCTGCCGCGGTCCCATTCATACATCTTTGGGAAGCAAGAGCGTAGAGAGAGACGGTGGATATCGCCTGCGAAGATACCGAGCGCAAGTGGATCGAAGAGTGTCTCGGCGATCTTTGGGCTGAAGCGACGCGCAGCAAAATCGTAGATCGAGAGATCTTCGGCGGTTGTGGAGCGGCGCATAAGGGCTCGCAGCCCATCCCTCCAGGAGATCAGTTCAGAGACGGGCCGTAGGGCGCCGTGGTTCCAGATGAAGCGGCGGTTCGCTTCAGGATTGGAGCGGATGATCTCCTTCTCAAGCCCGACCGCTTGGATTAATTGTAGAAGAGAGGAGGTGGCGGAGTAGGGGAAGATGCGCGGAGCAGCACTGACCCCGCCAAGCTGTGGGGTCGCTTCAAAGAGCGTAATCTCTGCGGAGGGGTGGCGCTTAGAGAAAAACCAGGCAAAGGCAAGGCCGGAGAGTCCCCCGCCTAAAATAGCAACTCGCATGGTGTGAGTTTATCATAAAAAGCGAATTGCGTCTGCCATTGCCTCTCCAAACAGTGGGAGATGTTCTCCTCGCAATAGGAAGAAAGAGAGTCTTGAAATCTCTTTGAATAGATCAGAACTTTCTGCGTTCGCCGCTCCGAGCAGTTTTTTAATCAGCACTTCTCTCTCTTCGGGGGTTAGCTGTCGGACGCATCGATCTGTTCCATTTTATTATGCCACCAAGTTGGTTCGTAATTAATCAGTGAGTTGTAAAGTGTATTATTTAGTAAGTTCATTATCGCCTCGTATTTAACGTTATGCGTTATTATTTATTTACACACAAACAACCTCAAGATTTGGCTTTCGCGCGGCTCAAAAACCAAATCTTGAGGTTGTTTGTGTATGAATCTGCTATCATGGGCGGTATGGGAAAGCTAATCCTATTGCGCCATGGGCAGTCGGCCTGGAATGAAAAGAACCTCTTCACTGGGTGGGTGGATATCCCACTGAGCCAGAAGGGGGTCGATGAGGCTTTTGCTGCAGGAGAGAAGATTGCCTCGGAGCCGATCGATCTGGTCTATACCTCTTCGCTCATCCGCTCGCATATGACCCTTTCCTTAGCGCTTCTGCGCCATCAGAGCAAGCGGGTACCGGTTTTCCTTCACCCCGGGCAGGGGAAGCTTGAAGAGTGGGCGAAGATCTATAGCGATGCCGTGCGCCAGGAGATGATCCCGGTCCATTGCGCCTGGGAGCTAAATGAGCGCATGTATGGCCATCTCCAGGGGCTCAATAAGGCTGAGCTCGCAAAGGAGTATGGCGCAGAGCAGGTGCATATCTGGCGCCGCAGCTTTGATCAGGCGCCTCCAGGTGGGGAGAGTCTCAAGATGACTGCTGAGCGCACGCTGCCCTATTTCCAAAAAGAGATCGTGCCCCACTTGAATCAGGGGAAAAATGTTCTGATCGTCGCGCATGGCAACTCGCTTCGCTCGATCATTATGCATCTGGACCGTCTTACGCCTGACGAAATTGTCCATCGCGAATTAGCAACTGGAGATCCCGTCACCTACCTTTGGCCGCTCACATGAAACCCTGCGCTGCCTCTGTAGAGGCCTATTTACAAGCTCATCAGAATGAGATGCCCGATGAGGAGACGCTCGCGCAGCGGCGCCAGACGATCTATGCTCTTGCCGGCACAACGCCTGAAGAGCATACCTTTGTTTGCAGCCACTCTGGCGCAGAGGCGGTTAACCAAGTTCTCTTCTCTGTTTTTCTCGAAGTAGCCCGCAAGGAGGGAAAGTGTCACTTTCTCGCTTCAGCACTCGTCGATGAGCCGACTCGTCAGATGCTCAAACGACTCGAAACGCTTGGCTGCGCTGTGAAAATGGTGCCCACCAATGCAGAGGGGATGATCGACCTTGCGGTGCTAGAGACGTTCATTAATCCGCGCACTGCGCTCCTCTCCGTTCCCTACGTCGATCCACGTACAGGCGTCATCCAGCCTGTCGAGGCATTGGCAGCTTTTTGTCGCGAACGGCAGATTCCGCTCCATATCGAAGGGGACCAGGCGTTTGGACAGATCGCCCTCTCTCTCTCTGACATCGGCGTAGACTACTTTACCTTTTCTGGAGAGCCGATTCATGCGATCTCCGGCTGTGGGGGCCTCTTTGCAAAGGTCGGTCGCCCGCTCCTTCCGCTGATCGTCGGTAAAGAGGAAGATACCGCAGCTCTTTTAGCCTGCAGTGCAGCAGCTCAACAGGCGATCTTCTTCCTCGATGCGATGAGCCTTGAGGTAGGGCGTCTCCGTGCCATCTTTGAAGTGCAACTATACCAGGGACAGATTCTCTTCGCCGACCAGCCGCGCGTGCCGCATCTCAGCGCCCTCTCCTTCCCGCGCATTCATGCTGAAGCGCTTGCCTATTACCTGCGCCGCAAGGGCGTCGCAGTGCGTCAACTAGACGAGCGTGCGATTCGTTTTGCCTTTAGCCGCTACACCACTCAAGCTGAGATCGACTGCACTATCCAGATCGTTACTGAAGTTGTAGCCCATCTTCACACCCTCTCTGAGGATCTTGATGAGTAAAAAGCTACGCACACGCCTCGATCGCCTTCGTTTCATCGGCTTCTTCACTGCTCGCGAGGCTCAAGAGAAGGAGATGCGCCTAGCGACTGGTCGCGAGGGGAGTCTCTGCATCTATTGGCTTGTGGATGAGTCCGACGGCATTATTGCCGACGCGGTTTTCCAAGTGATCGGCCCGACACCGCTCATCATCGCCGCGGAGATCGCTTGCGAGCTCGCTCTACGCAAAACTTATGACCAAGCTTCTCGTATTTCCGTCGATCTGATCGAACAGCAGCTGCGCGACCGCAAAGAGGTCCCAGCGTTGCCGCCGATCGCTCGTCCATACCTTCTTCAAGCAACCAACGCGATCGCGCGCGCTGTTCATCAGTGCGCGGATATTCCCTTCGCTGCCATCTACGAAGATACGCCGCTTGCCAACGGTACCTTAACCTCTGAGCAGATCGCAGAGTGGGATACTATGACTCCCCAGACTCAGAAAGAGATCACAGCGCGTTTGATCGATCGCGAAGTGCGTCCCTACGTCGAGCTCGACGCTGGCGGCGTGACAGTCATTGAAATCGTAGTCAGCCGCGAGGTGCGTATCGCCTACTCCGGCTCCTGCACCAGTTGCCCCTCCTCACAGGGTTCTACCCTGACGGCGATCCAGCAGATCTTGCGAGCTAAGATCCACCCTGAGTTGAGATTAGTTCCTGTATAATTCATATCTTATTGTGTGTTAGTTATTTCTGATTGTGCGGATATACGCCGTATTGACAAGGTTTAGTTTTTTGTTATAACATATGGATATACTCCTTCCAGCTCAAAGGCACCTAAGAGGGTTGAATTGAAAGGGGTATATCCAAAGATGGGGGAACATATGATAAAATCACTGATTCATCATGGGAATAGTAGAGCCTTAGTAATAGATAAGGCGCTTTTACAGGCTGCAGGTCTCGATGAAGAGACAGCTTTATTTCAGATTACTGTAGATCCAAATGGAGGACTCCTCATTCAGTCGGTAACGGCTGCAAATGATGACCTCCACCAGGAGTCATTCAGACAACTCCTGAAAGAAAATGACGCACTAATGAAAAGACTGTCAAAACGATGATATTCATTACCGTGCAAGAGATTATCGATGATCATGCCGCAATCATTCGTCGATATGGAGGACTGGATGGAATTAGAGACATCGGCTTGCTAGCTTCCGCAATGGATATGCCAAAAGCTGCGATGTTTGGTGAAGATCTCCATCCGACGCCTTTTGATAAAGCGGCAGCATATCTATTCCATATTATCTGTAACCACCCATTCCTAGATGGCAATAAAAGAACTGGGGCCATGGCTGCACTTATTTTCCTAAGGCAAAATCGCATTTATATTGAATTCACAGAGGAGCAGTCCTCTATTTTAGAAGAACTTGTGGTTAACACAGCTCAAGGAAAAGCTACAAAAAAACAGATCGCAAACTTCTTTAGAAGTTGCTATACGGGGTCCGAATTATCTAAAAAACCGCTTAAGAAAGCAAATTCGCGGAAGCGTTCCTAGAAAAGACAGATTATACACAAACAACCGAATCTTTAGGTTGTTTGTGTATAAATAGCTTGCCGATCAGTATGGCGTATTTCTAAGCGGTCCAGATGAGATTGCTTTGATCGTGCCGTCGGGCAGCTCTAGGAGGAGTCGACCATCTTCGGAGAGGGAGTGGACTTTGCCGCGAGTTTCATTGCAGAGCACCTCTTGGCCACGGTAGGAGAGGATCTTGTCTAGCTGCTCGCGGAAGGGAAGGAACCCTTCGTATTTGAGGCGGGCTAGGTCGGCTTCCCACTGAGTTTGGAGGTCTTGGAGGAGCTCGGCGCGATCCCAGGGATGGCCAGTCTCGAGGAGAAGGCTGCAGGTTGGCTGGTCGATGGCTGCGCACTGTTCGGCGGTCATATTGACGTTGATGCCTGTGCTCAGGATCACGTCGGGCTGGTTGATCTCGCAGAGGATGCCGCAGAATTTTTTATTGCGGAGCTGGAGGTCATTGGGCCATTTGAGCCAGACTTGGAGGTTAGACTCTTGGAAGATGGTGGCGATGGAATAGGCGAGGGTCTGGGCGATGCAGGGGGCTGCTTCATGCCAGCGGAAGGCGAAGGTGATATACAGAATGATGCCCACAGAGGCCAACAACAGTGC
>CAZEZK010000017.1:17859-22153 GCA_964516935.1 uncultured bacterium
TTAACTCCTCGGGGAGAGGACCAGTGGCGGCCGCGCTGACCTACGCCAGAAGTCTGCTCTTCGGCGGTGATGCAGGTGATCTCATTGGGAGGAAAGGTAGCGCGCTCGCGTTTGGCAAAGAGGGGGGTGGAATCAATTTTGTCTAACAGGAGCAGATGCATTATAGTAAGTAATAATGTGGGATTCTAGACTTTTTGTCCGGATCGATTTTCGGCTGATTCCGATCCTTTTGTGTCTTATGGCGATCAGTCTTCTGGTGATCTCATCGATGACCGGCTCGCTGTCAGAGTGGGATACCTGGCAAGCGCCACTAGTGCAGAGTCAGCTGCGCTGGTTCTGTTTAGGATGGCTTCTATTTGTCTTTTTTGCAGGGATGGACTACCGGAAGCTGCGCGACTGCAGTCTGATTTTGTATGGGGTGATGCTGCTGTTATTGGTGGGACTCTTTTTTGTCGATCCGATCCAGAATGTCCATCGCTGGTACCGGATCCCGGGGTTCGCTAGCTTCCAGCCTTCAGAATATGCCAAGCTGGCCCTGGTGATCTTTTTTAGCTGGTTCTTGGAGCGTAAGGGGCAGATGGTAGGGAGCTGGAAGAGCGCCCTGCAAGCAGGAGTTTTGGTGGGGGTACCCTTCCTAATGATCTTTAAACAACCCGATCTAGGGACGTCGCTAATTTTATACCCGATCGCGCTGTCTATGGCCTATATCGCTGGGATTCGGAACTCCATCATCCGCCTCTTCGCGGGGTTAGGAGGGGTGCTGGTATTAGTGGTAGCTCTCTTCTTCACAGAGATCGTTTCACACGAGGAGATGCGCCCCTACTGCACCTCGATTTTGAAGGAGTACCAGTATGAGCGACTGAACCCCAATACCTACCACCAGAAGGCCTCGGCGACGGCGATCGCGATCGGCGGGATTAGCGGCAAGGGATGGAGGCAGAGCGACTTCGCAGCTAGGAAGTGGCTGCCGGCGGCCCATACCGACTCGGTCTTTGCCGCCTACGGAGAAGAGTTCGGACTGCTGGGCGTCATCTTCCTGCTATTGCTTTTTTACGTTTTGATTTATGTTAACGCTCAGGTAGCGGTAGTGGCAAGAGACCCCTTTGGGCGCTTCCTAGCGGTAGGCCTGTCGGTCTATCTAGGAGTTCATGTCTTGGCCAATATCGCAATGATGTGCTCTTTGTTGCCCATCTCGGGAGTGCCGCTCATCCTCATTAGTTATGGGGGAAGCTCTCTGTTGACGACGATGGCGGCATTAGGGTTGTTGCAAAGCATTTATAGCAGAAGGTTTATGTTCTGATGGGTAATCATGCATTCATATTTTCTCCAGGAACCTGGTATGGCGAGGGCAAGATTCTGCTGAACATGGTTGAGGAGGAGCTAATCTTCCAGACCAGCTGGGCAGTACAGGCGAGTGACTTCGCAGGAAAGGTGCGCTGTGCGCAGCAGGTGACCATTCAGGGTCTGTCGGAGCAGATGCGCAATGACCTCAACTTCTTCGATTTCCAGGGCGGTTCATTTGTCGTGGAGATGGAGAACCCCAACGTGGGGCGCATCGCGGGGGCTGGCCTCTGCGATGATAAGATGATCGCCTGGGAGTTTCGTAACGCAGAGATGCAGTTTGAGGGCTTTGAGACCTATACCTTACAGCCTGATGGTAGCTATCAGATGCGCGGCGAATATGTGACGACAGACCAGTTTCGCACTCTGATTGAGGCGCGTATCTGGCTCCAGTCGCAAGAAGTTCCGGAGATTGAAGATTCACAGGAGAACGAAGAGTGAAATTTTCTTGGGTAACTCTCTCTTTTCTCGCGGCCTCTTGCGCTAGCGGGGGTGGCGCCATGCTTCTGGACCACTACGATGAAGTAGCAATTGGCTCTTCAGCAGAACAGGTGGAGGCTTTAGTCGGAAAACCAAATACGGTTCGCAAGCAGCCCGGTGGAATCGTCGAGTATGAATATGTTGAGCGGATCAAAATTGGCGCGCGCGATGTCGAAGAGCGCCACTACATCATCCTCCTGAAAGATGGCAAAGTGGTCTCAAAGCAGCAGAAGGATCGCGACACTCCTAACTATGTAATCCCAGGTATTCCAGGGGATAGTTACGACATGCAGACCACACAGAATGTCGATGAGTAGTGTATACTCCTTCCAGCTCAAAGGCACCCAAGAGGGTTGATTCAAAGCCTCGGGGTTGGATTACCGCTAATGGGGGTAGTATTGAGTTTAATACAACCCCCATTAGCGGTAATCCAACCGCGAGAGCTTTCAATTCAACCCTCTTGGGTGCCTTTCAGGTGGCACTGCTATATACTCCTTCCACCTCAATCGCACCCTAGCAGATTGAATTGAAAATTCTCGCGGTTCGATTACCCCTAATGGGGGTTGAAAGGGCCGTAACGAATCGAGCATTTCTAGATCGTTGGCGAGATACGGAGATCATTCAGATCTCCAAGAAGCTTGACAAATAAAAAATTCACACGCATTTTCCTTTTATATTCTTTACGATGGAGGTGTTGTTTTGTCTAATCATAGGTTGTTCGAAAGTTACACGCAGTCAGGGGGATACTCTTGGACTGATTTGCTAGGGAAAACTCAGTATCGCCATGTTGAGCGTTTTATTGAGCAGAGTGCTTCCCAGATTGACGAATTAGTAAGAGGGCAAATTACTATCCAAGCTGTTCAAATGGATCTGCATGAGAGATGTTGTCGTTTTTCTGAGAGCTATATCGAGTGGTTTCAAAAGATTGAGAGCGTTCCGTTGGGAACCACATGGAAGGCTCTCTCTTTTCGTTTTAAAGGAGATCCGATAGATCTTCTTTTTAAGCATGTGACGGTCTATGAAAATATTCTTAAGGACATATCTAGGAGGATCCCTGCAGTTGAGGTGACCTCTATAGAGGAAACAGAAATCCCTTCAGATACGCCGGTCTGCAGAAGTGTGTCGATTTGTTACTTATGAGGTGGTGCGCTGAGCAAATTGGCGCACGCCTAAGAGTACAGCGCTGAGTAGAAAGAGCATGCCGATTGACTCCAAGAGCGGCGGCATGCGCTGTTCCAGGCCGTAAAGAAAGATCACGCCGAAGATCGTCTCAAAGATCGTCAGCTGTCCAGCGAGAGACACCGGCAAGTAGAAGCTAGCGAGGTTCCAACAGAAGGCGCCGACCCAGGAGCAGAAGATGCCTAGGATGGCACAGCCGATGAGAAACTGGGTGAGTTCTGCACTAGGAGTCATGTAGCGCTGCAAATCGATCTGGCTGCCAAATAGGGCCACAAATACTACACACCAGAAGAGGGTAGCAACCCCGAGCAAAGTAGACCAGTCGCTCGACTTGAGGTCGGGGTTTTCTTTAAGGAAGCGGGAGTTGGCGACAGCATAGATGCTCCAGGAGGCGAGAGCCCAGAGGGCACAGGCGACTCCAAGCAGATGAGATATGGGGGCAGCTCCAGCTTGGAGGTGGGGGGCATTAATGATCACGAGCCCAATTACGATCAGTAGCGAAGGGAGAAGCAGGCTTCGGAAGGTGCACTCTTTCTGTCTCCAGTTCCCGTAGAAAGAGATGGCGATCGGCGTAATTCCTAATACCAGCGCGCAGATCGCTGGTGTAGAATAGCGCAGTGATAGAACCACAAAGGGGTAGTATCCAACCGAAAATAGGAAAGATAGTCCGATGGCTTTTTTCCAGATGGCAAGAGGATAGCGGATGCGATTCTTCAGGAAAAAAGCGCAGGAGATCAGTCCGTAAAAGAGATAGCGCCCAATAGCGATCTCAATCGCGCTGAAGCTTTGTAAGAACTGAGGTACGACAAAAATCAGGCTCCAGATCAGACAAGCGGCTAATACAAATGCAATCCCTCGGAACATAGGGGATCCATTATAGGAGGGAAGAGGGATAGGCGCAAATGGTATCCCCCTTTCAGTTCAAAGGCACCCAAGAGGATTGATCCAACCCTGATTTGACGCAGCTGAAGAACCAACTTTTAAGTCATGAGCGGTATAAATATAATTTTAATTATTGTATTAATCGAATGCGAGGTGGATTATGTCCCTTTCAACAAGGGAGTATTGATTATGTCTAAACCTATAGGTCAGACAATTTGGAACGGTTTTTCACACCTGCCCCCATTATCATCCACAGAGTTTGCAGTTGAGGACGTCATCACAGCGTTCTCTGGCTACTTTGGACGGCAAGAACAGGCCGATTGGGATGATGAGGAGACGATAAATATTAAGATCGACACTCTGTACAGGACAAAAAATAAGTTGATGCAAGGAACTCGCTGAAGAGCGATCA
>CAZEZK010000018.1:0-22058 GCA_964516935.1 uncultured bacterium
CCATCGAGGAAGAGAACCTCCCAATTGGCCTGGTGGGAGCAGAAGAAGATAATCCCTTTACCCTGTTTATAGAGCTCATTAGCAACTTCGGGGTTGTCGCACTGGATGACTTGAGAAAGATTTTTTTCTCGGGCGAGTTTCGGATACTCGAGAAGGTTGATCGCCAAATTTTGGAATGCCTGTTTCGCTGTCTGATAGATCTCTTCTCTCGAGAGATTGAGATCCGTAGCTAGGGCGAGATTGCTAAGGGTGCGTTTGCGATAGTCGGGGAGGCAGTGGAAGCAGAGCCAGCCGAGTCCATTCCCGAGATGGTGGATCCAGCGGTAGGAGAGGAAGGCAATTGGGTAGGTCACCGCGCGGATCAGGAGATACTCTATGCGTCGCCAAAACATGCGTCCATCAACAGTTGCATCTGGTTAGAAAAGTCGAGAGAGCGGGCGCTATTGCGTATGCGGCGTGCGTTCTCATCGGTTTTGGGATGGTTGAGCGCGGTGCGCAGTGACGCGGCGACTGCATCTAGATCGTCGAGTCGTTCGATGATGGCGCCATTCTCTGGCGTGAGCACTTCATGTCCTCCATTGCTCTTGGAGGAGATGACAAAGAGTCCCATCGCAAGCGCTTCGACAGTTACATTGGCGAAGGGGTCGTAGAAAGAGGGTATGGCAAGCGCATCGCACTGCTGGTAAAAGGGGCGGATGTCAGATTGGGGGCCGAAGAAGGTGACCTGTTTTTGGAGGTTGAGTCGAGCCACTTGTCGAACGAAATCTTGAGCATGGCGATCTTTACCGACAACTGATAGGTGAAGTTCGGGACGTCGCAAGTGGGCTATCGCGTTGAGAAGGACGTGAAGCCCTTTGCGACGATAGCCATTGCCGATAAAGAGGAGGCGAAACTGGTTGAGATTAGGCGGAGGTCTCTCTTGGAATGCGCTCTCCAACTCATGCCATTCGACTCCATTGTGGATCACCTGGATCTTCTGTGGGTCGACGCGATAATGCTCGAGGATCTGGCGGCGCACGAAATAGGAGTTAGTGAAGAGGCGGCGTAGTGATGGCTGTTCGAAAGCGGCTTTTTCTAAGGTGAGAATTTTGTGGTGAAGGGGGTTGCAAAGACAGGAGAGCCACTTGAGTCGCCCTTCAGCAGAAATACGACTCTCTAGGAAAGCTGCGTGGACGCCGTTACCAGCGCGCAGATGGGTCTGAAAGCGGTTGCGATCCATCCCAAAGATGAGATCAGAAGGGTTCTGTTTCAGCCAGGTTCGTGTGAACTGGTCAAACTGTTCCATCCGAACGAAGGCGGGCCAACGCCAAGATGGTGAGACCATGAGCTCTTCTGAAAGAATCGTCACCTCTGCGCCACGGACTGTAAAGGCCTGAGCGATGCGATTCGCAGCTTTCTCTAGCCCGCCGGCATGGCGCACCCTGGATTTAAGTAGCGTCACCTTCATGAATGGGCATTCACAGAGATGCTGTTAGCCTGCAGCTCGATCTGGAGGGAGAGTTTTTTCTTCTGTGCTGTGTAGAGACGGAAGCGGTGCATATAGTTGCGGAAGCGGTTGCGCAGATAGTCCTCGCGGATCCCTTCAGGGGATTCAGCAAGGGCGCGGGCGACGTAGCGATCTTCCAGCGCATGAGGATAGATAAATTGGACACTCCAGAGAAGTTGATTGCGCTCTGATTCCGGCGCTGCAACGATGACCATCTGCATCATATCTTTCACGCTCTCGAGGAAGAGGCGGCTGACGCCATGTGCGTAGAGCGGCACCGCGACTGTCTTGATCCCATTCTTCTTGGTGATGAACTCATTATTGAGGAGCGAGTAGGTATCTGGGTTTAGTGTCGGGCTATTCTTTGGGGGGAAGAAGATCGTCACCGGAATAGAGAAGTCGATCGGCAGCAGCTCCTCTTTAGAGAAATCCATCCTGAGAAAGCGTGCCTGCGGATCGTCAATCTCGATCGGCACGTCGGAGAGGAAGGGGAGATTGATCTTTTTCCAGGCAGCGGGTACAAAAAAACTCACCTCATCTTCGCGCTCAGCAGTAAGGGCGTCAAGTTCCTCTTTGGAGATGTCGCTGAGGTTGAAGGTCAACTTGAGGCCGCGCGCCTTGAGCTGCTTAATTGAGTCCTCAGGACCTGTGACTGTTAGGAAGAGATGGTAGGGCCAGACATCGAGGAACTGGTAGCCCTTGGGTGATTCGCCAATCGGAGGTGTGAGCAGAATGGGGATCTTCTCTGTAACTCGTTTGCTTTTTTTGACGATCAATTCGACTGGCTCTACGCGGGTGATCGCTTTGGATAGATCTAGACGGGAGTTGAGGCTTAGGAGATTTTTTTCATTCACCGTGGCGACCCACTCTTGCGGTTTACCGGCAGCATCAATTACCACCTCCACCTCTTTACCCGTGAGATCTTCAATGCTGCTCTTATTTCCAACTACATTGAGCATCAGCCGTTTGTTTAGTGTGCCATCGAGTTGCATTCCTTCGACCGACTGATCGTCGGGCAGATGGAGGATGCGGACAGGGACATGGTAGAGCGTTTTAGAGATGACCATGGAGTGGTTAATAGAGATCCAGATAATCAGGGCCATCACAAAAGAGGCGAGCTTTCTTGGCCAATGGTCTAACAGCAAACTCTTCATCAAAACCATTTCTGCTTTATAGGGGCAGGGGTTGCAAAAATTGTGCGCAGAATCGCTTTGAAGCGATCGCTGCGGATCCCGCGGGTCATCACTCCTTCGCGGGCGATCGAAACTTTACCAGTCTCTTCGGAGACGACGATAATCAATGCATCGACTGTCTGACTTAAGCCGAGAGCTGCCCGGTGGCGTGTGCCCATCGTCGCTCGACCTAGTTCAACGGAATCCTCCGCAAGCGGGAAGATCGATGCAGCGGCCAAGATCGTCTGGTTGCGCATGATCACACCACCGTCGTGAAGCGGCGTGCGAGAGACAAAGATCGTCTCAAGCAGCTCAGAGGAGAATTGGGCATTCAAAAGTACTGCTTTCTGAGCGAGCTCTTCGAGTGAGTCATTTTTTTCGATAGCGATGAGGGCGCCGATCTGTTTCTCAGACATGCGGTAGACGGATGATGTGAGTTGATCTAGAAATTTGTCGAAAGCAGTCATCTCTCGGTAGCGCGAGCCCTTCCAGCTCAGCTTTGAGAGCGCTGTGCGCAGCTCCGATTGAAAAAGAATCACAACAGCAAGGGGGGCCAAATTTCCTGCGAAAAGCAAGATTTTATGAAGAACTGGTAAGTTGATCCAGCTGGAGACACCGAGAACTAAAAAAAATGCGACAAAGCCGAGTGCGAGGTCCATCGACTTGGTCTTCCAAAAAAAGGAGACCAGGTAGTTGAGCATACAAGCGATAAAGAGGATCTCGATCAGGGGTAGGAATATATTCAATCTTCTCCCAGAGCAAGTTGCAGTTGGTAATAGGCTGTCATGAGATCAAACCCCGCCTGGTTATTCTGGTTGCGAGCTAAAGCGAGTGCATCTACCGCATCGCGATACTCTAGCGGCGCTATTTTGCCATATTGCAGCTTTTCTTGCGCCTGTTCTCTTGCCTGCTCTGCGACAAGGACAGCGCTATGGGAAGCGCGGTAGATAAAAAGCGCCTCTTCGATACGGTACAAGATGTCCCGAATCTCTGTTTCCGCTTGCTCTTGACCGTAGCTGTAGGAGAGCATCGAGGCTCGATGGACCGACTTGGCCTTGCGGACTTTATGTTCGCGCAGCAGGCTATCAAACAGATTCCAGGTCAGAGCGATACCTCCGACCCAGTTATAGGGCTGCTCGCTCCAAGATCTCTCGCCGAGATAGACGTCATTATAGGAGTAGCGTAGGTAGCTAGTGATTTTTGGTAGATAGTCGCCTTTTGCCTCACTGAGCGCCTGCTGCTTGGCATCTACCATATAGTTGAGCTGTTTGAGATCGGGGCGCTGCACTAGAGCACACTCGACATAAGCGCGGATCTCATTTTCCGAAAAGCGCTTTCCCTCCTCAAGGACGTTGCCGATCAGAGGCGTCGACTCCACCGGAAAGTCCTGCTCCTTGATACTCAGGTTAGGTTCCTCCAATGGGTCGACCCCCAGGTTGAGGATCAGGGCATTTCGGGCCATTTTCTCCTGTTTCAGGATGCTGTAATAGGCCGACATCGAGTTCGAGACAGCCACGCTGCTGCGGTTGACCTCTAGTGTAGTCGAGTTACCTGCTCTCAGCTTGCCCGACTCCTGTTCATAGGCGTAGGTCATATAGTCGATATGTTCTTGACGAATCTCCAGAGCTTTCTGATAGTAGAGAACCGCGTAGTAGTTGCGGCGCACCGCAAAGAGGAGGTTGTTGCGCGTCTGTCGTTCGCTCCACTGCGCGGCGCGATATTCAGCATTGCGTCCCTTCAGTCCAAAAACCAAATCTGTTGAGAAGAGTGGCTGTGTAAGTTCAAAGACGCTAGAGTAGGCTTTTTTTACATAGGGAAATGCAAGGTTATAGGCATCGAGGGCTAGCTCATTCTCCTGAGACTGGCGATACTCTGCACTATATTCTACAGCAGGGAACCAGCGCGAGAGCGCTTCACCGCGCTGCTCTTGAGACTGGCGAGTCTCCTCCTGTGCGATCAGAAAGGGTCTGTTGAATTCTAATGCAACCGTCTCTGCATCTTGCAAGGAGAGGTTCTGCATTGGACAGACGGAAAAGAGAATCGCAAGAATCATTATTTTAGCTTAGAATAGAAGCGGATTTTCTAACAGCTGGGAGTTGGTATTATTCTTCGCGGAGCTGATGCTGTTTGGACTCGATCGCTGAGAGGAACTGTACGAAGACATCTGTAGAGCGGAGGTTATCTAACCACTCGTCTTCGAGCATCTCGTCGATAGAGGGGAGGAAACGTAGATGGAAGGCCTTTTCGATGAATTGCATGGCGAGTTCGGTGCGGTCGAGGAGGGAGTAGAGCCCTGCAAGATGGTAGTAGGCGTGGGGGTTGCCGAGGCGACCGGCCATGAGGATCTTCTTTTCGGCATCGCAGTAGAAGGCTTCAGCTTCGGAAGTTTCGGTTGAGTAGTTGGCGAGGTGGATGAGAGCGAGTCCCCATTCGAGCCAGAGATTTTGGTCTTCGCGATCTTGACGTGCAGCGAGAAGGAAGTAGTGAACGGCGCGCTGATACCATTGAACGCTATCGTTGTCATTACCGACCTGTACGGAGGCGAGCCCCATACGGAGGTAGATGCCGGGGAAGTCAGGATCGAGTAGGAGCACTTGGGAGAAGATCTCAAGTGCGGCAGAGTTATGGGCTGCATCGTCGGTCACTTCGCCAAGCCAGTCGAGGGCGCAGGCATACTGGAAGAGCCACTCGGGACGGTAGAGGAGAGAGTTGGAGTTCTGCTGAAGGATTGTCTCGTAGAGTATTAGAGCTTGCTGCAGACAGGGGGCATAGCCTTCATATTCACTAAGAAGGAAGAGGGCGTTGGCGGCATCGAAGGTGAGTGCTGCACAGGATGGTTTGAGATCCATGGCGCGCATAAAGAATCGAGTGGCGCGCTCGAGAAGATCTAGATCTCCTGTCAGTTCAGCGCACTGCTGGTGTGCGAGAGCGAGCTGATGCCAGAGTTCGGCATCGCTGCGATCAAGGGAGAGGCCTGTCTGGAGTCTTTCAATAGCCATCTCATAATATTCGGGATCTAGGTAGTAGCGACCGAGAGCGGAGAAGACGGTTCCATAAGCATACCAGAGGGAGGGGTCATCAGCACCGCCGGCGACGGCATGGGTGATGCGCTCTTCAGCTTCAATGAGAAGGTCCAGGCGAGAGGTCTGTGCGCCTAAAAGTGCTGTCGACTCGATCCACTGGGCAAGGATAGTGGCATCTTTGGGCTGGAGGCGATAGGCATGGAGACACTTTTCGCGAGCGCTCTGGAGCTGCTTGGGGTTTTTATTGAGGCGTCCTGCCTCCATCATGAGCTGCCCCCAGCTAAGCCAGAGAGAGGAGTCCTTGGGGGAGATCTGGACGGCTTTGGCGAAGGCCTCGGAGGCTTGGGCCCGCCAGCGCTCATCGGCGGTATTTAGGTAGAGCTGTGAGAAGGCGTTGGCCATAGAGTCCCAGCCGTCGCAAAAGAGGGGCTGGAGGTGGGTGGCATGGCGGAAATAGTCGATCGCCTGAAGGTAAAACTGTGAGTCATTGAGGAGCAGGCCAAGTTGGAAATAGGCGTTGCCGTAGTCTGTGAGGAACTCGGCAGTTGGCATGCCTTGATGGGACAAGGAGGCTTGAAAGGCTTGAATGGCAAAGCGGACGTCGATAGCTTCGCCGGAGTGGCGGGCAAGGGCGAGCCAAACAAGGCCGTAATTCCAGTGGACCTGGGCCAAGGCATCACTAGGCTGCCCGGAACTTAGGGTGAGGGCCTGTTGATATTTTTCCTTGGCTTCTAGGAAGAAATGGTGCTCTTCGTGGAAGTTTCCCAGCTCCCAAAAGGCATCTCCCCAGGCGACCCAGGCATCGAAAAATTGGGGGTCGAGGGAGGTTGCTGTTTTAAAACATTTACTTGCGAATGAGAGGGCGCGCTCATGGCCCTCTTTGAGGCCGTATTCGACGAGAGCTAGCCCTTGGCGGTACCAGACATGGGGGTTTTCGGCGTCGAGCTGGGAGGCAGCTTCAAAGAGGGAGAAGGCTTCAGGATTTTCTTTAAGCAGCGCCAATTCGGCTTGCGACAGATAGTGTAGTGTTAACTCTTTTTTTTGCTGATCGGTCAGAGTGGAATCGCTCTTCTTTTTGTGGAACAAGTGAGCAAAAAGGCGTTTGAAGGCTCTGGCGGTCTGCATGAGTTACGGATTATAGATACCGCCTATTTTTTGCGACAGATTACTTTGTAAGTAATTAATAAACAGTTAGTTGCATTTTTCTATTTTAGCGATAAAATCAGAGACCGTCGATCGCGTTTCATAACTCCATCAGGTAAATTTGGAAGGGGGTGGAGGGCGATTGGAATCTTGTAGGAAGGGAGGCGAGTTTTGAGTCGAATTTGGATTTCGGAAAGTGGGAGTGATGTTTTCGCAAAGAGAATGGGGCGATGACCAAATTCTAGATCGGATTGCGGAACAATGATCGCCTCTTCGATCTCTGGAAAGCGTTGTAACTCCTGCTCGATCTCCTCGGGTTGAATATTCTCTCCGCCGGAGATGAACTGCCAATCTTTGCGACCGACAATTGCGAAGCCTCCCTCTGCACACCAGCTGCCTATATCGCGAGTATGAAACCAGTTGTCAGGAACGGAGAGGCAAGGGCCTCGCATGAGGATTTCTCCATCTGGAGCGAGTTTCATCTCTCGGTTGGGAAGTGGCTCTCCAAGATAGCAGGAGCCATCTTTCCAGAGAGGGTGTTTCGTGCAGAGCACAAGAGAGGACATTTCAGTCAGTCCATAGCTTACGTGGAGAGGCCAACCTAAACGCACTGCCTCACTATACAGAGGGCAGGACAGTGCAGCGCCTCCCATTAGCATGACTCGTAGGGAAGATGGAATCGGAGAGTGGAGTGTGCGGTAGAGCTGGGTAGGGACGTAGGAGATATGGGTGGCTTCGTTGGGGTCGAAGACGAGTTGCGCCCCTGCAAGCAAGCAGCGGATGATAACGCCGATACCACCGACATGGTGGAGCGGAAGAGCTAAGAGCCAGCGATCCCCTTGGCGCAGGTCGAGATGGATGATCGCTGGTTCAGCAGAGGCGATGAGATTGCCTAACGTAAGTGCAATCTCTTTTGGTTTCGATGTCGATCCAGAAGTTTTTAAGAAGAGGGCGGGGGAGGAGAGAGACACCCTTTCCAGTGAAGATTCCTCTTCGAAGGCGAAGAAGGGGGTAAGATCTTCGATCCTCGGTTCTGTGGAAGGAACCCTGGGATTGAGTGGGACAAGAGCGGCTCCGACCCGCCAGACAGCGCAGGCAAAGGCGATCCAGCGATAGTCTCCCGGATGGAGCAGGGTGACGCGATCTCCTGCATGTACACCGGCTTTTAGTAGTGCCGCAGTGGCGCGATTGGCCATGCGGTCAAGCTGCAAAAAGATGCCTCCAAATCGAAGAGCAGCGTCTTTTAAGATGCAGAGACGATCGGACATGGCGATAATTCTTTTACCCTAACTGAAGGATAGGTTCAAGGAGATTTCTATTAATGGGATTTGGCTCCCAATGAAGACAGCCGTCAACCACTGGGAGGTCTATCAGATTTTGCTGAAAGAACTTCCCGGTGTCTAGCCCCACGGGCGGTATACTTGCCAATTCGGCGATTTTGAGCAGCCCGAGGTTACTCTCGTAAAAGCTGCTGAGAATAGCCCCCGGAGGGGCGTAGCCCACCCTTGAAGGTTTGACTACTCGGATAAAGGGGGTGTCAGGATGGTAGGACTCATCGACAGCGATCTGTAGGCCGGTCTTTTGCGCCAAGTGAGGAAGTAGGTTTGGGTTGCGCAGGGGCTCCTCTAAGTAGGCAAATCGCTCTGGGGGGAAGTGTTTTGCAAACTCCATAGCCTCATCAAAACTCCAGCTCTGGTTGCAGTCGATGCGAAGAGGCAAGGAGGGCATCTCTTTGACTAGAGAGATCGCTCGGTCGATGGGGAGCCCAGACAGCTTAATCTTCAATACCTGGAACCCTTCTCTAGCCGCCCGCTCCGCCTGAGCAACGAGCCCTTCGCCGAGAATGAGAGCTGCTATCGGTACCGAAAAGGGGATGGAGGGAAAGGGACGGACCGCTGAAGCGATCCCAAAGCGGACGGCTGGGTGAGTGGGAGTTACGAGCTCCCCTCTAGCTAGAAGGGGGAGGAGGGAGCGGATCTCCGCTTCAGCAGCTGCTAGGGAGATTGGCTCCATAGGGGCGATCTCTCCCCATCCGGTCTCGGTCTCTATAATCAGCCCTTCGCGGATAGAGGAGCGCATGGGAAGGTGGTAGCGGTATAGACGAATGAACACACTTCTAGACTAGCACCTAATAGCAAATAAGAGATTCTTCTACCCTCAACCGTCTTTACAAATAATTAATTTACAGGTAGAATAGGGTATAGGGGGGTGTAGATATGAGCGTAGAGACAGACTATTATACGTTAGATGGGGTGACATACTCTTATCAGAAACTTATCCCAGATGATAGTACTAGTACAACTTCCCAGATTGCCTTGCTTTCAGGGGTCACCAGTTTGGCAGCTACTAGCGCAGGGAGTTTGGCGGCGATTTTTTCGTCTTCTTCTGGTGAGGTTTTAAACAGTGCTGAAGCGCTCGTTTCAGCTAGTCAGCAGGTGACTGCAACGGCTAACGACAATCAACAATAGTTGAGAATAGCGTTGGATAGGAGTAGAGGTGCAGATGCTCCTGCTCTTTTTTTTTGTCTTCATATATTGTCTAATATATGAGCAAAATAGACAGAACCCCTCCCCATTCCGATGGAGTGCACCGCTCTCAAGAGGTGAACTCATCAAAAGATAAGAACTCCGACGACACTTTGACCAAAAAGGCTGTACTCTCACAAGTGGTGAGTATGGTCTCTTCCATGGTTGATGATCTAAAGCAGGTCGGAAAGACGGTTGACAGTGCCGAACAGCAGGGCTCTTCTAGCGATAGCTCGTCCCAATAAAAAATAGTGTATAGAGCACCAGCAAGAGAGCTGTTCCTGGCAGAAGCGGTGCATGCTCTATTTTGCGGAACGCTATATAGAGCCAAGGCAGCGCGGCTGGGATAAGCCAAAGCGTTGCGTAGACCCCTATTGCCATGGGGATAAGCGCAGCAAGCAGGATCAAAAGCGTATATTCCCATCTCCCAAAGGTCAATCCATAACGCACTACGAGAGTTCGTTTGCCTGCGATGCCATCGCTTTCGCGGTCGCGCAGATTATTGGCTACGAGGATTGCGCAAGAGAGTAGGGCTGGCGGAATGCTAGCGATCCAGACGGTCATTGGCGCTTCGAGAGTTTGGAGGTAATAAGAACCAACTACAGCGATAGGACCGAAGAAGGGGAAGACGAGTAGCTCCCCAAGGCCCAAATAACCGAGAGGCTGTTTGCCGGCAGTATAGTACCAGGAGGCTAAGCCTGCACAGGCGACGATTGGGAGGGCCCAGGACCCTGCGTAGAGCGCCAGGAAGAGACCGATAACTAACGAGAGGGTTAGGGTTAGGATCGCCCCGACTCGTAGTGAGGGGAGAGAGAGCCAACCCATTTGAGCAGCGCGCTCAGGCCCCTTACGAGTAGGTCCATCAGCGCCATTCAGGAAGTCGAAATAGTCATTGGCGAAATTGGCTGTAATCTGCATACCCAGAGCAAAGAGAACAGCTAAGGAGAAGAGCCCCCAATGGAGTGGCCCCTCTACCATCGCATTGCCGATAAGGACGGGGCTAAGTCCCGCAATCCAGGTCTTCGGGCGACTGGCGAGAAACCAACTACGAGCGCTTTGCGAAACGGGAATAGTCGGGTTTGCGTTTTTCATTAAAAGCTCTCCTTCCTTCTTGTCCCTCTTCAGTCATGTAGAAGAGCATGGTGGCGTTGCCGGCCAGCTCTTGAAGCCCCGCTTGTCCATCGCAGTCGGCATTGAGCGCAGCTTTCAGGCAGCGTAGAGCAATAGGAGAGTGTTGTAGCATCTCTTGGCACCACTGCATGGTTGTCGCTTCAAGCTGCTCATAGGGGACGACGCAGTTGACAAGCCCCATATCAAGCGCCTGTTGGGCATTGTACTGGCGACAGAGGAACCAGATCTCTCTCGCCCTCTTTTGGCCGACGATGCGAGCGAGGTAACTTGCGCCATAGCCGCCATCAAAAGAGCCAACTTTTGGGCCAGTCTGTCCGAAAATCGCATTATCCGCTGCAATGGAGAGATCACACATCACGTGGAGCACATGGCCACCACCGACTGCATATCCAGCGATCATCGCTACAATCGGCTTGGGACAGGTGCGCATCTGGCGCTGGAAGTCTAGGACGTTGAGCCGCTCAATTCCATGCTGGTCGGCATAACCTGCATCGCCGCGAATCTTCTGATCTCCGCCAGAGCAGAAGGCCTCTTTCCCTTCGCCTGTGAGAATGACAACGCCGACAGAGCTGTCATTACGCGCATCTTGTAGGGCGTGAGACATCTCATCGACAGTGAGGGGTCGGAAGGCGTTTCGCACGTGAGGACGATCGATCGTGATCTTCGCGATACCTCCCCACTTGTGATATTTAATGTCTGAATAAGAGCCAGCGCTTTGCCATGGAATCATATCAGCCATTCTACTTAACGACCTGTAGAATGTAAATGGCGCGTTGCCGGGTGTAAATTTTGATGAAACTCCAGATTCTTAGCTCGTGAGGTGGTCCACTCGAGAATCGTGGGACCGCCGCGCGCGATTGCCCGCTGGAGCGATCCACTCCAATCTTCGGTCTGTTCGTAAGGAATCCCAAACATTTGTGCTGCGGAGGAGAATCTCCATACATGTGCGGCCCCAAGGAGCGCTTCAAAATGGGGAGTTTTCCCGAAAATGGGTAGATAGGAGAATATCCCGCCGCCGAAGTTATTCGACAGGATCAGGATAAAGGGGGTAATGAGTGTCGGAAGAAGCGCAAAGGAGCTCAGATCGTGGAGGCAGGCCTGGTCACCGATGATGGCGACAAGGGGGGAGCCGCTGCCTTTAGCGATGCCGATGGCGGTGGCTAGGGTGCCGTCGATACCAGAGACGCCTCGGTTGGAGTAGAACTGAATTGGTTGGTTTGGATAGAGAAACAGATCTGCTTCGCGCACAGGCATACTAGTGCCGAGGAAGTAGCTCCAGCCTGCGGGTATAGTGGCAGAGATAAGGCGCATTGCACTCGATTCCGTGTGGGCGAGGAAGCTCTGGAATAGTGTTTCAACCTTCTGACCTACTGCAAGGTCCAATTGATGCCACTGTTTTAACCAGGAGTTTTCTGAGGGCATAGGCGAGAGTGCCTGGCAGAAGCTTCGTGCCGAGAGCTTAACACGCGCTTGTTGGCGATGGTCAGGATCGCAGAGGCGTTCTTGTGGAGAGATATGGACGACGAATCCGGCGCTATCTTTACAGACGCTGCTCGTCACAAAAACCTCACCAAAACGCAGAACGATCTCAGGAGGGGATGGGGGGATGAGGTGATGAGGGTGGCGCATCAGTTCAGCCGGTGGGTTCAATGTGCGCGCTTGGGAAAGCACATCGGCGCAAATGGGCCAGCGCAGCTTGTGAGCCAGCTCAAAGATGGCGGGGATCTCTTCGCGATTCTGCATGCGACCGATAAGGATGAGTCCCCGTTTACCGGAGAGACGCTGGCTCCACATCTCTATATCTGCTGGCGCGAGTGTCTCGTAGGGATAGGTATATTCGATCGGCTGGCCAATTGGGTAGGGATCAGCCGACTTTTCCCAGAGAGGTTTGCGGAACATGCAATTGAGCTGTACCGGCCCCTTGCGGGCGCGGAAGACCGCCTGCGCCACCTGCGAGCGAATGAACTTTTCCTCGATCTCTGCGGAGGGGGGAGGGAAGTCAAATTCCCATTGGATCCAGTTCGAAAAGGCTTTGATCTGATTGCTCGTCTGATTTGAGCTGTTATCGCGCGCTTCGGGAGGGTGATCTGAGGTGAGAAGGATTAGCGGAACAGCGCTGTGGCAAGACTCCATCACTGCAGGCAATAGGTTGGCAACTGCAGGTCCTGAAGTGACGACTATAGCGACAGGGCGTCTGTTACCCTGCGCATAGCCTAGCGCAAAGAAACCGAGTCCGCGTTCATCAAAATGGACCGTATAGCTAGCACGTGGATGGTCAGCGATCGCAAGTGCAAGCGGTGTGCTGCGAGAACCGGGGGCAATGCAAAAATGGCAGACTCCTTGCTGAATTAGCTGATCGATGAACCAGCTGGCGTTAAGTTCGTTGTAGCCCATTTGAGTTTCCTATTTAGCTCTTGCCACTCTTGATCTGCTTGAGATTCATTTACGATACCGGCTCCTGAGTAGAGATGCAATGTATCACCATCGAGAAGAGCAGAGCGAATTGCTACGAGCCATTCAGCGCTTTCGGAGCTGATCCAGCCAACAGGAGCGGCGTAGAGGCCGCGCTTGAAGGGTTCACAATTGGAAAGATACGCGAGAGCTTCCTCGCGGGGCCATCCTCCAACAGCGGGTGTTGGATGAAGCGCCTTTAGTAGATCGGTATCAGTCACTTCCTCTCGCAGCTCACAAGAACAGGTGCGGCAGAGGTGGTGGAGCGTTCCCGCTATGCGGGTGGTTAAGGAAGAAAAGAGTAGCTCTGAAGTAGAAAGAGGGGTGAGTGCCGCCCTCAGTGCCGATTCGATGTAGTCGAGCTCGCGATGATCTTTCGCAGTATGGGGCTCGCCAAGCAGTTGTGTTCCAGCAACCGCTTCACTTTCTAAATGTCTTCCATGGCGTTTATAGAGATATTCAGGGGGTTTTCCAAAAAAAGCCGATTCTGGAGCCATCTGGATAAAGAATGTAGGTTGAAGCTGTTCTGCAATTAGCAAAGCAGAAGAGATTGAGACTCTTCTTGCAAGCACAACTTTTTCAACAGGACGGCTTAAAAGCCAATCAGCCCAGATCTCTGCTGAGGGTAGCTGGAACCGGGAGAAATTGGGAGTCGGAAGGCGAAAGTCAGAAGTGAGAGAGTTGATTGCAAAAATGGTTTTGTTATTTCGATTAAATAACTCATACTCTGGAAGATAGTAATACTTTTTAGGAAACAGACGCCATTCATTGCCGACCTTCGTTTGATTGTCTCCTTCAAAATGTTGCCAGCCATAGAGACGTAGCGAAGAGTCGGTTAGAGATTCTATTTGAGGTATTTCCGTGAATGCTGTTACTAGACCTGCTGCAGCGCGGCTTGGCCAAAGAATTTTTGGATAAGGTTGAAATTGAAGCCAGCTGAGAAAAGAGAGGTCAAGGGAGATCTCTTCTTCACGGCGATAGATTAGTATATTAGCAATACGCGCGACTGGCTTCATACAGAGAAACTCCGCCAAAATTCATAGAGTGGTGCTTGATTTGTATGAAAGAGGCGGCTCGCAGTAGGTCGCAAAAGGCTTGACCGGAGGGAAATGTCTCAATCGTGCGGTTAAGGTAGCGGTACGCACTTGGATTTTTGGAAATCCAGCCACCGATTCGCGGTAGTAGCGAGCGAAGGTAAAAGAGATAGAGGGGGCGGATGAGACGATTCTCTGGAATAGAGAACTCTAAGATGAGGCATCGACCACCGGGACGGAGTACTCGGTGCATCTCGCGCAGGGCGAGGATTGGCTGCTCTACATTGCGAATGCCGAAAGAAATGGTGCAGATATCGAAACTGCAGTCCGGAAAGGGGAGTTGTTGCGCATCTCCTTGTTGAAGTGATGCAGAGTACCCTTTTTGAGCGCATTTCTGACGACCAATCTCGAGCATAGGTTCAGAAAGGTCGAGACCAATAGCCTTACGTACTTGAGCGTTTGCTTCCAAAAGAGCAATAATCTGGTCGCCGGTGCCGGCAGCAAGGTCAAGTAGATCGAATGGTTCATTCGGAACGAAGCGTGCGACCTCTCTGCGCCAACGCTGATCTTGTCCTAAGGAGAGAATGCGGTTGATAGGATCGTATTTGGCGGCAATTTTATCAAAAATAGGATGCATACATGAAAGTATGCTTGCATCATCTCTTTTGACGCAAACCAAACACCTAATCAGGCTTCTCTGGCATCATAGGAAGAACATTTCTGTTCAAGCTCGACTTCAACTGATCTTCGGTGAGCTCCTCCTCAGAGTTTGTTAATTTGTGTAAGAGACCGTTTTTTACGGCTGCATCGAACTGGTTCTTGCTCTTCTCATCTGTAAATAACAAGGCAATGCAAGATACGTCGAGGCCTGTGTCTTCAAAATATTCACATGATTTGATGTGCAACTCATTGTGATAATGGACAAGACTTTGATAAGTAATAGGAGACGGGTTGGACAAGAACAAGATGTCTTTCTCGTTGTTGTCGTAGAGATTTGTCGACCTGTTGTGCTGTGATAGACTTTTCATGAGCGCCTGTAATTTTTTTTGATCGATATTTGGGACTTGCATAAATGATTGCAGCTCTTTAGTGGGTAACTCTTTCTGACAGGTTTGCTCACAAAATTCCTTAGTCAAGCCCGTCGGGCTTTCATTTATTAGATGGGTTACAGCTATGGCATAAATCATCAATGCTGAAAAGTTCATTAAGCCTATTACTATTACTGGTACGGCGATAGGTGGGAAAAAGAAGACGGCAGTGATAATGGCGCCTGTTATGAGAATTGCGCTGGCAATAGCAGTAATTTTAAATTCTATTGTAGTTGGATTTAAAACTTTCGTTAAAGGATTATCTTTATTTTTAATTGCTTCTAACAAGTCTTTTGAATTTTCTGTTATGCCATTCATGAAGTCACTCCTTTTTTGGACATACTTAATGTTAAGCTGATTTTTAATTAATTTCAAGCATACAATTCTTAAAAGATGGCAATTAATTTTTTTATTATGTTCTTGTGATTTTTCAACCCCGACGAATTGGCACGCTCAAAAACCAAGTCTTCAGGTTGTTTGTGTATAAATCTTCCAAGAAGTTCTCGCGGAGAGGGGGAGGCAACTCATGTCTATGGACATCTTTTAGATAGCGCCCCCTCCACCAACCGCTCGAGAAGCTCCCGAGGCGGTAGGGGAGGGGATAGACTCAGAGCCTGATGGTAGAGGACAGTAGAGGGTGTTAGGGCGGGTAGTGTATTGGCTTCGATAAGCCGTACTTTTCCGGTTGCGCACTCGACGAAAAGGTCAATGCGCACGTAGTCCTGGACGCCTAGCGCTTCTGCGATGCGACAGCCACTAGCGCGCACTTGCCTACGCGCATCCGGAGAGAGGATCGTGTCGGGAGGTGGTGTGATATTGATGCCAGTGCCCCCTTGGAATTTCTCTTCGAGAGAGAGGACGTGGCTTTCGGCGATTGTGATACTTGGATTGAGTGCCAGATAGCTTCCTTGCTGTTCCAGAATGCCGAGAGTCATCTCGATCCAGCCGCTGATCCTTTGATACTGGAGAGTGGAGTTCTCGATCCGAATCTTATCAGTCTGGATAAAGGGTTCGAGGAGGAATGGCTGGCTGGTAGAGAGCGGCATCTCAATCGGAGAGAGCTGGCCTTCGAGAGTCCCTGCAGGAAGTTGACAGAGTCCTTGACGAAGGGCGTCGATATAGAGATCAAGCTCTTGGAGAGTGTGGAGGCGAGCAACACCGGTGGAGCAGCCGTCGCATTGTGGTTTGATGATCAGCTTGTCCGTATGGAAAAGTGCCACAGCCTTCTCCCAAAGCTTGTCTGTCTCACCGATATATACTCCTTCCAGTTCAAAGGCACCCAAGAGGATTAATTCAACCGCGAGAGCTTTCAATTCAACCCTCTTGGGTGCCTTTGAACTGGAAGGAGTATAAAAGGAGATCTGCGGCATTGGCAAGATCATCGGGTCGCAAAGGGATTTTATGCAGAGCGCCGTCTTATGCTTGTCCATACAGAGGCGCGAGGTATGCGCGCTGGATCCATTAAAGGAGATAGTGGCATCCTCGAGCAGCTGTTGGAGTGTGCCGTCTTCACCGATACCCCCATGGAGTCCGAGGAAAAGAAATGCGCCATCTTGTTTGACCTTGGCAAGGAAACTGGATAGGTCCATTAGCCGGGGGAGCTCCTGAGCTGGTAGCGGCGATAGCCCGAGATTGTGCCGGATAGCGGCCGCTGCAGGAGCAATCTGATCTACTTTGTTTTGGGCCTGACTACAGTGCTCTTGGATCTCCTCAACGGTGTGATGGAGGGCAAATGCGTAGGGGAGCTGCCACACCTGCTGGTTCGAATCGAGTAGGAAGGGGAGTGTCTCATACCGCTCCGCCTGACGCAATTTGAGCCAAACGTTGGTTCCGCTCATTAGAGAGACCTGGCGCTCAGAGGTTTCTCCACCCATTAGCACGTAGATGAGTTGCCGCTGTGTTGCGAAGCTTGACCTGTGTTGTAATGGCTTCTGGATGCCATAGCGGTTGAGGGCAGTTTGGAGGATATACTTAATCAGCTCGCCGTGAGTGATGCCAACTCGTGCAGCCTGTTGGAAGAGAAAGCTGTTCTGCTCCAGGCCGCTAATCGGGTTGAGGTCGGAGAAGCGCACCTCTCCGTCTGCAGAGAGCCAGCCATCGACGCGCACAAAATCGTGCAGCTCTGCGGTTGCAAAGAGACGCTCGGCCTCGCGTTGGATCTGCGCAATTGCCTCCTGTGAGAAGCGGGGGGGGCAGTAGTAGCGCGTCTGTTCGGTGGGGAGATACTTTTTGCGGTAGTCGAGGATCTCGCTGGCGCCGATGTCGATCTCAAGTGGCACTAGCGCTTGCGGGGGGCCGCGATGGCTCTCTAGGACGCAGACGGTAAACTCCCGATCTTCACAGTAGGGTTCGATGAGTAGCTCATGGAACCCCTCATTCCAAAGGCGCAGCACGGCTGTTTGCGCTGCCTCTAGTGAGTCGATGAGAGTGACCCCTAGGCTTGAGCCGGATAATGTTGGTTTAATGATGGCGCGAGGATAGGGGAGAGTGTGGACCTCTTTTGAGGTAATTAACTGATAAGGGAGCGCACTGAACCCATGGTTATTGAAAAAGCGGTGCGCGCTTCCTTTATTAAATAGAGTGCGGCACGCGCGACTACCACTTCCAACATAAGGAATCGAGTGTCTCTCGAGAAAGTCTTGCAACGTTCCATCTTCTCCATAGGTGCCGTGAATCGTTGGGAATATCAAATCCTGAGAATGAAGAAATGCGAGCAGCGATGTTTCGTCTAAAGAAGCTGTGCCGAGTTTGAAGTCGAAATCGGAGGGGGTATTGGAATAGAGTTGACTTGGAGTGAGCAGAAAATAGAGACCTTGCGAATTGACATAGAGAATGGCAGCTTCGATCTCCAGAAAGCTGGTGTGATCTAAAAGCGAACGCGCAGAGTTTAGCGAAATACCGCGTTCACGAGATGGACCTCCGCAGATAATTCCAATCTTTAGCACGAGGAGACGCTATCAGTTGGTAGTATCGTCTGTCAAGCGTGCGCTACGAGCTGGTTTAATGTACTGAGAAACTCCGGCCAGCCATGCTCATCTTTAGGAACATGTCCCTGATACTCGAAGAGGATTCGGCTGACCCGCTCATCATCGGCAGCTTGGAGATAGTCGCAGGCGATCAGCCAACAGTAGCTCTGCTTGCGAACCTCTGGGAGTACTTTTTCTCGGATCTCTTGAAGGCTTTTAATGGGGTTGCACCGATCACACATGAGCCCACTTATCTTACCAGATCAATAGGGTATTCAGCTATACATACGCAAAAACCTTATAATAAGAGTGTTAACACTCTATAACTACATGGTTTAAAATTATATACAATTATCGTATAATTGTTATTGTGAGAATTAAAGAAATATCAAATTTTAGTTTTGAATCAAATCCTAAGGCCAATCGTTCTAATCTAGAACCTTCTCTTAGTCAGACCTTTGAAGGTCGTCAAAAATTTCTCTCAGTTGCGAAACCTTTAGAGACATGGGATCTAGAGCAGCAGTCGCGCGCTGTCATAGCATTTCACAAGTTGACAAAAGCAGAGCAACAGGATGAAGAAAAGTTCAACATTCTCTTTTCGCGGATGGAGGAGCAGGCTCAAAGAAGCAAGGGGTGTTATTTTACAGCAGCAGTTACTTCAAACCCAGCCTCTTTCAAGAAGAAGAAAAAAACGACGAAAGCTGTAACGCTTATCAAGAAACTCTCTTCTCTTTTAGGTAAAGAAAAACCTCTATATCTTAGTGGACAGCTGATCGCATCTAAGTATAAACCTTCGTTTTCTAAAGCATTGATACAAAACCTAGATAAGGCGCGTAGGATTTGCAATTATATCGAAACAGAATTCTTCGAAATTCCCAATCATTTTCAGCGATTTGAATCAACATCGACTATGAGAGAGGAGAAAAGAGCCGAAAAGAAACTCGCCTTGATTTCGTTAAGGAACCGGATAGACGCAACACGTAAAACCCAAGAATGTGACAGGATAACCGCAATAAACCTCGAATACAAAAAAAATAGAGAAACCGGTACACGCATTGGGAATTGTGCGGAGATATGCGGGATCACTATGAAATACGCAAAAGATCAAGAGATAGCTGACGTGGAAGCGTTCCATATTTTGGGTGGAGATCATGTATTTCTTGTAATCGGCAGAGCGCAGAATTCTTTCGTAAACGATTATGAGAGTTGGGGGATTGCTGCTGTGATCTGCGACCCCTGGTCTGGATCCTTCTATCCTGCCTCTAAACTTAAGACCCATTTGTATAGTTATATAAGTGTCGAAACGAACGGGTCTATTTGTTATGCAAGAGTGAGCAAGTTCGACCCCAAAAAACATAGCATTGAGCTTCAGCACCGAGCGATTTCGAACCAATTGTGGAGCCTAGGCATCGAGAGTATTTTAAACGGACCGCGTTTTTTGTCAGGGAGCAATTCTAACTCTAGTGAATCTGATGAGTATGACAACTCAAATCGACAGATTGATTGGAATTGAATTATACCTGAAATCCGATCTGAAATCCTATTTGGAAGGGGCGAGTTGGAACATTTTTGCGCCACTCATCAATCTGGCTATAGGCTTCCTCTTTGGCTTTTCTGGCACGCTCATCGAAGGACTCCATGTTTTTTTTATTTTCCTTTATGGCCGCTTCGATCTCGTGTGCATTTGTCACTAGCGTAGATGGATCGATCTCTACCGGCAATCCTAACGAAGCGAATGCGGGTAGACAGATCGATGAGATTTTTGACTGAAGGATGGCGTTGTTCGACTGCATTACAGCAAGCTGCTTTTCTGACAGGCACATCTCTTCGATATACCCACCTGCAACCGCTTGAGCAAATTCTACAGCACTCTCATCACTATTTAGGTGATTGAAATAGCGCTCCCTTAAATCGTTAGAAGGAGAGAGATTCTGGATCTGTTGACCTACATAAATGATGATATTGGAGAGGCACTCATACACCAGCTCTGGGGAAGATTGTACCTGTACTGTCAGAAGATCTGATGTGGTTGAGCTGCGCTCTCTGCTAAGACCGTTCTTGATAATGTTAGAGAGCTGCTGTTCGATGCGCAAAGCACGTAGAAGATAGGTCGGAAAGAGATGCGGAGCTTCGACCTCCAGACAGAGACTCGCTAAAGAATCGTAATCTACCGCAAGCATCAGCCGCTGTCGCGCCACATATCTGATGAATATTTCTTTAACAATCTGCTGCAGCGACTCATCCTGTTCCATTGTCAGCCCTAAAGAGGGCAACAGCTCTGGGCTAGATTCCGCAAGTAGACGCTTCAATGAGGAGAGGGCGGAAAATTTATCAAAATTCAGAAAGATAGCATGGGCGCAGTCGATCGTCTTTTCTAGAGAGACCAGGTTAAGCGATCCAATACCATCTTTTTTTAGTTGTGCTTTTACTAACGGAAGAGAGTCTTCAAAATAGTCTCGGGTTTTCTGCTCGTAAATACTCACGAGCGTTGTAAGAAAAACCCTCACACTTCCTGCAGCTTTAAGCTCATTTTTTTCAGACTTAGTAATGAGTTGACTTTGAGTCAGATTCCCAATAATCGTATCTCGACGCATATCCGATTACCTATTTTTTCTGAGAGAGCTTCTTAGCTAGGGAAAATCCGCCGTAGCAAGCTATTCCAACGCTATTTCCGATTACCTTTGCCGTAGTGTCAGCTCCTTGGTACGCTTTCGGAAGGAGCTTTGTCACTGTAGGCACTGTCGGTAAGAGTTCCGGATTTGTCACCACCGAAGCAACATAGGGAGGGATGCCACCTGTAATTGCGCCTTTCATCGCCTGTCCTGACAATTCTGTTGTGAGGATTTTTGTCGTTTCACATACATATGCCTCCGCATCAGACTTGCCATTCTGCTTAGCTTTATCGATATTTTCATTCAGCTTTTTTCCTATTGCGCCTGCATCAGTTACGATATCCAATATTTCAACGGAGGGAGGGAGTTGAATGAAACTTTTGAGCGTATCAGAAACAAAGGAAATATCAGGCTCTTCTTTCAGCTCTTCGATATCTGGAAGTATTTTTTTCACTATCTCCGTAATGGAGACGGGACACTGTTTTGGAGGGGTAAATGAGTTCCACACGCCAGACGTATTGTCGAGAGGAGTCACGACAACGTTTGAGGTTTTTTTTTGTTGCAGTGTGGTTGAGCTTACAAGCATTTTCGTTTTCGTTCTGTTTTCAGCATCTCTCGCACCTGTTGTCTAGCATCTGCAGAGGTGCAGGCAGAGAGGGGAGTGTTTCCAAGCTTTTCAAACTGCTCATTATCCATTCGTTGTAAGCAAGATGGAATCTTATCGAGCTCGTTCTTTTTGCAAGCATCTATGATCTTTCCAGGTAGAGCTTCATGATCCAATTTTTTTTGCAGATCTCTCTGGGTCTGTTCTGCACGCTTCTTCTCTTCCTGTCTACGCTCTTCGATCTTTCGATCAACTTCTTGCTTCTTTTCTTGCGCAAGTCGATCAGCGTTTTCTTTTTCTTCACCGCGATCGATTTCATCAGCTAGTAAATTTCCACCAGCTGTAACGCCAGCTCCAATTCCAACCGCGAGCGGTATTCCCACTCCGGTTGCTGCCAATGTTGCTGCTGTGATCGTGCCGCCTACCCTAAGTAAATCTTGAAGAAATCCCATGCCAAATATTGTAAAGCTTGCGGTAATTATATCTCAAGACCTTCTTAAGGTTGATTCGATTAGCTGGCGAGAATATACTCCTTCCAGTTCAAAGGCGCCCAAGAGGATTGATTCAAAGCCTCGGGGTTGGATTACCGCTAATGGGGGTAGTATTGAGTTTAATACAACCCCCATTAGCGGTAATTCAACCGCGAGAGCTTTCAATTCAATCCTCTTGGGTGCCTTTGAGCTGGAAGGAGTATAGTTCCGGTCGATCGGCGGCCGGCCTAGGCCGTAGGCTAACATAAGGTGAATTATCAGACGTTGCGATAGGGTGTATACTCCTTCCAGTTCAAAGGCACCCAAGAGGGTTGAATTGAAAGCTCTCGCGG
>CAZEZK010000019.1:0-2512 GCA_964516935.1 uncultured bacterium
CCGCCCCGCCCCCTTTTGCATGACCGGCCCCACCCAGTTTGACATCCACTGCGAAGGCAAAAAGCTTGCCGGAGCCGCTCAGCGTCGCCGCACTAACGGCCTCCTCCACCAAGGCACCCTCTCTCTAGCCTCTCCCGATCCCGCTATCCTCTCCGCCATCCTGCTGTCCGAAGAAACTGCTCAGCAGATCCAACTTGCCTCCTACGCCCCCCTCGGCTCCTGCAACCCCGCCCAGCTCGCCGAAGCGCGTCTTGCTCTGAAACAGAGTCTCGCAAATAGCTTCGCAAGCCGCCTCTCGATTTTTTCTTTCCTCTAGACTTTAGAAGTCGCTCGTATATAATCCTTCCAGTCATGTCGAAACAGAAAACATCTCAAAAAACTGCTATTTCTCCTACGCGTAGTGAAAATTACTCTGATTGGTACCTTGCTGTATTAAAAGGCGCCGATCTCGCCGAGCATGCCCCCGTGCGCGGCTGTATGGTGATCAAGCCTTGGGGTTACGCCATCTGGGAAAATATCCAGAGACTACTCGACGCCCGCTTTAAAGCTACCGGCCATCAGAACGCCTACTTTCCTCTCTTTATCCCCCTGAGCTACCTTGAAAAAGAGGCGCAGCACGTGGATGGCTTTGCGAAGGAGTGCGCTATTGTCACCCACCATCGCCTAGAAAAGAATGCCGAAGGGCGCCTCATTCCTGCAGGCCCGCTCGAAGAGCCTCTCATCGTTCGCCCTACCTCTGAGATGATCATCGGCCACTGCTTCTCCAAATGGATCGAATCCTACCGCGACCTCCCCCTCCTTATTAACCAGTGGGCAAATGTCGTTCGCTGGGAGATGCGCACCCGCCTCTTCCTCCGCACTACCGAGTTTCTCTGGCAAGAAGGCCACACTGCCCACGCCACACGCGAAGAGGCAGAAAAAGAGGCTCTCGACATGCTCAACCTCTACACCTCATTTGCCCGAGAGATATTAGCGATTCCTGTGATCCGCGGTGAAAAGACCGAGTCGGAACGTTTCCCTGGCGCTGTCACTACCTATACTATCGAAGCGATGATGCAAGATTGCAAAGCGCTGCAGGCTGGAACCTCCCACTTCCTCGGGCAGAACTTCGCACGTTCCTGCGACATTAAATTCCAAGCTCTCGGTGGCTCACTCGAATATGCCTGGACCACCTCTTGGGGTGTCACAACACGGCTTATTGGAGCTCTTGTTATGACCCATAGCGATGACGATGGACTCGTTCTTCCTCCCCGTATCGCCTCCTCTCACCTCGTCATTATTCCTGTTCTTCCTAACGAAGAGAGCCGAGCCCAGATTCTCCCATTCTGTGAACAGCTCGCAGCTCGCCTTCGCCATATCACCTATCACGGACAGCCCCTCACCATTCACGTCGATGCCCGCGACATGCGTGGCGGCGAAAAAAAATGGTACTGGGTGAAAAAGGGCGTGCCCCTTCGCTTAGAGGTCGGCCCAAGAGATCTCGAATCGCAGAAATTCCCCCTCGCGCGCCGCGACACAGGCGAGACCCAGCCTCTCTCCCCGCACGAGCTCGAGACCAAAATCACCGCAATTCTCGACGAAATTCAGCACAATCTTCTCACTCGCTCCGAGAAATTCCGCGAAGAAAATACCCAAAAAATTGACCGTTTAGAAGATTTTAATAAGCTCTTTTCCTCAGGGGAAGGATTCGCTCTTTGCCATTGGAACGGAGACCCGGAGATTGAAAAAAAAGTCAAAGAAGAGCTCAATGTAACCATTCGGTGCATTCCAATGGACCTACCCTCTGAGGCGGGCCGTTGTCTGTTCACGGGAGAGCAGAGCGCGCGTCGCGTTCTCTTTGCAAAGGCATATTAATAGTTATGAGCAAATCACTGATCATCGTCGAGTCCCCCGCGAAGATCAAGACCTTGAAAAAATTTCTAGGTCCTGGTTATTTTTTTGAATCTTCGCTCGGTCATATCCGAGATCTGCCAGAAAAAGAGTTCGGCATCGATGTAGAGCACGATTTCGAACCGCACTACGTTCTCCTTGCACAGAAAAAAGAGGTGGCGAAGAAGCTCATCGCCGCCGCAAAAAAAGCAGACATCGTCTACCTCTCTCCCGATCCCGATCGCGAAGGGGAAGCGATCGCTTGGCACATCGCTGCCATTCTTCCACCTAAAACAAAGATCCAACGCATCTCCTTCCAGTCGATCACCAAACACGCCGTAGAAGAGGCTCTTGCCCATCCTCGCAAAATCGACCAGGCCCTCGTCAATGCACAGCAAGCGCGCCGTCTTCTCGACCGCATCGTAGGCTACAAGATCTCACCCATCCTAACGCGCAAAGTAAAACGCGGCCGCAGCGGCTCCTCCGCGGGACGCGTCCAATCTGTAGCGCTCAAACTAGTCGTCGATCGCGAAAAAGCAATTGAAGCATTTACCCCTGTTGAATACTGGACACTGAATGCGCTCCTAAAACCCAATTCCGGCACCTCGTTCCTCGCAACACTCCACTCCGTGGATGATCTCAA
>CAZEZK010000019.1:2522-13755 GCA_964516935.1 uncultured bacterium
ACCTCGCGACTGCTTCCTCATTCCGAACAAGACCACATCCGATAAGATCCTTGCTCGCATGAAAAAGGCCTCTTATCACATCGAATCGATCGATCGAAAAGAGAAGAAGCGCAATCCGGTCCCCCCATTCATCACCTCCACACTGCAACAGGAAGCGAGCCGCCACTATGGTTTCTCCGTTGCCCGCACAATGAATATCGCCCAGGGGCTCTACGAAGGTATCGACATGGGATCGGATGGCGCAGAAGGCCTGATCACCTATATGCGTACTGACTCCGTCCACATCGCTCCCGAAGCGGTACAAGCGGCACGTACCTATATTCAGAAACAGTTCGGCTCCGAATATCTCCCTGACACCCCGCGTCAGTATGCCAGCAAAAAACTCGCGCAAGAGGCCCATGAAGCGATCCGCCCCACAAATCTCGCGCGCACACCAGAGAAGATCCGCTCCCACCTCACCATCGAGCAATATAAACTCTATCTCCTCATCTGGCGCCGCTTCATCGCCTCTCAAATGACTCCCGCAATCTACGATCAGGTCTCTGTTGATATCGGTACTGACCAACATCTGCTCCTCCGCGCTACCGGATCCCAACTCAAATTCAACGGCTTCCTCGCCGTCTATGAAGAGAAGCAGGATCGCGGTCACGGCACTGATGTCGATGAGAATGAGTCGAAGCTACTACCCCAACTCGAAGCTGGGATGAAGCTCCACCTCGAAACAGCCACCTCCGAACAATCCTTTACTAAGCCACCTCCCCGCTTCACCGAAGCATCTCTTGTTAAAGAACTCGAGAAGCTCGGCATTGGCCGCCCATCTACCTACGCTGCGATCATGGCCAAGATTCAGAGCCGCGACTATACCGTGAAAGAGCAGCAGGCCCTCAAACCCACAGATCTCGGCCGCGTCATTGCCCAGATGCTTGAAGATAATTTCAAGATGATCATGGACGTTGGTTTTACTGCCGCGATGGAAGATGAGCTAGAGCAGATCGCTGAGCACGATAAGAACTGGAAAGAGACCATCCGCCGCTTTTGGGAAGAGTTTAACCCCCTAGTTGAAAAGGCCGAGAAAGAGGCCATTGTTCCCAAGCAACTCACCGACAACCCCTGCCCCAAGTGCGGCCATTTCCTCCAAAAGATCTGGTCCCGCAATAAATATTTCTACGGCTGCAGCAACTACCCCGACTGCGATTTTACAGAGCCCCTCGAAGCCCTTACCTTCAATAAAGAAGACTACGATCCCCACTTCAACTGGGAGCAACCCTGCCCTATTTGCAATTCGCCGATGACCATCCGCCATGGCCGCTTTGGCCCCTTCCTCGGTTGCAGCAAATACCCCGACTGCAAAGGCATCATCAACATCACCAAAAAGGGCGAAGCGCCACTTCCCGACATGCCCAAGTGTCCTGCCGTTGGCTGCGACGGAATGATCTCCCCCCGCACCTCCCGCTTCGGCAAGCGCTTCTTCTCCTGCTCCAACTTCCCCGACTGCGATGTGATCGTCAACGATGTTGCCGATCTAAAGACCAAATATCCCGACCACCCCAAAACAGCCTACGTCAAGAAGAAAGGTGTCAAAGGCGGCGGCAGATTCCAGCAATCTCCCAAGCAGCTCTCTGCAGAGCTCCAGGCCATTACCGGCGCAGCAGAACTCACTCGCGGTGAAGTCCTAAAAAAAGTGTGGGAGTATATCAAGAAGCACAAGCTACAAGATTCCAAAAACAAGCGACTCATCGTCCCTGATGCAAAACTCGCCAAGGTTTTTGGATCCAAAGAGCCTGTCGATATGATGCGAATCAGCTCCCTAATCGGCCCCCATCTAAAAAAATAACGCCGAAGTAGCTGAATAGTTGTCTTTCTTGTTACCATCTCCAGTAATGAAATTTCTCTTACTGCTTATTTCTTGCCTATTCGCTCACGCAAATCCCTTTGCGATCGACTTCCCTGAAAAACAGGAGCTCACCCACGAAGATTTTATCGAAGTACAACGGCAGATTCGCCAGATCAATATCAACCCCCTCCTACAGACAATCTACCCAGAAAATGGAGGTCTCTCCACCTTCAAAGATTTCGCAGGACGCTGCAGTAAGGGCACCTGGCAAACCCTTATCGATCCAGAAAAAGAGTTCTATCCAATCAAAGAACTTGTAAAAATCGGCCGCGGAGGAGACCGCTGTATTGTCTGCTGCGGTCCTTTCAATGGAAAGTACCCCTACTATATCCAATCACTTATCCAAGGTCTTAGAGATCAAGATTTCAACGGCTACTTTTTCTACCTCATCGGCGGATGGCCTAACCCCACCGGCAAGGAGATCAAATATGTCGCAGTCCCATACAGCTTCAAGATTTTCACCATGCTTGAAGCCTACAAGCTAGGATTTAATAATGTCCTCTGGATCGATGCAGCTTGCTATCCCCTGCGCAATATCGACTATCTATTCGCAACCATTGCAAAAAAGGGTGCCCTACTAAACTGGTTTCCTACCCCCTCCGATGCTTGGCGCTATATTCTTCCCCAAACACGAGATCTTCTACAAAAACTCACAGGCACAGATGTGCTCCACTCCTACTATATCAATACGATTGTCTTTGGGCTAAAGATGAGCAGACCCGACGTCCAAGAGCTGGTAAAGCTCTATTATGAATGTGCAGAATTGGGCACCCCCTTTCTCTCCTGCTTTCCAGAGGAGTGGGTGCTCACTGCGATCATCGGCGAGAAAAAATTTGCCCATTTTAGAAAGGAAAAACCTCGAGCTTTAATTCGCGGTTCCCATACAAATGCTGATGACTCCCCTGAAGAATTCGAAAAGGTCCGTAAAAGAGGTGCTTTTTTTTATCACCGCAAAGGAAGATAATGGAGGCATATGTCCTATTCAGAAGAGTTCACTGAGAGCCAACTACACCTATTAGAGCGTTTTGTTACCAACACGACCTCCCCCGTCTTTGTTCTCCAAAACCTGCCGGAGGTGATTAAGGGCGCCCTTTTTTCGCGCTACTCCCGCTCGACACTAGGTCTGCGATCCCTGCTCTTAAAAGAATTTATCCTTAACGAGGACACCGCATTCTCCTCTCTCGTCGGTGGCGAGACTGCCGGTGTCGCCATCCAGAAGGCCCAACAGTTCTACGACCGCATCCTCGATGGCTACGGCGACGACTCCATTGGCGAACTCGGTGGCGCCCACCTCGCAGTCGAAAGCGTCTCGATGATTGCAGCGAAAGAGATCGAAGATTGCCGCATTGGCGGCTCTCCACTCGAGAAGTCGACCCGCTACATCTATTTCGACCAGAAAGTAGATGGCGAGTACCTCTTCTACCAAGAGCCAATCCTCATGGCCTCCGCCTATCGCGAGCTCTTCCTAACCACCTGCACCGACCTCTTTGAGACCTATGGCCGCCTAATCCCACCCCTCACAGCACATATTGAAGCCTCCTTCCCCCATGATCCCGCAATCTCAAAAGGAGCCTACACAGCCGCTCTACGAGCCAAAGTACTCGACTGCCTCCGCGGCCTCCTTCCCGCCGCAGCGCTCACCAACCTCGGCGTCTTCGGCAACGGCCGCTTCTTCGAACAGCTCGTCCAGAAGATGAACAGCCACAAGCTCGCAGAGCTCCAAGCTCTCGGAGAACGAGCCGAAGAGGAGCTAGGCAAGGTGATCCCTTCGTTCATTCGCAGAGCCCACCGCTCTCACCGCCACTACCAGAGCTATGTTCAGTACTCCGAAGCCCTCCAACAGACCATACGCTCTGCTGTCAAAAAGAGCCCCTCCCTTCCCCACCGAGAATTCGGCGTCCGCCTCGTCCACTTTGATGCCGACGGTCCCTCTCGTGTCGCCAGCGCCCTCCTCTTTGCCCAAACAAGCAGCGGACTTCAAGAGCTCAAAGACCACTGCAGCTCTTGGAGCGAAGAGCAGTTTGAAGAACTCTTCCAAGAGCTCGCCACACCCCGAACTAACCGCCGCCATAAATCTCCTCGAGCCCTCGAGCACGCCTTCTTCACCTTTGAGATCGTCGCCGATTTCGGCATCTACCGCGATCTCCACCGCCACCGCATGCTCACCCAAGAGCGCCAGCTCCTCAGCTGCCGCCTCGACACCTACGTCCCCCCAGAAATCCTCGGCACCCCCATGGGGGCCGAATATCGCGATGCTCTCGAGCGCGCTCGCCAAGCCTACGAAACGATCGCCCAAGAGCTGCCCGAAGAGGCACAATATGTGGTACCCATGGCCTACAATGTGCGCTGGTATATGCATATCAACCTCCGCGGCCTCCAGTGGCTCTGCGAACTCCGCTCTCAACCCGCGGGCCACCCCGCCTACCGCCTCATTGCGCAGGAGCTCGCGCGCCTCGTTAGCGAGGCCGTTCCCTGCTTCCGCCACTTCTTCGGCTTCGTAGACTTCAGCGGCCACCCCCTCGGCCGCCTGGAGCAGGAGATCCGCTCAGAGCAAAAAAAGGCCACAATCCTATAAAAACTCGAAGATTGAGTTGGAAACATATTGATCCATCACCCTTTGGATCTCTTGGGGCAACACTTGAGGCACCGTCTGAACGGTGTTGATCTCGCGTTCAAACTCTTCCATTCTGTGTTCGATAATGGGGTAGATCTTCTCTCTAAAATAACGAATCGTTTTCGTCTCCGGATATTTATCCATAATCTTAGCTAGAGCGACCCAAACCTCCTTTTTTTCTCCTACACAGTCTAGGGGCTGAGGGTCTACCAGATCCATCATGGGGCGATATAGGTCCAAGTGGTTCTCCAACATATTCTGCGAAAAATATTGCGCCATAAACGTATCATCCATGTGAACAAGGCTTAATAGATACACAAATGCACACTTGGGACAAGAGGCACAAAAGGCACCCACATTTCTATTTCCTGCAGAATTACAGCTTGTCCAGAGGTCTAGATTTTCCAGGTTCCGGAAGAGGCAGAACATGATTTTGTATTCGTAGAAACCAAAAAATGGAGAGAAGCAGCTAAAATCTGGGGTCAAAAATCGATGCAAGTAATCATTGACTCTCTTAGTTAAATAGACCGTCTTAGTATATTGATGGTTAATCGGATATCCCTGATATACTCTGCTCGAAAAACTCGAACTGTATTCATTTCCAAGCAGAACATATTTACACGTACGCCCAAAGAGCAGCGTATTAAAAATGAGCTGCACAATGATTAACCATGAAGTATAGAGGAGAGGAAATTCATATTTCTTGGCGATCCTTAACACCACCTCTACAAAATCGGTCTCTACCTTTACTGTCGGAAAATCGTCTTTTACTCGGTCATATATCTTATCTCGAACAGGATTGGTCCTCATATAGTAGAAAAAGAGCGTGAGATCGACCTCTTTGCGCAACATATCAAACAATGCAAGAGACTCTTTTCCTGCAGTAAAGCAGAGCATTGCCCGATCGCGGGTTTGGGGCAAATAGAAGTGAGGGGCCGCCGCCGCCGCCGCTTTTGACTCCCATACAGAGTCGAGAATGGAAAGATCTTGCCCATATACACAAATCTTTTCCGTCGAGATCTCTAGATAGAGAGTTTTCCAAAAATCAAGTTGCAGCTCTGTCATTGGAAAATCGATCATCACCAGATCGGGATTGAGACATTTTGCCAAATCGACCAGATAGCACATGCCAATATCAAAAAGAACCCTATCCCTGGCACTGCTCTCCAACTCGCTTTCAATCGACTGCGTTAAGGAGACGGTATATTCCTCCCCATCGATACCGTAGGAAAAACTACATCGAGTTTTCTCTGAGGCAAATGACTGAAATCGTATGGTTTTTGCTCTGCGCATGCTAATGGATTCTCCTCTAATGCGGCGATTGCAAAGGCTGTTGTAATACTTGCATTGCCAAGGTACAACATATCGCCCTGTTTTGTTTTATAAAAATAAAAGGAATAGGTAGGTAAGGAACCATCTGCGAGTTGCATCGAGGACAACTCTTCCACTTCACTTCGACACTCTATTCCTAGATTTTTTGCTGCTAAAATATGCCAAGCCAAATCTAGGGGCCCCTCAATTGTATATGACCTACTACTAACCCTCTTATTCAAAAGACCTGCAAAATCCGATGGCAGAAAAGTAATTAACCTCGTCATCATGTAGATGAAAAAAACTTCTCTATAGCATTTGGTGAAGCTCTCAAATGCATCTGAAAGCAGCACCCGATAGAGAAACTGTATGGTGGGATATATTGCCTCATAATGAGCCTGAATCTCTGGATGGTTACGGAATGAAAAAATCAGAAAAAGCACGTTTGCACAGACCGCTGGATCGCTGATATTTGGACGCCAGCACGCAATAAACCAGATCTGGATGATCCCCTCTGCATCCACATTATTCACAGTTTTATCAATCGCCCGAAGCACCTCCTGTTCACCGATTAATCCAGCCTTGTAGAGAAGCAATATCCCCGAAGCCGTGTCATCAACATCAGAAGCAAATATGGAGGGGCTCTCAAAATATCTCACTGTTCCATCTGGTTGCACACCCTTGTAAACAAAGGCTGCGATTTCATGTTTTATAGATTGCTTCAGCGGGGAATCAAAAAGTAGGTTCCCGATGGTCATCGGACAGAAAAATTCTCTCTGCGTAAGAGTTGCATTGCGCAGCTCTGGATTATCGCTAGAAAAGGCATTACAGCCTGTTTGCACCCATGCTTCTTCAAGAAATGCATAGGCCTTTTGCTTATTCCACACCATTTTCCGCAGTCTACTATTTCGATAGAGTATCCGCCAACTTTTTTACCGCACGTCTCAATTGAGGAACTGTGTTATTTCTCGTGTAGGGATCCTTCTTAACTGGTCCTACGCACCACATTCCAGGCCGCACTGCCCCGCCACTCGACGCTTCTAAAAGATTGCCCCACGCATCTGGCCGGATCAATCCATCGCGATGTAGTTGCTGGATGAGAGGGTCTGCTATATCTTGTAGACGCTGTGCCGGTCCGGTGCAGTTAAAGACCCATCGCACGCGCAACTCTCTCTGGTCCCTGATCTGTACTACGATTGTATCGCCGACTGGCCGCACACTGTCGAGCATCCCCTTGTGACACTGCAACTGTTGCGTCTCCCGCAACCGCTCGACAACATCTGCTGATTCCTGAGGATAGCCATAGAGCCATGAACGTGCTCGCCGCCCCAGATGGCGCAAGAAGCGCTGCTGAATCTCCATGGGCCACTCATCAATTCGCTGCCCGACATGCTGTAATATGCCGGAAATTACACAGTTTTCATGAACACCCACCTTAGCTACCTCTGCGATCTCTTCCCGAGCCATACGCAAAATAGAAGAAACCTCCCTAGGCAGCTCCTTAAAAAACTGGTAGGATTGCGGCAAAAAAATCGGACTCTCATCCGCAATAGCCTCGTTTAGCATCTGGTCCGCAAATGCAACGCAGTTTACTTCCAATAAACTCTTTCTGTTTTGCAACACAAATCCATGCCGAGAAAGTGCATGAATCTGTCCTTGATGACCCATCGCTTGCAACTGCCTGACAATATCGACCATCGAAAGCCCCGTTCCAAGGATAAAAACCGCATCATTCTTGCCGATCTCTTCTACCCAGGGATCTTTCCATATATCATGTACATAGTTCCTAGATGGCGATGTCAATTGAGGTAATGGCGCCGGTGGATAGTGCCCCATTGCAAGCACTACCTGATCAAAGAATATCGGCACATGGCGCGCAAAGAGGAGCCGGTACCCCTCGCCTGAAGGCACAATTGCCGTAACACGCTGCCCCATTCTGTGCAATGTGCATTTAGAAAAGTTCTGCCGCTCACTTTGTACAAGCAGCTCTTGTAAATACTCTCGGTACACTGCGCGCCGATGAAATGTTATAGGCAAGCCCCCCTCCACTTTCCGCTCTGCCCAACGAACAAAATGGAGTGGATCATCTGGAAAAGCGCTCATGTTAGCCGCAGGAATATTCAGAATATGTGCATCTACATTAGTGGAATATGCCACTCCACCACCAATTTGGCTCGCTTCAATCAGATGAAGCGAGCACGGCCTCAGAGCCTCCGAATTGAGCAACTGAACGGCAAGCATAATTCCACTAAACCCTCCACCGATGATTCCAATACGATGCACAACTCTACTATATAGAGGACGATTGCAAAAATTACCACCATGATCTATGGTGCAGTCGGAGGTCTAAAATGACAGAAAAAGTGAAACCACGCACAAAAAACGAAGTCGAAGTTGAACTCAATATCCGCACATGGTCAGATCCTGCTTTTAAAGCAAAGTTAATGCAGAACCCACATGAAGCTCTACAAGAATGTGGAGTAAAACTCCCTGCACAAGCCAAAGTACATGTACACGAAGAGGATCATAAAACCTGGCACATCACCCTTCGCCAAGCTCCTCCCCATAAAACGATTTTATCTGCTGAACAGCTAAGATCCGTTGCAGGAGGCAATGCCGATACGGAATGTTGCTGTTCCTAATAGAGTAAAGAGATCGCTGTGCATGCAAATGTATTACCCTTTTCAGCGCTATTTGATCTCATCGAAAACTCGCTTCCTCTCGCGCTGATCGAAAAAAGGTCTCGTGAGAGGTTGCGAGCATTCTCCTCCCTATATGCCTCCAATTTCCCCATCCGTCTTGTCGCTTTCGAGTGCTCCCTACAAGAGACGGATCTATGGGGAGATATGCATATTCTTCTTCCCAACCCCTCTCAGGAACTTTTGAAGTTTCCTGCAACCATGCTATTTAAAGATCCCGCTTGGGAAGCTGTCACTGCATTGCTCCAAGATTGGAATCGGTCGGGATACCTTACCGAACATGGCGTCGATCGCGTTATTATAGGACTGGACATAGGCAGCGAACCTAACTGGCCTCCCCAACCGAACCTGTTTTTTCATTTTCGCCGCGACATCTCAGATCCTGTCACCCTGGCCATCGAGGCCTTCTCCCGCCTCCTCCATAAACCCATGCCCAACGCAATGCTCACCTCACTACACAGCTATACACCAGAAACTATCGGGTTCCTGCTAGCCCGTTCTAGCTCTATGCGAATATCTATCCAAGCCCCCTCCCCTGATGTTTATTCATTGACAAAGCTATTCCCCCAGTCCCATTTAACCGGAATATTTGACTCTTTGAAGGACGCTACCCAAGGAGATCTCGCACGGGCTATCTACCCAATCCGAGTGGGGTTCGATATAGGAGAAGAGGGGATGATCTATCCTAAAATGGGAGTCCGCCTACACACACATACATCTACAGATCTATTAGACAGTCTCTCCCTAAAAGGGTTCCTTAACGAGCCCAAAAAAAAGGCGCTTCTATCCTGGGTGGCTCATCACACTCCCGATAACTTGCGCAGAGCGGTAAATCATCTAAAGTTTGTCTGCACTCCCCATCAAAACCTATGGACAAAGGCTTATCTATTGGTCGAATACCTTGCTCAACAACCAGCAAAAACTCTATAAGGATAGATTCATGAAAGACCACATATCTCTCATCCAACATCTAGATCTACAATATCTGATCGACCGAATGGTCAATAAATATAGCTGGGAGCCAGTTGCTGCCAAAGAGACTGTCAGAAAATATAAAAACTTTCTGACTCTCAAATATGTATATCCAGATCTCGAGTTTGCACCTCGCCGTGAAATTGATGAGATCTGGCACCAACATATCCTCTTTACCAAAAACTATATGCGCGATTGCGAGCTGATCTTTGGCAAATATATCCACCATACCCCCTCCTTAGGCACGGCAGAAGAGCGAAGAACTCTCGACAAGCGCTTTGTCGAATCGGCTCGCATATATGAAGACTATTTCCAAGAACCCTATGGATACACTATTGGACTCCTATGAAAGACTCAATAACACTTATCAAAACTTTAGATTTGCAATACATAGCCGATCGAATGGTCGATAAATATGACTGGGAGCCAGATTATGCCAAAGAGAGCGTACGAAGATACAAAAACTTTCTGATTTTCAAATGTGTCTATCCAAAACTCGTATTCCCCCTTCTCCCTGAGATTGACGAGATCTGGCATCAACATATTCTATTTACCGAAAACTATATACGCGACTGCGAGCAGATCTTTGACAGCTACCTTCACCACAAACCCGGTTCAACAATGGAGGAAGCGCAGTATCAAGAATCGACCCGTGTATATGAAGAGTACTTTCAAGAGCCCTTCTCCCCCTCACTATTCGATTTTCGACGCATGTAAGAGTCATTTTCTGAAAGAGAAAGGGGGACAAAAAGTCCCCCTTATATTACTAACAAAGCTATTCTTTGCGAATTTTTGCAAGGACTAGTCCTGCCAAAAACCACTGCAGAGTAACCACTGCCACTGAGAATAGAGAGAACCCAAAATTGTAGTATCCCTTTAGGTATAAGAATGAGTGGACAAAGAAACCAATTAGAAAGCCCATCACCGTGATAAAAACAACTCTGTCTTTATATTGTGTAATATAACTTTTTAAAATCAGCCACCCGGCAATAAATGCGCTGATAATTCTCGATATCAAGCGCCAAAAATCGGTCATATAACCGGATGTAGGTCCCTCTAAATGAACAGATCGCGCAGCCTGATTGTGTTCACTCAAAAAGGTTTTGATAAAATAACTATCGTCTGCTTGGCCGAGCGCCCATATAATGGCGGAAGCAACAAACATGATTAGCCCGCCCAAAATTGCGTATTTGAATAAAGATTTATTCACATGATTCTCCTGTTATTTTTGATCCTATCCAAAAAATTATTCCACATCAAGTTCATTGCATATAGAACAAAAACAAGCATAACTATTCAGACACCCCTTGGTTAAACGCAACTTCTTGATTCACAGAGAGTTTACGAGGTGTGAAGAAATCTGAAAGACGCTAAAAATGGGGGTGTTTTACCGTTTTTTGCCATATTTCTCGGTCTCTGCGAGCTCTGCGGTTTAATAACTTAAGTTAGAAACTCCCTATCTGAATAATTACAAACAAGCTAAAATGGTCTTAATATGACCTTTCAGCTCTCCTCTGATTTTGCTCCATCCGGCGACCAGCCCCAAGCGATTGAGAAGCTCGTCGCGGACGCACGCGCTGGCAAACACGCCCAGGTGCTCCTCGGCATCACAGGCTCTGGCAAGACCTTCACCATGGCCCATGTGATCGAGAAGCTCTCCAAGCCCACACTCGTCCTTGCTCACAATAAGACCCTCGCCGCCCAGCTCTACCAGGAGTTCAAACTCTTCTTTCCCAATAATGC
>CAZEZK010000019.1:13765-22007 GCA_964516935.1 uncultured bacterium
CGTCTCCTATTACGACTACTACACGCCCGAGGCCTATGTGCCGCGCACCGACACCTATATCGAGAAGGAATCCTCGATCAACGAGCAGATCGACCGCATGCGCCACTCGGCGACCCGCTCGCTGCTGGAGCGCGACGACGTCATCATCGTCGCCTCCGTCTCCTGCATCTACGGCCTTGGCGCTCCAGAACACTACCGCGAGATGAGCCTACACTTTGCCACAGGCCAGCGCCTCCAGCGCGAAGAGCTCCTCCTCCGCCTCGTTGCCATGCACTACGACCGAGCCGATAAAGATCTCGGAAGAGGAACCTTCCGCGTCCGCGGCGACCTCATTGAGATCGCCCCTGCCTACGAAGATGACATCGCCTACCGCATCGACCTCATAGATGACATCGTCGAGCGCATCCGCCTCATAGACTCACTCACAGGAAAAGTCCTCGAGCCCCTCAATGAGTTCACCCTCTTCCCCGGCTCCCACTACGTCATCCCCGACAATATCCGCTACGATGCACTTACAACCATCCAGCAAGAGCTGCAAGAGCGCATCGCCTGGTTCGAAGCACAGAACCGCCCCCTCGAAGCACAGCGCCTCCGCGACCGCACCCGCCACGACCTCGAACTCATCCGCGAAGTAGGCTTCTGCAAAGGCATCGAAAACTATTCACGCCATTTTAGCAAGCGCGGCGAAGGCGAGGCGCCACCCTGTCTCGTTGACTACTTCCCCGATGACTTCCTTCTCCTCATCGACGAGTCGCACCAGACCCTTCCCCAAATGCACGCCATGTACAATGGCGACCGCGCCCGCAAAGAGACCCTCGTAGAGTTTGGCTTCCGCCTCCCCTCCGCCTTTGACAACCGCCCCCTCAAGTTCGAAGAAGCCTACAAGAAATTCCGCCAAGTCCTCTACATTTCTGCCACACCCGGCCCTTGGGAGATCGAAGAGGCCCGCGGACGCGTCGTAGAGCAGATCATCCGCCCCACCGGCCTCCTCGATCCGATCCTCGAAGTGCGCCCCGCCGATGGCCAAGTGGACGACTCCCTCGAAGAGATCCGCCAAGAGACTGAACGAGGCGGCCGCGTCCTCGTTACCACCCTCACCAAAAAGCTCGCCGAAGAGCTCTCAAAATATCTCAACGAGATCGGCGTAAAAGCAAAATATCTCCACTCCGACGTCGACACCCTCGAGCGCATGCACATCATCAAGGCCCTCCGCATCGGCGCCTTCGATGTGCTCGTCGGCATCAACCTCCTCCGTGAAGGGCTCGACCTCCCTGAAGTCTCCCTCGTCGTCATCCTCGACGCCGATAAAGAGGGGTTCCTCCGCAGCGAAACCGCCCTCATCCAGACCTGCGGCCGTGCAGCCCGTAACGCCCAAGGACGAGCCATCCTCTATGCCGACACCCAGACCAAGTCAATCAAACAGACCCTAGAGATCACCCGCAACCGCCGCAAGATCCAGGAAGAGTACAATGCCGCTCACAATATCACCCCCCGCACCACCCGCCGCGGCAAGATCGAGACCCTCGAAGAGACCTTTGGCCTAACCGAAAGCGACAGCCCCGAAGAGGCCTTTGCAGCACTAGATATAGAGCAAAAAATTAAAGAGTGCGAACGCGCCATGCGCCGCACCGCAAAAGAGCTCCGTTTTGATGAAGCCGCCCGCTGGAGAGACCAGATGCGCCATTATCAGAGCTTACAGATGCTGTAAAAAAGTCCAAAATCGACAGTCTAAAGCTCCACCCCCCTCAACCGATCTCCCACTACACCCATCCCCATCACCACCAACACGACCCCCAAGCTCCACAGCACCGGCGAGCCCTCGATCCCATAGCCCATCTGCACCATGTTCCACACATTAGCCAGCAGCCATGCCACAAAATAGCTCCCCTGCAAGAAAGCCGAAGGAGGCCTCTTCAGATAGCGACTCACCAGATAGCCGCCGATCAGCACGAAGCAAAGATTAACCAGAGAAAAGTCCGTTAACTTCACGAACAGCTCTGTAGAAAAGAGATCCTCGACCAGGATAAAAATCAGCGTCAGACCCAACCCCAGGATCAGATACTCCTTACGCCCCACTAAAGCCGCAGGAGCCAACACCTCCCACCCCACTGAAGCTGAGTAGACGTTCGCGACATTCGCGCAAATTACCGAGAAGAAGATAAATGCGATCAAAGCCAACCTGAGCCACTCACTACCGGACGCCAATAAAAAGTGAGCATTCGTCTCGAAGCCGTCCAAAAACAACACCCCGAAATACAAGCTAATGCAGCTAAGCACGATCGTCACCAGCTGGATGATCGTAAGCGCCTTCAGCGACGCCACCCACGAACCGCTATGCCGAAAAAACGTCGGCAGATCCGACGCGATCCCCAAGTTTGTAGCCAGAACCAGCGTAAGCCCCGACAAGGACAACGGCTGACTCACCGACTCCCCCGATGCTCCCGGCAGCAAACACAAACTCCCCAAAAAGGCCACCAGGATCAAAGGGAACAGAACCGTAGCGAGCCGTCGCAACAGAACGATCCCCTCCATGCACAAGAAGGCGCTGATCAACCCCACAGCCACACTGATCTGGGCCCTCTGATCGACCTGCGCACTCTCCCGTATCGAGATCAACTGGCTCAGCGCCCCGCTAGCAATGCTCGTCTGAGCGATAAACCAAGCCAAGGTAGCTGCCAACAACAATGCCGCAATAAAATAGCTCCCAAAGTCCCCCAAATAGGCTCTAGTAATATCCAGAGTGCTCTGACGCCCCCGACTCATCGCCAACAGCCCCAGCCGAATGAACCACAAGATCGCGTTCCCTACGATGATGGTCAGAACCGCCCCCAAAAAGCTGTTGTGCTGTAAGAGAAGGATACTCGTCGCCACCGCCGGCAGACTCATCCACCCCGCCAACTGAATCACCGACAATGCCCAAACCGACTGGTTCGTATCTGGAAGTGGTATAGAAGCCACATGGGATCTGTGCGCCATACCCTAGCTATCCCCAGCCGTCTGACGGACTTTTTTAATGGCCCAGAAGGTTTCTTCAATGAAGAAGACCAAGAGGAAGAAGAGAATCGTCGCGCCCATGCCATGCAGCAGCGCCTGGATCGTCTGATCCGGATGATGAACTTCCACAAAAGTAGTAACAGCACATCCCACCAACCAAGAGGCCATATTGACCCTCTTCTCAAATGCTCGAGGTCTATGCTGAATCACAATACGCAACAACATTGCAATCACCAGCACAATGACGATCAGAACGATGTAGTCAGTAAAAAGGTTCTTGATGAATTCCAAAGGAGGTGATGTCTGCACAAACACAAACATGCTAGTCCCCAATAACCCCATAATCGCATGCCCCTTTGGCCCCCGAAACCGCGGAATAAACGTCTCATAACACGCCGAGGCGAAGTAGATGTTTAGGAGGTTGCTACAAGTCAATGTAACAACCAAGAACATAACTGTCACAAAAACAAATATATTTGATATCGGATATTGTGAGAGAAATTCACCTTGAGGAGAGAATGGAGCCCAAATAGATGTACACTCAAAAAATGTGATCGCTCCCGTCATTATAGAGAGACCAAGATATGAATCTGCTCGCGATTTTGAATGACGAAAAAAGGTAGGCAGGTTGATAACCCCAGGAAGCAGCACAAAAATAGATGAAGCAATTCCCATAAAAGAAATTCCCCATTGCCATGTTATAGAGACTTCAGATGTCCAAATGAGATAGAGGCTATATAAAACAATCCACGGAAAGATTATGGCAGTGCTTCGTTTTAAAAACTCAATGTCTCCAATTGCAAGCATTGCAGATAAAATCCCAAGACCAGCACCAATTCGTATCCCCGCAGCATCCTGCCAAAGGATGGAATGGGTAAAAATTCCTTCCAACCCTATGATTGCACTACTAATCTGCAGTGTATACCACCCCAAAAAAGAACTTGTCAAAATCAAAGCGAATAATAGGCCGCCACCCCTCCCTATATATCCATTAATATTCTGGATTGCATTAGTTCGTTCTCGATAGACCATTGAAATAACGGCTAATCCAACCAACCAAAGGACAACGTTTCCTATAAAAATTGAACAAATCGCAACGCCTGTTCCTAAACTATGCGCAAGAAATTTTCCAGTAATAAATGCAGGAAGTCCTAGCGATACACTTTGTATAGCAGCTAAATGATAAAAATTCTGATTATGCATTACAATAAATTGGTGTGTGTCAGAGGGGTGGCTCACGAATAGGTCTCCTATTCATCTCATACTATAGATGAGAGCCTTTCGTCAAAAAAAATAACTGAAAAAATCGACTATTTTGAAAGCAACTCTCTGCTTAGAGAACTTACATAAACGTGATTGATAAAAAATAAACTCGGATTTTCAAGAGAAAATCCCTCTTTAGCAAGAAGACCATATGATTGATATTCAGAATCATCAACAGAAAGAGCTTTCTCTTCTCCTGGGTATTGCGGATGATCTGCAGCTCCAGCTAATACTATATCTCTTAGCGACCACTGCAACAGTTTCCGACGCCATTCATCTTTATTTGTAAATGTTTCACTGCGCGCCAACCCTCTTATAATGCATATGGGTTTGGTTTCGTCAATCTGATTAGAACTTGATGCAACAGCATAATCATTATCGTTACCATCTGATATAAATAAAAAATGCTCACAATCTATGATGCGATACTGAGTTTCTTCTAAGATAACGCGATCTACAACAATCGCGACAGGAAGAGCTTGCTGCCGTGCTACCTCTAACAATACTTTATAAGTCCAAAACATCGGAGTGCAGGGCCAAGTGTTATGCTGTTTTTCAAATTCTCCGAATAACATCGCAACGGTTGAAGAATCTTTTAGATTTAGAGCATTGTTCTGTACCCAGCGAACCGATTCCGTGGCCAAAAATCGCTTGCATTGACTTACCGCTTGATCAGCGAATCTAGAACCTATAGCATTATCGAATTTTCTAAAATTTTTAGAAGCAGTTTTATCTTTGATTGTTAGCGATATTAGATTGTCTTCTATAGGACGTGGCTCTTTCATCTCACTAAGAACATACGCTAGAAAAATAAACATACCCTCTTCGCTGAGAGCAATATGGAGATTGCTGTCTTTCAAGACTGCTTCCATAGAGGTTTCCCCGCGAACGAGCTTATCAAGCCTTTTTGATTCAAGAAGGTCATCAATTGAAGTAAGTGCATTAGCAACGCGATTAGCTAGAACCTCACAATCTACTAGTCTTTGGGTAGCAATTATCGCCACACGCACAGCGCGAATCTGACAAGCGTTTTCACCTACTAAGGCATCAAATTTCTGAAGTTCGCCAGCCTCTAAATACCTCACAGCCTCTGCCAATATTAAAAGAAATACCCGATACTCTCTTAAACCTTTACGTACCCCCCCCTTCTGAATTGTCGCAGGATCATAATACAATGCGTCAGTTAATCGAAAATTTCTAATACTATTATCTGTCATGCTCACCGAAATCCATTTTTAATTAAACATAAGAAAAACCTCAAGAAGAATAATTCCACCTATCCAGAGTTGTTAGACACCCCCTTTCCAAACAGACGCCCAGCGACATATCCTACTACACCAGCCGGCAGAACCAAAAGCGGTCCTCCACAGACAAAACCCACTACGCCTCCCGCGCTAGCGCAGAGAAATACACCAATACCTTGGTACAAGCTATTTATATTAGACATTTCTTTCATATCACCACACAATTGTTGGTTAATAAAAATTATATTATAAAAGAATATAATTTTCTACCAATAAAATATATTTAAAAAATCAGGAAATATTCACAAACAGTTAATAATCAACACTATTACGTCATGAATTATTTAATTATTGATAAATCTCCAATGTGTGATTAAAATAGACTGTATGTTTACTACGGAAGATCTAAGACTACCGCTTACCAGCCCCCTAACGAGCTCAAGAAACTTACTCTCAGGGACTGTCAATGAGAATTTCGTTGTTCGCGTAGCAAAAATTGACCCATATATGAAGAGATTCTTCAGCATAGGTCTAAATACAGCCATATCAGCATCCGGAAAGATCCCTTATATCTCTGTCGCTATGCGAATAGATCTTCCTTACTTTCTGCGGGTCTTAGGGGCTACTGCCGAATTGATCGCTTTCGGGCTACTGGACGTCTGGGTTATCAAGGATACCGCCAATGACCTATGCGGGGCCAGAACTCAAGCAGAACTACAACTGCGCTCCGGGAATAGTCGAGGCGTGGGCGTTCAATCTCTTGTTTTAATCACTGCAATTGCAGGAGCCGCATTCGCTCAGCTGCCTAGCGCACTTCCTGCTCTTAACTACCAAGTACCCTATACAAATGAATCATTCGCGGTCTTAATGATCTCTGGGATGTACTACTCAATACGCTCTCTAAAACTTTCTATTGAGAAAGCGCTCGACAAGAGAAATGAAATCAACTTAGAAAATGGCCCTAAAATAGCAGCTGCGCGTCAGGTGCTGACCTCGATGATTGAAAATCGTCGACAACTTTTTCTGAGGAGCGATCAATCAGCTCAATTAAACTTTTCCCGCTCAATGGAAGAGCTCTCTTTAGAAGAATATCTCAAGAATGCTATCGGCACCTCATCGGAAATGATCAATCCTCAAGTGAACCAAACGACAGATAAGGTGATCTACCTATTTGGAACCTATCTGGTGGTCTTTATGCAATTGGCAATGGCACTCTACACTTGGGTAGAAACCGCCGAGCACCTGACTAAAAATACAGCACTTTTAATTACCTTTACAGCCGCAGAGATCGTCTCAAATGCCTATCTGATGGGACTGTCTATGGTCGAGACTACAAAAGCAATCGCCAATACTCTTCTGCGCAGGAAGGAAGTTCCAAGTCTGGCGAGTCAGCTGAACAGCTCTCTGACACGAAACTTAGATCTCTTAGCTGCCCTAATCTCGTTTCTAGGATGTTATGCCACCACATGGGTTATCTGGGGAGATTTTTTCAAAGATCCAACACTGGCACTCTATTTCCAATGTACGATGTGCTTTAACTTCTTCCTAATTCTACTGACCGCAAACCGCAGCTTGGCAGAACAGGTTGCCGAAGAGATGGTCTTTCTCAAGGGAACACTAGACCAAAAGACCGTTCTAAAAATGTATCGCGATCTCCAGCAGCTACGCGAGCTGGTTGAACAATGCTCTTTAAAAGATTTTGCACGCTTTTTACAACACGACTGCCCACAGATAATCCAACAACAAGTGCTTCAACAGACTAACCTATCGGATGAGGAGCTAAACCGCTTCGTAAGTCTCGATCAACCGCGCCAACTGTCTGTTTTGGAAATTCTCTAAAAGAGAGATGTGACATAGCATTTCTCCCACCAATATTACTCGCCAATTTTTCAAAAAACCCGCACTAATACCATTCACTATAAGACAACACTACTCGGACTGCGCCGAAGAAGCGCTTGAGCTTGTGGAGCGCAATGGAATTGCTAGCGCAAGTGCTTTATTCATTATAGCTTAAAACGTCATCACCTGTTAATTGTAAAAAACACCTGCCCAGCGATCCATCGTGAATGATTTCGAGACTTTTTTTCTTCTCATCTAAGACTCTAATTTCAGTGCAATTTTTCATATGCACTCTTGCTATTGCTACATCAGAACTATTACAAACAAGCACAGTGGCGTAACGTTCGTAAACAGAAAGTGACAAGGTCACAACCAAACTATCAGTGCGTGTAGCGCCAAACCAATACACCCCCTGTTCTTCATCAGTAGGTGGCGTCAAAAGCTCATCAAATATAATAAGTAATTCAGAAATATCGAATTTCATTAAACTCCAGGAATAACCGTTATAACGTTACCTTTTTCATTTAAAATTACACGCACTCCTGTACTTCCTGGATGCGCAATTTCCGCTTCGACAACCGAGGGAGGTACACCTCGAGGATTCGGAGCGTTTTCTAAACACCATTCTCGAAACCTTTGCGGAGTTAATTTTTTGAAAACTATTTCCGCTCTTTCTAGAAATCGACTTGCTAATTTGGCCATAACCTGAGGTGTATTTGGAGCCATACGTTCTAACGCGTGCTCAGTGTACCACCGGCCATTAATTAGCGCACCGCCTCCATTTTCCGGCAATATCCACACAGGGGTTGTAACTATTGTCGCGGTTTTTACGCTGTCGGCTACACCAACGTAAGCGTCTAATGAGCCCATATGTAGGACACGCCGCGCCGGTAGACGCGGCT
>CAZEZK010000020.1:0-796 GCA_964516935.1 uncultured bacterium
CAATCTGCTAGGGTGCCATTGAGGTGGAACGGGTATATCTTAAGCATGTTACGCCGGTTGGCGTCAGGGCGAGTTCATACTCTTTATACCATTCGACGAAGCGGGAGACCCCCTCTTCTAGGGAGACGGCGGGGCGGAAATTGAGAAGGCGCTCGCTCTTTTCGATATCGGCGTAGGTCTCCATCACTTCGCCGGGCGGGGCGGGGAGAAGCTCGGTAATGGCGGGTTTGCCGATTGCCTCTTCGAGGAGCTGGATTAGGTAGAGGAGGTCAACGGGGCGGTGGCCGCCGAGGTTGAAGCGTTCGCAAGGGGCGCCAAGGTCGAGGGCGGCGATGGTGCCAGCTACGATGTCATCGACATAGGTGAAGTCGCGACGCATGAGGCCGTAGTTGTAGACAGGGATCGGGCGGCCTTCAAAAATATCCTTCGTAAAGCGGTAGTAGGCCATATCGGGGCGACCCCAAGGTCCATAGGCAGTGAAGTAGCGGAGTGCGGTAACGGGGGTTCCGTAGAGATGGTGATAGGCGTGGGCCATTGCCTCATTGGCGATCTTGGTGGCACCATAGAGATTGGCGGGAGAATCGGTGGCATCATCGATGTGGAAAGGAATGGTGCGATTGAGCCCGTAGACGGAGGAGGAGGAGGCGTAGATCAACTTGATGTGAGGGAATGCGCGGCACGCTTCGAGGATGGAGACAAAGCCTTGGAGGTTAGATGTGACATAATCGCCGGGCTGCTTCATAGAGTGGCGAACGCCAGCCTGGGCAGCTAGATGGACAATGTGAGTAATCTCCTG
>CAZEZK010000020.1:806-21840 GCA_964516935.1 uncultured bacterium
AGCTCTTTCAGCTTGGCACAATCGCAGATGTCTGTTCGGATGACGTCGATAGAGTTCTGATTTAAGAGTTGGCAGCGAGCTTGCTTAAGAGGGGGGGAGTAGTAGTGGTTGAAGTTATCGAGCCCGATGACAAAATCGCCTCGTTTGCGCAGCTGTAGCGCTGTATGAAACCCGATGAAACCTGCAGCTCCAGTAATTAAGATTCTTTTCATGCAAAAAAGTGTATGGTATAGTGAGCTTTGTTCAATTCCAGTCTAGATGGCGGAGCGCTTAATTGCATGGGTTTTTTTCGTGGGTGGGTCTCTGTAACGGTTTTAATCGCTGCCGGCTGCAGCGGTTCCTACTTAGGTAAGGATATTTTTGGTGCTGAAGAGTTTGTTCGGGACTCTTATAGGATCCGAGAGGGGAAGTTCTCTATTTTAGAGATGGAGGGGCGCGATACTCCTGACCTGAGCGAACAGCTCCTAGAAGAGTATCCCGATACGCTTCATGAAGATGATGTTCTCACGATAACGCTTTTTCATCCGAAGCGGAAGGACCTGATGGAGGCTGTCCGGACAGTCGGTCAGACAGTCGGTTATCGCATTTCAAATGGAGCCCTGATTCTGCCCGATTTACAACCCACTCCGGTGGCGGGGCTAACGTTGGAGCAGGCGCGGCGAGCAATCCAAGATAAGTATCGCGAGCAGATCGCCGATGTGGAGGTCTTCATCGCTTATCGCGAGCGGATCGTGCGTAAGGTGGAGTTGGCGGGGATGGTGCACGTCCCGAGCATTCCGGTAGATGGCAAGATCCGCCTGTTTGACGCGCTCTCCAAGGCGCAAGTGCCGCCGAACGCCAATCTTTTTAAAAGCTACCTGGTGCGAGATGGCGAAATGCTTTCGGTCGATATCCGGAAGCTTCTGAAAGAGGGAGATATGACCCAGAACGTCGTCCTGCGCGGTGGCGATAAGGTCTACATCGCAGAGCCCTCTGCGGCGACGATGATGGTGATGGGCGAAGTGGGTATCGAGCGGGTAATCGATCTGCCAAACGGCTATATGCCACTGCGTCAGGCGCTGGCAGAGGCGCGCGGGATTCCGTACACGGGCGACAAGTCTTACATCCAGGTGATTCGGGGCAATATCGCAAAGCCGAAGATCTATACGCTTAATTGGGAACATGTAATCCATTTGCCTAACGACAGTCTGCTGTTAATGCCTGGCGATATTGTCTATGTGGCCCCAACGCCAATTACCGAATGGAATCGTTTTATTTCTCAACTGCTTCCAAGTTTCACAACAGTGGATGTGATCAGCTCAGCAAGCGGCAGGGTGGGTGTCATTGGCCCCTAAAAGGCTTCGTGAACAAGGCAAGACAATACGGGAGTTTTGCAACATGTCTCTTGAGGTGATTCCACTTAGCGATCTTTGGAAATTCTTCCTTCGTTCTAAAAACCTGTTTGTGCGCATCGCTCTGATAGGAGCCTGTGTGGGTCTTTGCGGGTCGATCTATCGAGGAGCCTTCTATCAGGTTCAGGCGCGCTTTTCCGATGGAAGCTCACCGACGTCGGTCGCTGGTATTGATCTGATGGTACGTAGTCTTCTGAAGTCTAGCGCTTCCGATACGCAACACGACTCTGTCGCAGTGGCTGCCTGCTCCCACCGCTTTCTTCGACCCTTCATCAGTGCAATGGGGTTACAGGTGAAGGTCTCTCCAGACTCGCGCTCGGGGATTATGCTAGCGGCGGATCTGCTGTGCAATCTGTGGCGCGCAGAGTGGGCTCTGCCGCTCTCTTCCATCGAACAGTTCCGCTTTCGTGATGTCTTCTATGAAGGGAATGTGCCGCTTATTCTCTATTTAGAGGGGATTGCATCGGATCGTTACCGGATCTTCTCGGTAGATCGGAGAAGCTCTGTTGAGGCGCAGTTGGGAGAGTCTGTAGAGATCGCGGACTGCTCTCTGACAGTAGAGAGGCTTATTCAGGATGGTCAGACCTACCGCCTTAAGATCAATCCTTGGTCAACAACTGTGCGCGACTGGAGGCGCGCCTTTTCCGTGGTGCCGCACAAGTTAATTCCATCGATTTATGAGTTCCGGTTGCGCCATCCGGATGGGAAGCGGGGGGCGGAGCTACTCAATCGGCTGATGGCTTCTTATCAGAATTATCTAAAAAAAGAGCACGAGGATGTCACTCAGGCGCAGTTCCACTATTTGGATCAGCGCAAAGAGGATCTCTATGCGCAGATGGCGGAGGCCTTCACGGCACATGGACGTTATGTTGCGGACTACCTGGGACAGACGGGGGCGGTGAGTGCAGAGTTGGAGTTGAAGCAGCTTAGCCGCATGTATCAGAAATTGGCGACGCGCCAATTGGGGATTGATGTCTATCGCATCCCCTCAAATGCCGATAGAGCGGGTACGCAGCAGCTTATTGAGCGTTATCAGGTGCAACTAGATGAGTCGGAGGTGAAGATCCGCCATCTGCAGAGGATGTTGGAGCGGCTGTCAGAGAGAGAGTTGTCACTTAGTGCATTTGGTCTGCTCCTCTCCGATCCGGTGAGTCAACATCTGAGCGCTACGGCGGGGGCGCTCATTGAGCGGTTGCGAGATGAGAAAAACTATAGCACTAAAGAGGAGCAGAGGCTTCTAGAGGAGCTGGAGTTGCAGAAGAAGCTCTTTGCGGAGCATCTCTCCCAGTTGATTGAAGTCGAAGAGATCAAGCGCTCTGTGACACAAGAAAATTTGGCGGGACTGCGGCAGGTCAGTCTCTATGGGCTAGACAAGGAAAAAACTATCCTGACCGGAAAGATGGAGGAGCTGCGCAAAGAGATGGGGCCGCTCCCAGAGCAGGTGGCTCTGGAGAAGCAGTTGAAATTTAAGGCAGATGCCAGTTTAGCAGTTGTGCGTGCGATGGCGCAGATGGCTGAGTCGCACACCGTCTCGCGTCATCTCCACTCCATCTCTGCAAAGGTTCTGGATCAGGCGATTGTGCCGCGCTATCCGGCGCGCTCGCATTTATTTTTATTTACCTTCTTAGGAGCCATCGGAGCTGTTGGAATCAGCGGGACCTGCCTAGGACTGTTGGCAGTAGCGAGAGGATTGCCAGTTACACGAGACAAACTGCTCGCGATGGGCTATCCCTTTGGAGGGACCATCTCCAAGAACATTGAATCACTCCGTCCGATTGCTCTATTTATTCAGGAACGGATCATCGGTCTGGTTGCTGGGAATGAGATTAACTATGGTCCGGGATTGGCTGAGTTGTTAGGGCGCAGCGGTCGGAAGGTGCTGTTGATAGAATTTACAGGACCGTTAGAAGAGTTCTCCGTGAAAAAAAACAGCTGGTACGACTCTGTGGTTAGTAGCGGAAACAGCGCCTTTGGAACGGAGTACCTTCTGTCAAAGAAGTTTTTAGAGTTGCTTGAAGAGCTACGCACACAGTACGATCAAATTTTGGTTCTCATACGTGCTCCATTGGGTGCGAGTGAGGCGCAAGCGGCCTGCAAGTGGAGTGAGCAAATGGTCGTCACTGTACATGATGAGTTAATCGAACAGTTGACACCCTTTACTAGCTGGGCATACCATGGCAGCCGGTCGCGACTAATTTTTATTACATGTGATGAAAAATACGGGTAAACGGATTCTGGTAGCAGGTGGAGCGGGCTTTCTTGGTTCACACCTGTGCGAACGTCTATTGCAAGAGGGACATCAGGTAGTCTGCGTTGACAACTTTCTCACGGGGTCAACCGATAATTTTGCCGCGTTTGCTGAATCTTCAGCATTTCAATGGATTCGCCACGATATTTGTGAGCCGCTGGATCTGCAGGGGTTTGACGAGATCTATAATTTTGCCTGCCCAGCCTCTCCGATGCACTACCAGGCCAATCCAATTCAAACGCTTAAGACCTCTGTACAGGGGACGCTGAATCTACTCCAAGTGGCGAAACAGAGTGGCGCAAAACTTTTTCAGGCGTCGACGAGTGAGGTCTACGGCGATCCTCTTGTCCATCCGCAAGTGGAAGACTATTGGGGCCACGTGAATCCCATTGGGATCCGCTCCTGCTATGACGAGGGGAAACGCTGTGCCGAGACGCTTCTATTCGACTCGTATCGCATCCATCAGATCCCGATTAAAGTGGGGCGTATCTTTAACACCTATGGTCCGCGCATGCATCCGCAGGATGGTCGCGTCGTGTCGAATTTTATCGTGCAGGCTTTGCGCAATGAGCCGCTTACAATCTATGGCGACGGTTCTCAGACGCGCTCCTTCTGTTATGTTGATGATTTGATCGAAGCAGTAATGCGTATGATGACCACCCCTACAGAGGTTACCGGCCCCATAAATCTCGGCAATCCTGTCGAGTATAGTGTTCTTGATCTGGCTCGTCAGGTTTTAGAGCTTACAGGCTCTCGGTCGCAACTGATCTTCCAACCTCTGCCAGCCGACGATCCCAAACAGCGTCGCCCCGATATCTCAAAGGCACAAGCCTCTTTAGGTTGGCAGCCCGCAACTCTTCTGACAGAAGGGCTCACGGCCACAATTAGCTACTTTGCAGGAATTTTAGACGAATCGCTCAAGTAGTCGAGTTATACCCCTTATGATATTTGGTATCATTTCCTGCGAACGGTATTAATAGCGCGCCACTTCTGGATGATTTCTGAGGCAAGCGGCGCAGCCTCCTTACCATAGTCCCCATAGCGCAGAAAGACTGCAACCACGAGCTCGGGCATCTTCTGCTCTGTGAAGGAGATCGCTCCGAACCAGATGTGTTTATACATCTGGGGCGTGCTACTTGGATTGTAGTTTAGTTGCGACATGATCTCAGCGGTTCCCGATTTGCCAATCATCTGATGTTCTAGGTTGAGAAAGTTCTCTCGCCACTCTTTATTGAGGTGAAGTTTGCGGATCACTTGAGGGCGTGTATTCCCATGTTTTCCCCATACTACCCGATGGAGCCCTTCGAGAAGGATCTTGCAGATGGATGGGGGGATCTCAATGGTGCGGCGGGTGTGGGGTTCTGCGGGATGCTGTAGCTGCGGAGAGAGGAGATTGCCCCCATTTCCGAGTGCAGCAAAGCAGAGCGCTGTCTGAAGTGGCGTGACGAGTAGAGTGTGTTGGCCGATCGAAAAGGAGTAGAGGCCTGTGCGGTTGGTGTCGACATCAGAGGGGAGATTCCCAGCCGCTTCTCCGGGTAGTCCGACGCCAGTCTTTGTTCCAAATCCGAAGAGGGCGGCAGCATCTACTAGATCATGGGGAGCTCGGAAGATATCGCCAGCGAGTAGTGCAAAGTAGGGGTTGCTGGAGCGCTCAATCGCAGCGATGACATCGAGCTTGCCGAGAGAGGTGTGAGAGCTTCTGGGAAGGCGACCGCCTTTGTAGAAGCGGTAGTAGGGGGTCTTATTGAGTGAGTAGGCGACGATTGGATGTGGTTTGCCGGCAGCCTGCTCATCATAGATCGTTAGGGGGTTGGTCAGACCTGTTTGGAGCAGTCCTTCGTAGGCGGTGATCAGTTTAAAGAGCGAGCCCTGTGGCGCTGTTGTCTGGAAGCCGTAGGAGCGAATGGTGCCAAACCCCTCTTTGGGATAGAAGGCCGCTGCAAGATCTTGCTCTGTCTGCTCTCCCTTGAAATGGCGTAGGCGCGGGTATTGACCGAGTAGGGGGCGGTCGAGATTGTGGAAGGAGCGGAATGTGGTGAGCAGATCGCGTTGAATCTCCTCGGATAGGTCGGAGGCCTCCATTGCTTGAAGCATCAGATCGATCCGTCGCTCTTGCCAGAAGTGGTCAAAGAGTTCGCGCTCTTTGCGATCGAGATAGTCCATGTAGGGGCGCGCATAGTGCTTTTTTTCTTTCTCGATGCGTCGCATCTCTTGGAGGAACTCTTTTTGATGCTCTGCTCTCCAAGCGGCAAATTGGGTCTTATGGAACTCTTCCGCGGCCTCTCTGCGCACCTGCAGTTCGAGGCGATGGAACTGCTGTTCCATCGATCGGTAGCGCTCGATCGTCCAAGATCCGATCTGTTCGATCAGTGCATCGCTAAAAGCGGGAGAGTAGATCGCTAGGCGACAGAGATCGATCGCGAAGAGGCGATCGGCTGGTGGAATGTTGTGAAGGATGGCATCGATGCGCTGCTGGTAAAATGTGCGCAGAGGGCTATTGATCTGTGTGAAGTAGGTGAGTGCCTCTTGATCTTCTTGCAGCTGGATCGCATCTTTGATGCGGTTGAAGCGCTGGAAAAAGGCGGCAATAGGGCTCTCTGTGGGTAGAATGAGTTGCAGGAAGGTGCGCCAGGAGAGTTCGATCGACTCTTCGTAGAACTTCGATTTGAAGCGCTCTCTAGAGAGGGGCGCTTCACCATCCCAGATAGCGCCGATGGAGGCATCGGTTTCAAGCCAGCGGAGCGAGTCATTTTGTGTCGGCAGAAAGTCGTTTGGATCAAATCTCGGGTGGCTGGCAAGGGCAAGGATTTCTCCTGTTATTGGATCGAGCGCAACAATAGCGCCTCCCTTGATCCAGGGTTGCTTCTGTTTCTTGCGTTTGTTGTCCGTTGGATCGAGCCAGCCGCTGCAGCCTTCGCGCAGTGCCTCGTCCTGCGCGAGCAGCTCTTCTGCATACTTCTGTAGCTCAATCGAAATCGAGAGGGTGATATCTTCACCTGTCTCTGGAGGGCGCATCTCTAGTGGCTGCAATAGCTGACCGCGCACATCGACTTCATAGGTTGTACGTCCGTAGGTGCCTCGGAGCTCTCTCTCATATTGCGCCTCAAGCCCACTCTTCCCAACCCAGTCGTGGATCGTATATGCCTTCTCTTTGAGTCGCTGGATCGCCTCTTCATCTATAGGATCTTGCTGTTCCAGCTCTGCGATCTCCTTTGCTAGCGTCAGATATTGCGATTGGCTAATGAGCCCCATCGTGCCGATCAGATGGCAGGCGGTCTTTCCGAATGGGTAGTAGCGCTGTGAGGAGATCTCTGCGTGCAGTCCAGGCCACTCTCGCTCGCGCATCTTGAGATGGTAGTAGCTCTCTTCAGAGATATCGGCTTTCAGCACATAGGGTGCATGGGGAAAGAGTGAGACTTTTGAGTGGATTAGGTCATCGATGCGCTGTGGATCTAAAGATAGCTCCTCTGCCAGGAGTGCAGCCAATCGCTGGATATATTCTCTGCGAGGAAAGAAGCGTGTCTTGCGTCCCGATTCATCCGCGCGCCATTCTACTGAAGGAATCTGCATCAGTTCGCCATAATAGAGCGTCGCCTGATAGGAGACGCGGTTGCGCGCGATCGGGATGCCAAAGCGGTCGTAGATCGTGCCGCGCTCCGCCTTTTGGATTAGTGTTCTTCGCTGTGGGAGCTGCGCCTGTTTTTCGCGCTCTTCTCGCTGCAGTGTCGACAGGTGCCACACCCGCAATACAATCAAGCTGAGACAGATTGCGATCACACGCAGGATGGTGCGGATTTTGCGGCTCGTGTCATTCATAGAGACAGTTTTATTCCAAGTTTGCAAAATAAGCAAAGTTGTATATGCTCTTGGGCCGTATGAAAGGATTTTTTGTAATTTTATTGGGTGTAGTCTCCTTGGGAGCTCAAGGGTTTCTAACGCAAGAAGAGATCTCTCTGTTTCATCAACAAAGGTACCTGGTGAAAAGAGGGTGCTTTACCGCAGCAGAAATGGATCAATTGAATGCGAGGGTGACAGCGGTTGTCGATCGCGCTCTACAACAGATCGGACAGCTTCCGAATGGAGCCGCTGAAGAGGATCAGATCACTTATGTCGATGGCTCTCGATTGGTTTTTAAGCAGCACGCGGATCAATCCATCTCTATTTCGCGGATCAACGGCTGCAGTGGGATGGATCCCGAACTATTGGATATACTGCGATCCGATAAGATGGTTCGAACCTTTTTTGAGCTCTTGGGAACGCGCGATTTAGAACATATCATCTGCCAGCTACACCCCAAACTTCCCGGTGATGGGATTGCCTATCCGTCACATCGCGATATCCAGTTTCGCAAGGCTTTCGACCCAGATTGGCAAGATGTATTAGGTAACGGCAGTTACGTGATCTGCGTTATTCCTATCGATCCAATGTCTCGCGAGAATGGCGGTCTCTGGGTGACAGAGGATACTATCTGGCTCGAGGCCAATCCGGGCGATCTCATATTCATGCATCCAGAGTTGGTGCATGGGAGCGGGCCTAATGAATCGCCCACAAAAGCACGCAAAACGCTTCTTACCGGCTTCTGCGCTTTTGGAGCAAACCATAAGCCCTACCCGGGAGCAGATGTGAATATGCATCTTGCATTGACAGATCGGGGAGAGATCTCTATGCAGTCCTCTCCCTGGAATGACAAAATAATTACCAATTCTATGGAGGGACATTAATGACCATACCATCTAATTTATGCGACGTGTCTGTTAAGGTTACTACAGTCGAAGGTGCAACAGTTGATTTAAAGAACGTTCCCTGCGAAGAATTTTTACAAAAAATACAATTTTGCTACGACGCCTCACTGTCGAATTTTTATTTAAGAGCGACAAGGGAAGGGGTTAGAGTGGATATGAAATTCAGCTCCGTGGATAGAGCTGTCGAAATAACCGACATATTCAGTCGGAAATAGCATGTTTATCGGCGCTCTTTTGGTGATTTTCTCTGTATTCGCTATCTCTCCGCAGGATGCGCGCATCATTGCGGAGAAGGTTTGGCGCAACGAGTGTGCGGGGACGGTGGAGGGGCTTACCCACTGGAACCAGGGAGAGAATTTTGGCTCATTTGGGATCGGCCATTTTATCTGGTACCCATCTGGAGAGGAGAAGCGGTTTCATGAGACCTTTCCGGAACTGTTGATCTTTTTGCGTGAATCAGGGGTAAAGCTGCCGGTCTGGCTGCAAGAGGTTCGGGGGTGCCCTTGGCATACGAGAGAGGAGTTTTATCGCGAGATCCAGAGCGTAAAGATGGCGACGCTGCGTCAACTGCTGATGGAGACAAAAGAGCAGCAGGCGCTTTTCATCGCGAAGCGGTTGGAGAAGACGTTAGAAGAGGTTCAAGGGCTGCATCTCAAGGCCTTCCAGCGGCTAGCAAAGGATCCTCGAGGTCTCTACGCGCTGATAGATTACATGAACTTTAAAGGAGCCGGCACCTCTCCGGCAGAGTCTTATAAAGGGGAAGGGTGGGGTCTACTGCAGGTGCTACAGGCGATGCCCGCTAATTCCAATCGCGATCCTGTAGAGGATTTTGTCGCGGCAGCAAGGTTGCTACTTAAGCGCAGGGTGGACAATTCTCCACCCGAAAGAGGTGAGGCGCGCTGGCTTCCTGGTTGGCTAAATCGTCTAGACAGCTACCTGTAATTAATTCTTTTCTTTTGAGTTTAATAACGCCTTTAGTTTAGTTTTTCTGCAAAACTGGAGGGTTGTGTTTCGAGATGTTTCTAGCGATAACTTTATTGACTTATTTGATGTCGGTATAATTTCTTTTAACAGGTTCGATACGGATCGAATCGAGTCTATTTCAGAGATAGCTAATAATATGCTCTTTGAGTCGAATCAATCAGGTTACGTCACACCGCCTATATCAGGTACACAACCGACAGAAAAGTTGACTCCAGCGAGAATCACCTTCCTGACACGTCCCCTGCAAATCCCTAGTCCTGCAGAGTCCTATACAGGAGAGCCTTGGTATCAGGAAGTGGAAGCTTGCCTGCAAGGGATTTTGCGCATCGACAGAGAAAATGGGGACTACTCTCAAGGAGAGTGTGAAAATATAAAAGGGGCTATTCGGGCTCTTCAAGAGTGTATTAATAGCCATAATATCAAGGAGCCTAAACCCTTATTGAACCTCATGAAATTGTTGTCGGAACATCTTTTTTGCGGTGTGGAGACCTTTTTTTACGAGGCGCTGAATCTTGTGCGGAGCCAGTGGGAAGCCCTGAATGTGTATATGCGCGATGTACAGGGTCAAGAGAATGAAGGGCCTGTTTTAAAACCGGCAGGGGTTCAAAAGATCGTCGATTTCTTCATAAAGGAATATAGCTTTCCTAAGGAGATGCTCTCCCGTCGGTATCTGAGTAATTTACCTGGTCTTGTAAGAAGGTTAATCGCTTCTAATGAAGAAGGAAAGGCTGTTGGCTGGGTCGTCTGTTCGGATAATCCGGAAGAGAAACATGTTGTCCCTGTTTTTGCCGTCTATCGCTATGGGCAAGCGCATGTTTTTGTGATTGACTCGGAAGGACATAATGTATATCCAGATCATCCTGAATATAAAGGTTATACACGACTCCATTCCAGTATTCAAATCCTGCGGAAAGGGTGTAATTGGAACGAGAAAGTACAGTTCTATTCTTATAAAATGAGACGCCAGACAGATAACGTCTCCTGCACGGTTTTTAGCTTGCTCGATCTTAAGAGTCTCATAGAGTTGCACCTGGATGGGTTAAATCTTGTCGAATTTTACAAAAAACAAGAGGGTCCCAAAGCGCCTAAGTTGATTCTTCCCGAAGAGGTCGATGAAGACAATCAGCACGGATTACCATTTTACGAACTCTCTATATTACCTCCTTCGATGCTGAAAGCGACTCAGTCCTATACAAGGTTAAAGGAGTTGAAGGAACAGGAATATCTTGTAGATCTCTCTTATCAGTCGCATCGATATTCCTCAACTGGTCAGATCATCGTTAAGACTCAAAATATAGATAATCTCTTCGAAGAGATTGATGCCTATAAGTTCTACAACAGCGAGGGCGAGTCTCGTAATCTATACACATTGAGTAAACGTTTCTCCTATATTATCTACCTGATCGTCTCTGTGCTTGAGGCCAGAAAAGAGCCAAAAGTTTTCACGGAAGTAGATGAAAATTTGCCAAAGACCGTAGAGCCGACGCGCGAAAGCTCCCGAGGATTGACGATCGTAAGCGACCCCATATTGCTAATATTGGATCGTTTACGATCGTCAATCCCCGGGGCTTTGGCGCGCTCAAAAACCAAATCTTCAGGTTGTTTGTGTATAAGAAATCAGCGATGTATAAGCCTCCACATGGAGGAGAGCATCCCACTCTGCTTCTGAGATGATACGTACCTGAAATAGCCAGCCGGTAGTTTCGGCATGGCTATTGAGTAGGCCTGGCTCTTGGGTGATGCGCGGATTCACCGCGAGGATCTGTCCTGTAACAGGGGAGTGGATATCTGTTGCCGCCTTTGATGATTCTAGGACGCATACCTCCTCTCCGGCGCGGACATTTTGGCCGACCATCGGAAGTGCTGCATAGACAATTGGTCCTAGCTCCTGCTGGGCATAATCGGTAATCCCCACAAGGCCTATATCGCCATTGCGCTCAATCCATTCATGAGATGTGGTGAAGCGACGTGTCATTCTTTCATCGCCTGTATAATTTGGTCGGCTAGGCAGCACTGTAGCTCAGCGGAGAGGAGTGCTTGCTCTAGGTTAGCGCGGGTGGGAGCTGGGGGCTGGACGCGTCCGGCGACGTAGCAGAACTGGAGGCCGCTATTTGGGGGTGCCTCAACAGAGGACCAGCTACCGATCTCTTGAGAGCAGAGCTTCTCATTTTCTTTGCGAGAGACCTCTGTGTAGACGCGCTCCATTTTGAACTGCTCGGTAACGACATCAGACTGTTTTAGCCAGAGCGGGTCATCGCGGTTGATGCGGAGAGCTTCACGGGCACTTTGAGTTGTGAGGAAGAAGCGGTTGGTGGCATAGAAGGCTGCAGGGCCTTCTCCGGGAACCCATTCCTGTTTTGGGACTGCGCGATCGATGGCGATAAAGAGGGGGCGGAGGAAGACTGCGCTGTCAGCAGGGAGCCTCTTCTTGAGAGAGCCTCGCTGTTTTGCTTCTGCAAAGGTTAAAATGCGGGCCATCCCGGTCTGTTCAACTCCTTCGATGCGATAGATCGTCTCGCCATCATCGGAGTAGTGCTGGAGCGTTGTGGCTGCAGCGAGGTCACCTTGAGCGGCCTTTGCGATAAGGGCTGAGAAGTCCTTATGGCGCTCTACATTCTCTAGTGGCGTATAGCCAGCAGAAAGGAGAAGATCGCGCTCTTTCAGTGGGATCTGGGTGAGCGCATCGGAGATCCGCTGAGGATTGTCGTGGAGGATCTGGCGGCGAGTCTCTTCGTCGATCTTCTTGCGCAGATCGGTGGGGAGTTCATTGAGAGCAGCTGTGCGCTCAGGTCGCTTTTTCTTGCTGTTTAGGCCGGCAAACTCTTTGCAGAGGAAGGCCCAATGGTCATCCTCCACCTGCCACTGGAGAAGGGATCGGAGGGGAATTGAGTCTCGGACGCTCTGGAGAGAGAGTTCGGCTACCCGGGCTCGATAGGGAGTTTGAACCAGCTCTGGAACAGAAGCTTCTAGCTCCTCGGTGGTGCGAAAAGAGGTGGGGAGGAGGAGCGGGTTTTTGTGGAGATCGTCTCGAGAGACAAGGTTGATGTAGGTCTGGAAGGCAATCAGATCGTCGCGAGTTTTAAGCTGCAGGGCTGTTGGCCACTGGTAGCGCTCGACTTCGACTGCTTCATGTGCATAGGTTGCAAATTGCTGGTGGATGAGAGGGTCGACAAAGAGGGCTGCGCCAGTGCTTTGAAGGTAGCGATGGCAGAGGATCACTTTCTTAAGGATTTGCGGATTGCGGGAGTTGGCGTTGCGGAGCTCATCGCGAGAGACGGAGAATCCGGCTTTTTCGCCGCTTTCGGCAGAGGCCAGGATAAACTCAGCGCAATGTTTCGCAAAGGCAGGGCCAAACCAGTCGGCAACGGTGTGGAAGCCGTAGAGGGAGAGGTCGCGATTGGCGAGGGTGGGATCTTGGGTAAGATTTTTCTGGCGCTGAAGATAGAGAAGCACTTGGCGGCTCTGTTCAGCAGGGGCCATGAGCTGTTTTCGATAGAGGCGCGCAAAGGTGGAGAATGTCTCTGGAGAGGCTGTCTGCTCATTCTGGAGAGAGTCCCACTCTTTTTTAAAGTCCGGGAAGGCTCGCTCCCAGAGCGATGCGAAGCTTACTGCTGAGGAATCGGGATGGACGTAGAGGTTAAAATGTTTTGTTTTGGCGAGTCGCTCTTGGATCTCTGGTTGGATGTCACTCCAGAAAGCGGTGGCAATGTGTTCTGCGATGCCGGTCTCAAAGAGGGAGCGGCAGAGTGCTCCGTCGTCATAGGTCACCCACCTGGTGAGTTGGGTGGTCTCGTCTTCCTCTTGCTCCAAGCCAGGGCTATAAGGGGTGAACACTCCAAAGAAGAGAAATGAAAAAATAATCACTCCTGCTGTAAAAAACAGGAATGCCCGCTGGTAATTATGGAAAAATTTGAACATCAAAACACTCGTTTTACACGGCGAACCCATCTCGATATTCGTAGTGGTCGAGTTTTAGAGAATTTTTTATCGATTCTTCGAGTTGCTGCGAAGGACATACTTAAAAAAGTAGGCCAAGTGGCAGCTCGAGAAAACGAGGAAAAAGGCTCAAAAAACGATCGCTGCGAATATCGAGATAAGTTCGCTGCTTGATCTAATCTCCATGGTTCAATATTTTCTAGCAAGAACCATTTATGCGATGCCCCTTCTGTAGCCACGAGGACTCAAAAGTCACCGATTCGAGAAATGCGACCGAATCGAGCGTAGTGAGACGCCGCCGAGAGTGCGTCCAGTGCGCGCGCCGCTTCACAACATTTGAAACGGTAGATTTAAGTTTGCAAGTAAAAAAACGAGATGGTACGTATGAGGATTTCCAGCAGGAGAAGCTGATTCGGGGAATTGACGCGGCTTGTCGCCATACGACAGTCAGTCATCAGAGGGCGTGTGAGCTCGCTGACCAGATCATGGCGGAACTGTTGACGAAGGGAATACGCGAAATTGAAAGCCGGGAATTGGGAGAAATTGTGATGCGTCATCTGCAAAGAATAGATGTCATTGCCTATATCCGATTCGCTTGTGTCTATAAGCGTTTTACGCAAATTAGAGAGCTTTTAGAAGCTATACAAAGTGTAACCACATGTAAAGAGGAATAGAGCAATGCCATTGACAAAGCAGGAGATCTCTCATTTCAAAAAACGCCTTGAAGAGCTGCGCGCTCAAGTGACTCGCGCTTTACAAGGGACCACGCAGGAAGTAAAAGAACCAGATGCCTCTAAAGGCTATTCTCAGCATGCTGCAGATGAGGGGACCGACGACTTTGTAAAGAGTATTAATTTGGAAGTTTCCAGCAAAGAGTTTGGGTTGCTCCGTCAGATCGACCGCGCCCTAGAAAAGATCAGTGAGGGGACTTACGGAGTGTGCGATATCTCCGGTGAAGAGATCCCCATCAAGCGGCTGGAAGCAGTTCCTTACGCGGTAATGACAGTAAAATCTCAAGAGCGATGGGAAAAAGGGCTGGTCTAGTTGCGATCTTGATCGCCTTGGACTTCCTGTCCAAGGCGATTGCTTTCCGCGAGCTTACCTCCGGTGGGATCGTTGTAATAAAAAATTTCTTATCTTTAGATTTAGTGTTCAATACAGGGGTCGCTTGGGGCCTCTTCGATGGCCACGCGGGGCTCTGGTTTGGGATTCGCCTGGTTCTGATCGTGGGATTGATCTACTACTTCTGGAGACACGCCTCAGGGTGGGAGGGGATATTCCTCTCAATGGTCTTGGCAGGTGCCTTAGGTAATACGCTGGATTACATCCTCTATGGCAGGGTGGTGGACTTCTTTCACTTCACCTTCTGGGGTTACTCTTTTCCGATCTTTAATGTTGCGGACTCTTGTGTTACACTGGGCGCCATCGGTTTAATCCTATGGCCTACCAAGCATCACAATGGTTGAAAATTCATGCATTACTCACGCCTGAAGAGCTTCTAGCTCTCGGAGCTGCATGTGCTCCTTTTGAACTCTTCCCTTTGGGACGAGTAGTGATGGAGACAGATCTTCCGGGGTCAATTGAAAATTTTGGCGAGCTCTACCGCTCGGCGCTGGAGGGGAAGGCATCTCCTCACGCCTTGGCCTGTGCTTGGACCGTGGAGTCCGAAGCGATCCGGGTGAAGTCCCTGGCAAACAATGGTAGGGCTCTGATCGAGATCCTCTCGCCGGTGTTGCAGATCCGCGCCCATTTTGTGCGCCAGTCGGAGGCAGATGGTTCGATCCGCTCGATGGCGTGGGGGCCCGATGCGCTCTTTTGGGGGATGGAGTTCTCCTATCCGCAGATCTATCAGCAGGCGCGTGACTGTGAGATTGTCTCTGCGCTGCAGCTGCCCAATGCACAGCTCTTTCGCAAGCTGCGCCAGTGGATCCGCGATGAGACGGAACCGACGGCCTTCTCCGTCGAAGGAAAAAAGGTGGTCTCTCCTGTTCGTATGGGGCGAACAGTTGTAGTGCCTACCGCACATGAGAAATATTTATGGCGATAGCTCGCAGAATTCATGAAGCGCTGATTGCGCGAGGAGAGACTTTGGCTTTAGCAGAGTCTTGTACCGGCGGCGCAATTGCCGCACGTTTTGTTTCGATGGAGGGCGCTTCGAACTACCTTCTCGGCTCTCTAGTTGTCTATTGCAACCAGTGGAAAGAGGAGTTTCTCCGCGTCTCTCCAGAGACGCTCGCTCGCGAAGGGGCGGTGAGCAGCGCGACGGTTCGCGAGATGGCTCAGGGGTTATTCATTGAAACGGATGCTGACTATGTGGTCGCCGTGTCAGGGCAGATCGGCTCTCCCGCTTCGAAAGTCTTTATCGCCGTGGGTAAGAGAGGGCAAGAGCTTGCAGTCGAGCAGATTTCTGCCCCTGCCGCCCGAGCTGCAGGGATTGAGGCTTCGGTGGAAGCGGCGCTTCACGCGCTATTGAGGCAGATTGCATGACCTATCAATTGTTAGACAGCGGGAATGGCCGCAAATTTGAGCGTTTTGGGGAATTCCGGCTAGTGCGCCCCTGCCCGCAGGCAGTTTGGCGTCCGCAGTTGAGCGAGGCAGAGTGGGCGAAGGCCGATTCATTCTTCCAGCGCGATGAGAAGAGCGGCGGCTGGAAGGGGAAGCGCACTCTGCCAGCGTCTTGGGAGATCACTGTAGAGGGTGTGCGCATGCAGATCGCTCCAACAGAATTTGGCCATTTGGGCTTTTTTCCAGAACATGCTGCCTTCTGGAAGCGCATTCGGGAGAGCCGCGCAAAATCTGTATTAAACCTCTTTGCCTACTCGGGCGGCGCAACGATCGCGGCGGCTCAGTCGGGCGCGGCGGTCTGTCATGTCGATGCCTCGAAGGGGATGACCGAGTGGGCGCGCGACAATGCGGCGCGCAACCAGTTGACCAAAGCGCCGATTCGCTGGATCGTCGACGACGTCTGTAAGTTTCTTAAGCGAGAAGTGAAGCGAGGCAACCGCTACGAGGGGATCCTGCTCGACCCTCCCACATTTGGAAGGGGAGCTCAGGGAGAGGTCTTTAAGATCGAAGAGGAGATGCAGACGCTGTTAGAGCTTTGCCGCGAGCTGCTCGCTCCCGAGGCGAAGTTCTTTTTCCTCTCCTGTCATACACCTGGCTTTACGCCAATAGTTTTGCGTCATCTATGGGACCAGATGGGGCTTTCGCATGGCTTAAATTCCAAGTTTGAGACCGGAGAGATGGCTCTAACTTCGCCTGGAGCGCTATCAATTCCGAGTGGTTCTTACTGTTATGGAGCTTTTTAATGCATCTTACCAGTTCAAGCAATCCTCGTATTAAAGAACTACTGGCGCTGCGCGATCGATCGGCTCGCGATTTGCACGGTCTGTTTCTGATTGAAGGCTATCGAGAGATCAAGCGCGCTCTCCAATCGGGTCGTCCCATTACATCGATCTTCTATTGTGAAGAGCTCTTTTTGGGGGAGAATGAGTCGCAGATCATCAATAGCTGTGGTGCAGAGCGCTACTCCTGCTCGAAACAGCTCTTTGAGCGCATCTCCTATCGCGACCGCCCTGATGGTCTGATCGCTATAGCTCCACAGATCCATCTAGGAAAAAAAGAGCTTCTGGATTTCCTGAAAGAGTGCAAAGATCCGCTCTTTCTCGTGGTGGAACGTGTGGAAAAACCTGGAAACCTAGGCACTATGTTGCGGAGCGCCGATGCGGTTGGAGCAAGTGGAGTGATCGTCTGCGATCAGGTGACTGATATCCATAACCCTAACGTCGTGCGCGCAAGTGTGGGAACGCTCTTTGCAATGCCGGTCTACGAACTCTCCAGCATCGAAGCTTTGGAGATCTTAAAGATGCATGGCGTGGCAGTTGCTGCAGCCACTCCGCATGCTGAAAAAGAGTTTACTAAAACTAAACTCAATGGCCCTCTCGCTATTGCAGTGGGTTCGGAGCAATATGGTCTTTCGAATCTCTGGATGGATCAAGCAGACATCCAGGTGCGTATTCCCATGTTGGGAATTGCAGATTCTCTTAATGTTTCTGCCGCTGCAACCCTATTATTGTATGAAGCCGTTCGTCAACGTAAATCCTGAGATCGTTTATTGCGATAACCATATTCTCGTGGCGCTCAAGCCTGCAGGCTGGGTGACGCAGGAGAAGCTGGCTATTTTTTGCGAGCAGTGGCTCAAAGAGAAATATAACAAACCGGGCAACGTCTTTCTTCATGCAATCCATCGGCTTGACCGCCCCGCTAGTGGTCTAGTGCTCTTCGCGCGAACGACCAAGGCTCTCAGCCGTCTCAATGAAGCGATGCGTATGCAGGAAATCCATCGGCGCTATGAGGCAGAGGTGGAGGGACATCTTCGTCCTAAAGAAGGTGAGTGGGTCCATCGAGTCCTGCACGGCGCACATCGTGCCACTATTTCTCCAGAAGGTAAAGTGGCTCGACTTCACTACACTGTTGTCGCTGAGTGGCCCCATACCACTGGCGTCTCTTTCGAGTTAGAGACGGGACGTTACCATCAGGTGCGTGTCCAATGTGCCGAGTCGGGCCATCCGATCGTAGGGGATAAGAAGTATGGCAGCAAAACTGGCGATGATACGCAGATCCATTTGCGCTGCGCAGAGCTCTCTTTTGTTCATCCGGTGACAAAAGAGCTGCAGAAATTTGTCTTTTAGCGGCAGATTGCTTATCCTCTCTGCCATGCGCGAACTGATTGTGGCTGCTGCGGAACAGGCGATCTCTGCTGCGGAGCAGTTAAAATTACCGACAACGCTTGCCTTTGTTGAAGGTGTAGCGCGTGAGATGGTTCACTGCTTCCGTAGTGGAAAGAAGATCCTTATCGCTGGCAATGGAGGAAGTCTTTGCGATGCGATGCACTTTGTGGAGGAGCTTACGGGGCAGTTCCGCGAGCGACGTCCAGCCCTCCCGGCGATTGCATTTGCCGATCCGAGCCATATGAGCTGTGTGGCTAACGACTTTGGTTATGATGAGGTCTTTAGCCGTTCTGTGGAGGCTCTGGGACAGGAGGGGGACCTCTTTATTGCGTTGACCACCTCGGGGAACTCGCCCAACATTGTGCGCGCAGTTGAGATAGCCAAACAGAAGGGGATCAAAACCGCTGCATTCCTGGGCAAGAGCGGTGGCGCTCTTAAGGGTATGTGCGACTGGGAGTGGATTGTGACGGGATTCCGCTACTCTGATCGGATCCAAGAAGCACATATGTTGGTGCTCCATATCCTCGTAGAACTAGTGGAAAATGAACTCTTTGCGAAACGGCCTCTCTCTCTATCTACAATCTCTCATTGATCAGCGAAAGGGTTCTAAACTGCTCTCGCGCTGTTGGGGCGCCTGGGTTTGGGGAAGGAACTTTCTCTACGATATAGACCTATTACCCATCCGTCGGGCTCCAGCTCTTGTAGTGAGTGTGGGCAATATCGTCGCTGGCGGCACAGGAAAGACGCCCCTCGTTCATCTGATTGCGCGCACATTGGCTCCAGAGATTCCGCTGGCGATCTTGACGCGCGGCTATCGAGGAGGCGATGAGGCGAAACTGCTGGCGCGACGACTGCCTGACGTTCCTGTCTATGTGGGGAAGCGGCGCATCGATTCGGCTCAGCTCGCAGCTGAGGAGGGGGCGAAGTTGTTGCTGCTCGATGATGGATTCCAACATCGAAAGCTCGCTCGCGATATCGACTGCTTATTGTTGCATGCCGATGATCTGAAGCGCGAAAACTACTATTTGCCGAGAGGCTCTTTGCGCGACTCTCCAGATCGGATCGCCGAGGCGACTCAAATTTTTATCTACCCATCAGAGCCGCAGTTGATGGAGCAGTTCCCCAATGCAATCGGTTTGGGGCTCAATGTGAAAGGTTTTTTTGCAAAAAAGGTGGCAGTTTTTGCAGGAATCGCCCGTCCGGCGCGCTTTGTGCGGACAGTGGAGGCGCAGGGGATGGAGGTGGTGGCGAAATGTCCGCTGGCTGATCATGAGCCCATTGGAAAGGAGCGGTTGGCTTGCTTTGCTAAAGAGGCACGGAAGGTTGGGGCGGAGGCTCTCCTCTGTACAGAAAAAGATTGGGTCAAACTCGATTGCAATAAGGGGTTTGCACTTCCAGTTCACTATCTGGAGATGGAGATGAAGGTAGTTGCGGGGCAGGCGCGTTGGGATTCCTTCATTGAACTAATCAGACAAAAAGTTGATAATTACCCTCATTATGGAAGTTCGATTACCCAAGCTCGGCGAGAGCATTCTTAGCGCGACCGTTGTCCGTTGGTTCAAAAAAGTTGGTGACTCTGTTCGGCTTGATGAACCTCTTTTAGAAGTCTCTACCGATAAGGTTACGAGCGAAATCCCATCGCCAGTTGCGGGTGTCCTTCAAAAGATTTTAGTAGATGTATCTCAAGAAGTGCCGGTTGGTGCTCTGCTCGCCGTGATTGGCTCGAATGCAGAGGCTGTTGAGCCAGCCCCTAAATCGGAAGAAGATTTTTTCACCCCAGCTGTATTACGTCTCCTAAGTGAGAAGGGGATCTCCCTCTCGCAGGCGGACCAAATCCCGCGTGAGCGCGGTGGTCGCTTGACGAAGCAAGATGTTGAGGCCTATCTAGCGGCTAAAGAGCAGCCAACCCACAATGCGCCTCACTCCCATCTCGAGCATGTCAAGATGACTGCGTTGCGCAAAGCGATCGCAGAGAACATGGTGCGCTCCTTTTATGAGGCGCCCCACGCTTCATTGATCGCCGAGGTGGATGTCACGAACGCCGTGAATCGCATTAAGCAGGAGAAGCAGCGCTTCTTGGAGCAGCATGGCGCCAAGTTGACTATCAGCTCATTTATTGCCCGTGCGATTGCCCGCGCTATCCAGGCCTATCCGCTGATCAACTCTTCACTCGCCGATGGTGATACGATCGTTGTAAAGCGCTCGGTGAATCTGGGAATTGCTGTGAGTGTCGATCAGGGTGTGATTGTGCCGGTGATCCACGGCTGTCAGGCGCTTTCTTTAGCAGAGCTTGCTCGTCGACTCGCAGATCTAGCAGAGAAGGCGCGCGCCAACCGCCTTTCGCATCAAGAGGTGCAAGATGGGTCGATCACTATGACCAATTTTGGCATGGCGGGCGCACTGATGGGAACACCGATCATCCGCTATCCTGAAGTGGCGATTGTTGGAATCGGTGCGATTAATAAACGGGTAGTGGTTCTAGAAGATGACTCGATGGCGATCCGCTCGATCATGATGGTCTCCCTAACCTTTGACCATCGTGTGCTTGACGGTCTCTACGGTTGCGGGTTCCTGAGCGAACTCAAGCGCCATCTGGAAGAAGATTCAGATCTGTAAATATGAGCCCGTCACTGTCCGTTAATGGCTTCCTCTTCTTTTCTCCGTTGAGCGCCTTGTTCTTGTTCCCACTGTTCCATATTTTTGTGGGCTTCACAGCCTGCCTGCACAGCCATATTAATTCCGTTTAATGCCAAGGTTCCTGCAACAGGAGGATTAAAAGGGGCGATTATGCATGCGGCAAGCACTTGTGCTACTCCAAGCCAGTAAGAAAACTTTAGACTTTTTGGTTGATCTGCTTTGCATAATCGGATGTAAGAATGGTTCCTATTGTAGGAGGGTAAATCAGCACCTGTGCTTGAAAAACTCCAGATGTTTGCATAATATTCCCGAATATACTCCTTCCAGCTCAAAGGCACCCAAGAGGGTTGAATTGAAAGCTCTCGC